>CP039460.1:300000-382500 GCA_004843345.1 Acetobacteraceae bacterium
AAAGCCGAAAAAAGTAAAAATGGTTTTGGCTGCAATAAAATCAAAGACATTCCCAAGGGAAATAATAAAATCCCTGCATATTTTTGCTTTCCAACGGCTAAACAAAGTAACGAAAGTCCATAAATAGAAAGCGCCAAAACCCACCCTACCATAACAGGCATTCTGATACTGGCTGCTGGCAAGTGTGCGCTAAAGTCCGCGCAGGCAATAATGAGCGCCACCCCTTTTCCCATGAGCCACAAAAAGGGCGCATCACAGCCAAACAACATACTCACAAAACTGCAAACAGCCATTGGCATCACAAAAAGTCCCATTAAAAGAACAGCGATAAGATTTGCCAAAATAAACCAAGGTTGAACAACACCAAAACGTGCCAGCACAGGAGGCATCACAGAAAGCCCTGCAATCAAAGACGTCATAAAAAGCGTAAAAAGAGGCAGCAGAAAATACGATCCTATTTTGCCCCGCTTGCGAATCCAAGAAGTTATAGGCGCCAAAGCTCTATAGCCAGCACCCAAAGCCATAATGGCACAAAACGACATTTGAAAACCTGCTTGCAGAACAATCGCAGGCGACAAGCATTCAAAGCCTAACGCCACCAATGCCAAAGATCGCAACGAAAACGGTGTTCGTCTAAACTGCCAAGCAATTAACGCTAAAAAAGCGACACCCAGCGCTCTTACACCTGGAATATGTGCGCCTGTAAAAAAAATATAAGCAGCACCTGCTAAAAGCCCTATAAGAGCAGCCAGTCTTTTAACGGAAACCCTTAATAAAAACCATTCTATCCGACTAAAAATTAAATAAGCGATAAAACCAACAAACCTACTCACCATTCCAAGATGCAATCCTGCGACCGCCAAAATATGCGCAAGCCCCGATGCCGAGAAATTATCCCGAAGCGATTGCGGAAGATCCCCTTCTTTTCCACAAATTAAAATTTCCACAACAGAGGCGACATCTGGATCTTTAATCTTTTTCTTTATTTCCAATCCTGTCTTTGTGCGCCAATTCTCCCACTGATAAGAAAAAGCCTTTAACACCCCTTCTTTTGGAGATTGCAAAATAATAGGTGTATCTAAGGCCCTGCCTCGCGCGCCAATGCCTGAAAAATAAGCATATCTTTGCGAATCATAGCCGCCTGGGAAAACAGGCGGAGACGGCAAATGCAACAAAGCTCTTACCTTTATTTGACTGCCAATTTCAGGTGGCGACTCATTGCTTTTCCACGAAAGATCTATCGTACGCCTCAAGGGCTTCATCCCCTGATCCAAATCTCTTTCAAAAAGAGCATGCCCAATTTTTAAATGCCATAAAGGAAGGGAATCTTCTCCTGTAAAACGGGCTTCTGCAGAAACCAATTCTCCTGAAACAAAAACAGCATTGCTCGGAACATTGGGAAATGGCGCTTGCAAATGGGTTTGTATGGCCGCACCGATAAAGCCAACCAAGAAAAAAAGAGCAATCTTTATATAAAAGAAACATTCCTCTTTCACTTTTTCTAAAAAAGGCGAAAGTAAAAAAAATAAGATTGAAGCAGAAAAATTCCAGCAAGCAGAAGAGCTGATAGGAGAACTAAACTCCCTATTTGGAAAAAAGTTGGTTCTGTTTTAAGAAAAAAATAAAAAGCACTTCCAAAGCCGAAAAAAAGCGCTCCCCAACAGATAAAAAGTTGCGATTTTAAGTCTTTGAATTCTTTTTTCTGCTTTCTCCTCTTTACATTAGAGTCAGCATTTATATTTTCTAAAAGCAGAAGAGAGGCTCCTTAATAAAATTAATTTATGCTGCTTTGTTTCCTTATTGTGATTAGGCTTCATTTATCTTTATATCGCCAAGGTTTCTTTCTGCCATACTCATTTCACTCTAAGCCAGTGGTAAGCTCGTAAAATATGACTATTCGCACCCGTTTCGCCCCTTCTCCAACAGGATTGCTTCATATTGGCAACGCCAGAGCAGCCCTCTTTAACTATCTTTTTTCACGCCATCATGGTGGAGAATTTTTTCTCCGTATCGAAGATACCGACAAAGAAAGATCGACGCAGGAAGCCGTTGATGTCATCTTTCGTGGCTTAAAATGGATGGGACTTGATTACGACAATAAAGGCGAAGTCCGCTTTCAGGCGAGCTATCAGCCTCGCCATGCAGAAATTGCAAAACAACTTTTAGCAGAAGGAAAAGCTTACCGTTGCTACGCCACGCAAGAAGAGCTTGAACAAATGCGTGAGGAAGCAAGAGCTGCTGGAAAACCGCCACGTTATAATGGACTCTGGCGGGATCGTAATCCTTCAGAAGCTCCTGAGGGACAGCCTTTTACCGTTCGCCTCAAAGCGCCAAAAGAAGGAAAACAGGTACTGAATGACCTTATCCAAGGAACGGTCGAAGTCGCCAATGCGGAAATGGATGATTTAATTCTTTTAAGATCTGATGGCACGCCAACCTATCTCCTTGCCGTTGTTGTCGATGACCATGATATGGAAATCACCCATGTGATGCGTGGAGATGACCACCTCACAAACACATTCCGTCAGATGCTAATCTATCAAGCCATGGGATGGGACTGCCCAAAATTTGCGCATCTTCCCCTCATTCATGGCCCTGATGGCGGAAAACTATCTAAACGCCATGGCGCACAATCTGTCATTGAATTCCGTGAACAAGGTATCCTGCCAGAAGCGCTTTGCAACTACCTGCTCCGTCTCGGCTGGGGGCATGGCGACGAAGAAATTCTCACACGCCAAGAGCAAATCAAACTTTTTGATTTAGATGGCGTTGGAAAATCCCCTTCCCGAATGGATTATGCAAAACTCAATCATTTAAATGGCGTTTGGCTTAGAAAAGCGACCGATGAGCGCCTCATTAAAGAGATCCTTTCAAGATTAAAAGATGAAATTTCAGAGGAAGCGCTTCCTGTCTTTCAAAAACGGCTTGAAATTTTAATGCCATCCTTGAAAGAGCGTGCTGCGAATCTTGTTGAGCTTGCGGACAATGCACGTTTTGCGCTTCCAGGGCCAATCCCTGCCTTCAATGATAAAGCGCTAAAAATCCTCTCTAATGAAGGAATTGCTGTTGCGCAAAAAACAGCCAATATGCTCGAAAAATTAGAAGATTTTTCAGCAGAGCCTATTCACACAGCCCTTAAAGAATTTGCAGAGACAGAGAATCTTAAACTTGGAAAAGTGGCCCAGCCTCTCCGTGCTTCTGTTACAGGAACAACAGCATCCCCTGGCATTGATGTCACTTTAGCAGCGCTTGGAAAAGAAGAAGTTATTCGCCGCATTCGGGCAACTAAAAATCTTATAAAGTCAGAAGGAGCAGCCTAAATGAATACGGCAGCCTCTTTCCCTCATCATCTAACGCAAATCAAAGGTCTTTCTGCGCAAGAAATCGAAACACTCTTAAACCGTGCTGATTTTTTTGCAGAATGTGCCAAGAATAAAAAAGCGTTTCCTCAGTCTCTCGAACAAGAAACTTTAGCGACGCTTTTCTTTGAGAACAGCACCAGAACACGTGCCAGCTTTGAACTCGCGGCCAAGCGCCTCGGCGCAACGGTTCTCAATCTGGATATTTCCACCAGTTCGACGAGCAAAGGTGAAACACTGCTCGATACCCTCCAAACACTTGAGGCGATGGATGTTTCCCTTTTTGTTGTCCGCCACAAAGAATCTGGCACGGCGAATTTCTTAGCTGAAAATGCCCATTCTGGTATTATCAATGCGGGAGATGGCAACCACGCACATCCAACGCAAGCTTTACTAGATGCCTTGACGCTCCGCCGTCATTTTGGGGATTTAAAGGGACGTATTGTTACAATTTGCGGCGACATTTCGCATAGCCGTGTTGCCAGCTCTGATATTGAAATCTTTACGCTTTTAGGAATGAAAATTCGTCTCGCTGGCCCAAAAGCACTCGTGCCTCAAACCTTTGCGGAGGCTGACAATATTAAAATTTTTGAAAATATGGATGAGGCGCTAAAAAGTACAGACGCTGTTATCTGCCTGCGTGTCCAACGGGAACGTATGCAAGCCGGACTTGTCGCAGATGGCGAAGAATATGCCGAGCTTTGGGGGCTAAATGAAGAACGTTTAAAATTGCTCCCTGCGCATGCCGTTGTGATGCATCCTGGCCCCGCCAATAGAGGTGTTGAAATTACGTCTGCCGTTGCAGATGGCAACCGGAGTCTTATTCGTGAACAAGTTCGCCTAGGTGTTGCCGCACGCATGGCCGTTCTTGAGCATATCGCCACTGCACGTCGCCCTCATTAAGAAAGCGATTTCATGTTTTATTCCCTTGGGCTTCTTTCACTTGTCATTATTTCAAGTTACCTGTGCGGCTCTATCCCATTTGGCCTTTTACTGACAAAATTTTCAGGATCTGGCGATATTCGGAAAGTTGGCTCTGGCAATATCGGCGCAACAAATGTTTTGCGCACGGGTAATAAGAAACTAGCAGCAGCGACTTTCTTCTGTGATGCGCTCAAAGGAGCGCTTCCTGCGCTTTGTATTTATTTTTTTGCGCCACCGGCTGAAATGCCTCTTTTAAGTGCTGTTGCTTGTTTTACCGCTGTTTTGGGCCATTGCTATCCTATCTGGCTCGGCTTTAAGGGTGGAAAGGGAATTGCGACGGGGGTTGGCGCCATGTTGGCGCTCTCATGGCCTGCTGCCTTAACAGGCTTTTCGCTCTGGCTCATCATTGTTCTACTTACACGCTATTCCTCCTTAGGCGGATTGCTTGCTTGTATTGCCATGATCTTTCTCGTCCCCTTGTTAGGGCACTACCCTTTTCTTTCCCCGGCACCACTTGCAACAGATGCGATTTCACTTTTGATTTTCTGGCGTCATAGAGGAAATCTTTCTCGCCTTTGGTCTGGAACAGAAAGTAAAGTCTCCATGAATCAAGAGAAGCCTGCAAAAAAATGAGTACCCCATGGACAACGGAAAGGAAAAGCCGTTTCCAGCTTGCAAGAACAGCTGGGATAGGACCTCTTCGCTTTTCACAAGCGCTTGAGCGTTTCCAAACAGCGGAAAAAGCGCTGCGCATTTTAACAGATGCAGGAAAAATTTCTCCCCCTTCCATTTCTCAAATAGAAGACGAAATTGCCAGAACTGAAAAGCTGGGGGCGCAAACACTTCTTTATGGAGATGCAAATTATCCAGCCTCTCTTGCAGCGATTCCTGATTTTCCGCCTATTTTGCATGTTAAAGGGAAGCTCTCTCTCCTGCATCAAAAAAGTATCGCCATTGTCGGTGCTCGCAATGCCTCGAGCGCAGGGCTCGCGATTGCAAGTCAGCTGGCAAAAAAATTAGCAGAAAAAAAGATTACCATCGTTTCCGGGCTTGCCTCTGGCATTGACGGCCAAGCGCATCGAAGCGCTCTCACAGAAACAGGCAGCACCGTTGCGGCCTTGCCGGGGGGACTCGATATTATCTATCCCCGAGAACACCTGTCTTTATATGAAGAAATTGCAGAATCGGGCTGTGTCATTACAGAAGCTCCTCCGGGGGCAAGTATCCTCGCCCGGCATTTTCCAAAAAGAAATCGCTTTATCGCTGGGCTTTCTCTTGGTACTGTGATTATCGAGGCGGCCCGAAAATCAGGCACATTGATTACAGCAAATTTTTCCCTTGATTACGATCGCCTCGTTTTTGCTGTGCCCGGCTCTCCTCTTGACCCTCGTTCTGCTGGTGGCAATCATCTCATTAAAGAAGGCGCTATTTTAGTCGAAAACGCAGAAGATATTCTGATCCATCTGCCACAAGAAGCGGAGCCTTCTTTTTCTAAAAACGCACCGAAATCACAAAAGCTGCCCCCAAAAGAAGAAACCACACCTTCTCTTTTTACAAAAAACGACTTACAAAGCCCCGATATAGAGAGTGAAAAAGAGGATCTTCCGCCACATGCACAAAAAATTCTTTGCCTTCTTTCCCCTGTCCCCATAACAATTGAAGCGCTCATTCTTCAATCAAAGCTTTCAGCTCAAGAAGTTCTGACCACAATTAGCCTTTTAAATCTGCTGGAACGCGTCTCCCTTCACCCAAGTGATACTATTTCTCTTGCGCCTCAAAAATAGAACTATTGGTAAAAAATTATGGTAAAATTAGTCGTCGTAGAAAGTCCTGCAAAAGCAAAAACCATCAATCGTTACCTTGGTTCTGATTATAAGGTGATTGCCTCTTTTGGGCATGTCCGTGACCTCCCTTCTAAAGATGGAAGTGTCTTGCCTGATAAAAATTTCGCCATGAAATGGGAAATTGACAAACGTGGCGCTCGTCAAATGGGAGATATTGAAAAAGCTCTCAAAGGCGCTTCCAGACTCATTCTCGCAACTGACCCTGATAGAGAAGGAGAAGCTATTTCTTGGCATATCAAAGAAATTCTCCAAGAAAAGAAAAAAATTAAAGATATCCCTGTCGAGCGTGTCACCTTTAATGAAATTACTAAAAATGCCATCAAAACAGCGATGGAATCTCCCAGAGGCCTTGATCAGCCTTTAATTGACGCTTATTTGGCCCGGCGTGCGCTTGATTACCTTGTCGGCTTTAACCTTTCCCCTGTTCTTTGGCGAAAACTCCCCGGTAGTCGCAGTGCTGGACGGGTGCAATCGGTTGCACTGCGCCTCATTTGTGAACGTGAATCTGAAATTGAAGTTTTCAACCCACGGGAATATTGGAGTGTTATCAGTCTCTGCCAAACTGAAGCTTCTAAAAATTTTGAAGCACGCCTAACGCATTTTGAAGGTAAAAAACTAGATGTTTATGACATCGAAAATGAAACGCAGGCTTTAAAAGCCGTCGAAGCCATTAAGGCCACCAGCCTTTCGGTTGCATCTGTTGAAAAAAAACGCATCAAACGCAACCCACCACCTCCCTTCACAACCTCAACGATGCAGCAGGATGCCTCCAGAAAACTTGGAATGGCACCACAGCATGCGATGAGAATTGCACAGCAACTTTATGAGGGAATCACCTATAAGGGCGAACAAACAGGGCTCATTACCTATATGAGAACAGACGGCGTTACGATGTCCAAAGAGGCTGTTTTTGCAATCAGAGATCATATCAAAAGCGATCTTGGAGAAAAATATCTCCCCAATTCTCCCCGTATGTACAAGACAAAAACCAAAAATGCCCAAGAAGCGCATGAAGCGATCCGCCCAACAGACATCACCCATACGCCTCAAGAGGTCGCCCCCTATTTAGATCATGATCAGGCCAGACTTTACGAACTTATTTGGAAAAGAGCGACAGCCTCTCAAATGGCTTCGGCTGAAATTGATCAAACAACCGCCACGATACAAAATCGACAAAAAGACCTTGAAATTCGGGCAACTGGCTCGGTCATCGCCTTTGACGGTTTTATGAAAATCACAGGCGTTCCAAACGCCAAAAAAGAAGAAAATAGCGAAGATACGATTTTACCAGAAATGAAGGAAGGCGAAACCATCCAAGCACTGGAGGTTACCCCCAACCAACATTTCACACAGCCTCCTCCACGCTATTCCGAAGCGTCACTTGTCAAAAAAATGGAAGAAATTGGCATTGGACGCCCTTCCACTTACGCTTCTATTTTGGCCGTCTTAAAAGACCGCGAATATGTCCGTTTAGAATCACGCCGTTTTTTCCCAGAAGATCGAGGACGTCTGGTAACGGCCTTTTTAGTGTCTTTCTTTAATCAATATGTTGAAACGGATTTCACAGCGAATCTTGAGGAAGAGCTTGATAATATTTCAGATGGCCGCTTAGAATGGCACAAAGTGATGGAAAATTTCTGGACTGGTTTTTCAGATGCGGTCGGAAAAACAGAAAATCTTAAAATTTCAGACGTCATTGATGCACTTGATGAAGATTTAGGCCCTCACTTTTTTCCACAAGATGAAAATCATCCAGAGCCTCGTAAGTGCCCTATTTGTGAAAAAGAAAAGCGTGAGGAAGGCCGTCTTGGTTTACGGCTTGGCAGGCATGGCGCATTTATTGGCTGTTCAAACTATCCTGAATGCGCTTACACACGCCCCCTTATTTCGGGAGAAGATATTCCTGCAGATATGGCAGGCAATGGACGCATTCTAGGCAAAAATCCAGAAACGAAGGCTGAAATCACTCTTAAAAAAGGACCTTATGGATTTTACGTTCAAGAGGGCGAAGTCGATGAAACTGACAAAAAGAAAAAACCTAAGCGCTCCTCTCTTCCCAAAGCAATGGATCCAGAAACATTAACACTTGAAACGGCCTTAGATCTTTTAGCCTTGCCACGCTTCCTCGGAAATCATCCGGATACGGGTGAAAAAATCGAGGTTAATCTCGGACGTTTTGGACCTTATGTTAAAATGGGATCTATCTTTGGAACACTTACAAAAGAAGATGATCTCCTTTCTATTCAACTTCCACGGGCGCTAGAAATTTTAGCCGCTAAGCTGGCCTCAATCCGAAATTTAGGCCCGCATCCCAAAGATGGTGAAGCCGTTCTTGCCAAAAAAGGACGTTTTGGCCCTTATGCGCAACATGCAAAAATGATGGCGCCTCTTCCAAAAGGAACAGAACTTGACGATGTCACATTAGACATGGCTTTAGAGGCGCTAGCCGAAAAAGGGAAACCTGTGCGAGGGACCAAAAAAGCCACGGCCAAGAAAGCGTCTGCAAAAAAATCGACGACCGATAAATCAGCGACAAAGGCGACGAAAAAAATACCTGCAAAAAAAGCTTCCGTCAAAAAAACGACAGCAAAGAAAACCACGGTAAAAAAAGCATCTACAACGAAAAAGAAAACACCGAAAAAAGAAGAATAACCGCAAAGGGATAATTTCCCTTTGCACTTCTATTTGCCTTTCAATGTTATTTAGGCGAAAAGAAGAATAATGTATAAAAGTTCGAACCTTTTTCAATGACCTCTATTTTCCTAGAAAAATATTTTTTCTATCAACGTCAATGGGTTCTCCTAGCGCTATTTGTGACTGGGATGTTTTTGCTTACCTCCATTTCCAGCCTCCAAGCACAGCCCGTGCGCGGCGTTTATGTTGCTGGCGGTGGCGGTGTTTCATTCAACCAAGGCCAGCAAATCAATCCTAAAGTTCGGCTAGATTTTCCAGGAAAATATGGGCCGCCCGGAAGTCCAACAAACGATCAAGTTATTTCCGGCGGAAAGCTTCTCTATAATCCGGGATATGACGTCCAAGCCTCTGTGGGGTACGGATTAGGTAATGGTTTTCGTGTCGAAATTGAAGGTATGATGGCCAAAAATGAATTTAACGGCCTTAAAAACGGTGCTTTTCCGAATGATGGCAGTGGACATCAGATGGTTTACGGAGGGTTTGCAAATGCCTTTTTCGATATGGATATCGGCCTCAGCTGGATTTATCCTTATATCGGTTTTGGCGTTGGGTATGAGTGGCAAAACGATAATATGACACTGATTAACACGGCGCAGTCCTCAAATCCTTATACCGAGCATATCGGTGGCACAACAGGCGCTTTCGCCTATCAAGCGATGGGAGGGGCATCCTTTCCAATTCCTTGGATGCTAGGACTGTCAGGAACGCTCGAATACCGTTTCAATACGATGATTGGCGGACATGGGCACTCTGCCTCTGTGACTGGGACACCTGTAACAGATCAAACAAACGGTGCAAAATTAGGACCGACAAACTCCACTTTTGGCACGAAAACCTATTTTAATGATTCCATTCTTTTAGGTTTGCGTTACGAGTTTAATCCCATACCGCCAAATGTCATTGAACGCCCTGTCATCATGCCTCCTGCGCCGCCGCCGGCAGCACAGCGCACCTATATGGTCTTTTTCGACTGGAATTCCACAGCGCTTACGCCAAGAGCCCGTGAAATTATTGGTTTAGCCGCACGCAACTCAACAAATGTCCAATATACAAAGATCCTCGTCAAAGGTTATTCGGATACCTCTGGCGAAACGATTAAAGGCGGCCCCGCCTATAACGATAACCTCTCTTATAAGAGAGCCGATAACGTCAAAGCCGAACTTGTGCATGATGGTGTTGCCGCAGGCTTAGTGTCGGTGAAGGGGTTGGGCGCAACCAATCTCTTAATGCCAACAGGTCCGGGCGTTCGGGATTCTCAAAACAGACGTGTGGAAATTAACTTTAATTAAGCTCATCTTTTTCAGGCTGTATCTTTTCTAAGGTCGGTTTAACCTTTTTCTGATAAGGCGCACTGACATCCACCCTCACCTCAATATTTCGGCGCGGCCTATCCAGTCCTTGTATAAAGAAAACCCGAAAATGATCTTCTCCCTCAAAGCCTTTTTCAGCCTGATAAGCAACATAAGTCACGCCATCTTCGCCATCATAAATATAGGCTTTTCCATGTTCAGGCGAAACAGGCACGCCAAATGTTTTATACTCTCCTGCATCATCACGCCCCATTTCTAAAGCGCACCATTTTCCGTCTGAAACCATCCGCATCCCAATAGAAAGCACACTATTCTCGACCACAGAAATATCTCCAGGCTTACATGAAGCGGAAAATTCTCCGGGTGCAAACTGATCTGAAGGGGGAGCTGTTTCTTTATTTTCACTCTGTTTTTTTAAAAAAGGCAGATGAATTGTATTGCAAGCCCCTAAAATAAAACAAGAAAGTAAAAAAAGACTTCCCCTCTTCCCATTCTTCATAAATTGCGGAATTTCTGGCATAATCTTTTCTCATTCGGAACGTGCTAAAACAAAATCACTTTAGCGCATTCTCTCCTTGCTTTTCGATGCTAAAAAATATCATTATCCTAGAATGATGCTGATCAGAACTGGAAAAAAATGAATCTCCCTAAAAATAAGCTGATTTTTCTTCATTATCTTTTCTTAGGGACAGCTCTTTCCTTCCTTCCAGCTGCGGGTCCTTCCACAAATAATTTACCCTTTCAAAAAATCCCCTCTGAGCCGAACATCTCTGCTGAAAATTTAAACTCTGCGCAAAAGCAAGAAACGGCCTCCGATCCCATAAAGAACAATAGCCAGCCAGTCTCCGCCGATATTGATGAGATCCCTGAGGAAAATTCTCAACAAAAAATGCCGAAAAACTTTGGAAAACAATTTCCAAATTTGCCTCTGCCAGATAGCCAGCAGCAAGCCTCAGACGATTTCACACCTGCCCCCACAGAACAATCAGCTGAAAAGCCAAAAGAACCCATTGTTGGGCCAACCATGTCGCCTGAACTTCGGCGAATGCTAAATATTTCAGCACTTAAATCAGAGCTTATGCTGATTGCCCTTACTTGTAATCAACATAAAGAATATAACTCTTTCGTCACAAAGTTTCAGAATATCCTTCAAGAGAACTATCAATCTCTCAAAAATTCTTTTACGAAGCTCTATGCCGCTAGAGGAGAGATGCGTTTAGATCAATATATGACAGACTTGGCGGACGCAGCTTCCTTGAAAGCCGCCCGTGAAGGAGGAAATTTCTGCAAAACCCATAATAATATGTTTCATGAAGCCGAATATTTTCAATCTGCCGAGGATCTTTCTGCCTATGCCGAGGGCAAAAATTTAGCTGTTCCCCTTCCAAAATCCCCAACAGGAAAACGGGATACAAGCCCTGTTACCGCTGGTGAAACAGCTCCTTTTGTCAGTTTTGCGCAGCCAAACCCAAGCACAGGAACAACAAAAGCCCAATTCCATCAACAGGAAAAAACGAATAAATTCGTCCCTATTAAGAAAAAACCTATTCGCCCGCCTCTCGATGAACCTAAAGAAAAACCTAAAACAACACCTACCCCAGAACCAGAGACACAGGAAAATCCTGCGGATATTACCTTTCCTGCATCCCCCGCTTCCAAAAAAATGGAAGCACCGCAAGAACCTGTTCTTCCACCACAGCCCTATCCAGACGTTTCACAAAACCATTAATTATCAGAATTGTTAGCCGGAGCTTCCATTGAATAAAGATTTAAAAGACAGCCTCTTTAATGTGCCTTTAGATGCGAATGCGGACACGCCACGCAAAAGAGGAAAAAGTGCAAAAAAGAAAGAATATGATGCTTCTGCTATTCAAGTTCTTGAAGGGCTTGAGGCCGTCAGAAAACGGCCTGGCATGTATATCGGGGGAACGGATCAGCAAGCCTTTCATCATTTAGCAACCGAAATTCTTGATAATGCCATGGATGAAGCGCTGGCCGGTCATGCCAACCGCATTAAATTTTTCTTAAAATCCGCACATGAAATTTCAATTTCTGACAATGGACGTGGCATTCCTGTTGACCCCCATCCAAGCAATCCTGAAAAATCCGCCTTAGAAGTTATTTTCACGACATTACATGCCGGCGGAAAATTTTCTGACAGTGCTTACGCTGTTTCAGGGGGCTTAAATGGGGTCGGAAGCTCTGTTGTGAACGCCCTTTCAGAAAGACTGGAAGTTACAGTCCTCCGAAAAGGCTATCGCTATACGCAAAGCTTTGAGCGGGGCAAAGCGGTTTCAACCCTCTCAAAAAAACGCCTTCCTCCTGAAGAAAAATATGAAACTGGCACGATCGTCACTTTCAAACCAGACCCTGAAATTTTTGGGAATGTTCAAGCCTTTGACCCTGCACGTCTTTTCACGCTTTGCCGCCATAAAGCCGCCCTTTTTGCAGGCGTTATCATAGAATGGCATTGCGCTCCTGAACTTCTCTCCTCTGAAAAAACTAACGCTACGGAAAAACACTCCGAAGAAGAGACTCCTCTGGAAGAAAATGACAGACAAGCAGATAATGCAAATGAACAAGAGGAAAATGAAGAAGACGAGGAAGAGGACAATAAAGCCAGCCTCTCTGGTCAAAAGAAGATTGCCCTCACCGCTGAAGCTGTTTTTTGTTTCCCAAATGGTCTAAGTGATCTTCTCCAAGCAGATTTATCAGAGAGAACTGAACTTCTCGCCCCTATTTGGAGCAATCCGAAAAAAAATATTGATGAGGAAACTGGTGAAAAAGTGGATTGGGCAATCGCTTTCACAGATGATGGCAATGGCGATACAGAATCTTATTGTAATGCCATTCCAACCCCTGATGGCGGAACGCATGTTAATGGATTAAGGGCTGTTCTTTCCAAAGGTTTCCGCCAATGGGGGCAGCAACGTAAAATTCGTAACTCAGGGCAAATCACGCCAGATGATATTTTTAAATATAGTCAGGTTCGCCTCTCAATTTTCTTAAAAGAACCTCAATTTAAAAGCCAAACAAAAGAAAGTCTCTCAAATCCGGAAGCTACCCGACTAACAGAACATGCCCTGCGGGATCCTCTAGATCATTGGCTGGCGGGCAACCCTGCGCAAGCTGACAAGCTGACAGAATTTTTTGTTGAACGTGCCGAAGAAAGAAAACGTCAAAAAGCCGCCCGAAAAATTGATCGAAAAAGTGCCACAAAAAGACTTCGTCTGCCAGGAAAGCTCACTGATTGCACTAATCATAAAACCAGTGAAAGTGAAATCTTCCTTGTGGAAGGGGAATCTGCTGGCGGATCTGCAAGACAAGCGAGAGACCGAAAAAGCCAAGCGATTCTTCCCTTGCGTGGTAAAATTCTAAATGTTGCCTCTGCAACAAAAGAAAAATCGCGTGCAAACGCAGAGCTTAGTGATCTAACGGAGGCGCTTGGATGTGGGATTGGAAAATATTTTAATCTTGAAAAACTGCGCTATGGCCGTATCATTATTATGACAGATGCAGACGTGGACGGTGCCCATATAGCCTCTCTTCTTATGACTTTTTTCTATAAAGAAATGCCGGAACTGATTAAAAAGGGACATCTTTATTTAGCACAGCCCCCTCTTTATCGCCTTTCCTATAAAGGAAAGACAGTTTACGCTATGAATGATGCAGACTTAGAGAAAAAAGTAAAAAAGGAATTTAAAGCTGGAACAAAAGTTGAAATTTCACGCTTTAAAGGGTTGGGGGAAATGCCTGTCAGTGATCTCAAAAATACGACCATGAGTCCCGCACATAGAACACTTTTACGGATCAACCTGCCACCTGAAGAGTTTAAAATGACCGATACAAGAGTCAATGAACTCATGGGACGTCAGGCTGAACCAAGATTTCGTTTCATTACAGAAAATGCCTCTCTTATCAAAGATGAGGATGTTGATATCTAACATTTTACACGTGAGAGCATTTTGAAAAATGCTCTCTTTTTCATAGGATGTAAAAAGATGAAAATACGCTCTCTTTTATATGGCATGGGTCTTACCTGTCTTCTCTGTGCCGCCGATCCTTTTGCTGAGCCGAATGCGTCCCTGCCAGATGGTCTCCCGATTGGCCCGACCACCCCAGAGAGCGATAATAAAGATTTACCTTCTGCATTTTCAGGGCAAGAAGCCGGCTATGAAAAAGAGCAGGGAGCACCCGATATTCAACAAAATGGCAACATGCAGCTGCAGCCTCTCAACATTCAAAATTCTGGCTTTTCTCTAACGTGCAGAGACGGCGACAGCAACCTGATGACCAAAACCTCTGTCTCAACAACAGAAGTCGATAAAAGCTGGCAGGTTTATGTTAACCCAGATACAAACCAAGGTGGCACACTCGTAACGCCCATTCGCCGTGGCATGAATCCTTTACTTCCCAAAAAAGCACCTGTTCCACCCGGCGCACCAGATCCAAACTTGCCGTCTAATGAAACAACAACAGCCTCTAATGGACAAACGTTCCGCTTTGCAATGGATCTCAAAACCATGCCAGCCGTTTACAGCAATACAGTAAAAGTTCAAGGATCTGTTTGGTGTGGCCCCGCACCAGATCCAATGGAAACAATCCAGAAAAGCATTTCGTTTGATTTAGACCGAACAACAGGGAAACTCCTCAACCCTAACATGGTGTCCTTGCCAGATGGGTGGACGATTCAATGGTCACAACCATAATCATTTCATTGCATGCATTAGCGGTCAGATTCTAGAAAGAGAATAGTCCCAACAATGAGTAAAAATACCAGCCAAATGCAGATCCATGGCCAATCCATTACCCATCCAAGCCATGGTGTCTGTGCCTCTGCGGGAGTGATATGCATGATTATCAAAAAACCTTTAATGTAGAATGCGAAATTGTGCCTGAATATCTCAGCTTAAAACAAATTTGCTAAAAGATAGCCGATATAAGCGCCTACTAAAATGACCCAAACAGGAATTAAAGCCCTGCTTCCAACAATCCTTAGAAAAAATTTCACATTTCCTCACCGCTCGTTAGTTCTGTGAGTTCATTTATAAAAACATCCTCTGCCGATTCAGCTGAGAACTCCTCAAAAAGATCCGTAGCGGGCTCAAGAGATTGGAAAATTTCTGTTTTTCGCATAGGCTGAATCGAATATTCAGCATAAAGCGCTAAATGCATTAGACTATCTATCCTCTCAAAATCTGACGGATTAGAATCATCCATTTCATCGAGCAGATCATAAGCAACCTCAACCGCTGCCGAAAGATTTTCTGCCATCTCAAGAATCTCTGGTTCTGTTAACGAAAGAGGATAATAATTAAAAGCAGAGGCGTAATTAGCAAGCTTTGCCCAATCTTTTGCGAGTGCCTCCAGCTGACGTGTCATAAAGCGCAATCCAGCTTTCGATTGTGGATTTTTTTTCTGATTTTCTGACAAATCTTCAAAGGGGGACATCTTAAAACTTCTTCTGCAAAACTCAGTTTAATAAAAATATTTCTATTTTTCTAAAAATAGCCGTTTCATGCAGATTAAGCATGATTTTTTTTATCTATATTTGCCTTTTTACAATAAAATGCCTAAAGATAACGCAGGAACTATCATAGTTCTTATTCTAGGGAGTGGGATAAGAATTTGAACTGTTTTCCTTTTATTTCAAAGCAGATTTCAATCATTACATTTCTTATGTCGCATTATTATTTAGATAACATTTTTTAGGAATCTTGCATGTTCAAGCAGACCGCTTTTTTCGTTGATGCTGGATATTTTTTGGAATCCTCCGGGCATTTACTTTATGGATCTGGACGTGGCTCTCTTTTTCTGAACACAAATGCGATTGCCAGTGAGCTTGCTGCTTCTATCGCTCCCATCACCGAAGGAAATACACAAAAAGCAGAAGAACAAAGCCGTCTGTTAAGGATTTACTGGTATGATGCAGGTGATGCACGCCATGGTCTTTTTTCTTCTTTAGCTCAGTGTTCCTCTATAAAATTACGTTTAGGACGTTTAAATCAAAACGGTGTTCAAAAAGGTGTCGATGCTCTCCTTGCTCTAGATCTTGTTACCCTTGCTTCCGAGCGTGCTATTTCTGATGCGATTATTCTCTCAGGAGACGAGGATCTTGTCCCTGCCGTTGAAATGATTCAAAGAAAAGGGGTTCGTGTTCATATTTTAGGCATTCAACCCGCAATGGAAGGCGCAAGAAATGTCTCTCAAAAGCTTCGCCATGAATCTGACAGCTTCACAGAATGGGGGCGCGAAAAATTAGAGCCGCTTTTCTTTAAAAAAACGCCCAGTGAATACGCTGATTCAGATCCAGCTTTTTTAAATTCTGTTGATCCCTACTTTCCTCAGGCGACTATCGGACGATCCTCTGGAGCTTCAAACTTTAACACACATGAAAATGCTCATCCTGGTTTTTATGTCGAAGACCCTGATTCTTCTGAAGCAAATTTAAGAGAACGCATCGCACAATTTGTTGATTCTCTTGATGAAGAGACACGCCTCTATTATGAAAATGGTGTCACAGAGGCTGCTGAAATTGGCCAACCTTTCCCTATTAAGCCAGAACATGACGCACCTCTCCTGAAAATTGGCTGCCAAGTCCTAGGCGTTCCAAGGATTGATCCTGATTGGAGACGTTTTGTCAGATCTGCCTTCTTAGAGAATTTTAATCTAAATGCGACTTAAAACATCTATCTTTTGATACGATAAAAAGGGCTTCTTAATTTTAAAGCCCTTTTTCTTTATCTGCTTTAAATTTTTGAAGGCAAATTCACAATACCAGCATCCCAAACCAGACTGCCGCATTTAATGCGCCATTTACCATTTTGACGATAAGGCGTTTGGCAGTTGGCTGCGGCCAAAAGTAAACCGCTATTCAATCCTTGAGAAAGATACCTATCCACAATCACCTGACGCACTTTTGAATAAGCTTCTAACATTTTTGAAGCCCCTGCGGCCTTTGTAATCTCCCCACTGTCAACGGCTCTTGGCACTTCATCATTCGCAATCAGAATAGGCTCCATTTCAATTTCTGAAACATGCATATCTTTTCCCCATACACGCCAAGAACGGTTATAACAGGCAGACTCATCTTCCGTTGGCAATCCCGTTTCCGTACAGTTATTCAAATGCTCTTCTAAAATGCTGAAAGCTTTTGTCACATCTGCCAAGGCAGACTGCGAAAGGTACAATCCCCCAGGGGTACTCTCATACTCATCCATTCCAAGAACCAAATGCTGCACCGTATGATGGCATGCAGGTAAAAACAAAAAACTTCCAACGCTCAAAAGCCCAAGAAGTGACATATTTTTTTTAAGCATTTTGAAAGAAAACGGCATGAAGATTCCTTTTATCTCACAAGAAAGAGCAAAGCGAGAAAACCATCATAAACAAGAGCCCAATGAAAAAACAGACACATAAAATAGCGATATATTCAAAAACAGAAAGTTTATGCGTGATTTCTTGGCGAACTTCCCCATCTTCATAACTTTGAGATAATTCTAAACAAATCAAAAGAAGGGGAAAGAAAAAACATAAAATTCCCCATAAAAGAGGCGATCTTCCTTTACGCTTAGCGCCACTATATCCTCCCATAAACATAAAAAAGAAGAAGAGAAGAATACAAAGCACTGTCTCACAATACTGAATGTCCATTAAAAATATATTTCCTTTTACGTCTCAATACTTTGCACAACTTAAATAAATTTATGACATCCATGAAGGGTCAAAAATTCATACCGCAATACCAGCTCTGTCAAGCCAGAAAATGGCGCAAAGCCAAGTTGTTTTTTAATTCTAAAAGGGTGGATGGATAACAATAAGCAAGCTCATAACTTCGGAAAATATGCACAATAACAGCCTTTTTTTGTGGAATATATACAGCTTCCTAAATATTTCCCAGCAAACGCAAATGCCCTTCAACCGCTTACCATATAGATTTTTCCAAAACGCACAGCCAAATGCCGCCACTCAATTTCTAAATAAAACCAAGGTCTGATATTAAAAAACTCTTTTTTCTCCCAAAGGATCATCGGGGACTGAAATATCCTTTCCATGTTTCTCCCATAAACGATGCTTATCTGGCAATGGCTGATGATATTCCCACTGCGCTTGTGGCACTTGGGTAAAAGTAAAATCCCTTGGATCAATTCTCTTATATTCATTCAAAATGAAGGTAGCCCACTCTTTTTTCGTATTTTTCAAGCAAACTCTTCTTTAAAACGTCCCCTACCCACAATGTCTCTGTTTGTTTCTGGTTATAGCCGACAAAAGAACTTTAAATCTTAACAAAAGACTTCTGTTTTTCATTTTAAAGACATCTCTAAAATCTCTTTACAGTTATAAATTTCTTTGTTCTGATGAAAGCAATACTTAAGAATCTCTTACACTTTCTGAATTTTAGAAACGATTTCTTTAAATTAAACTTCATAAAACTGACTTATAGGGACATCATAACCTCATGACTCTGTCTTTAATGCGTTCTAAACGTCTTATTTTCTGTGCCCTTCTTCCACTTATGGCTGGCTGTACAACTGCCATGCAGACAGGCGTTTTTATTCCAGATGTGGAACGTTATGAAAGTGGAAATAAATGTTACGTCCCCCATGGAATTAAACTTGTTCACTGGGCCAACTTAATTGATGCACAAGAAAAGCAGGATCTTTTCATTCAAGGTATGGGACTCAGTAAAAAGGACGGAAATGCAGTTATCTATAGCAATATTCCAGAAGGAGACATGGTTGAAAAAGACCCTATGAATCCTAAAAATAGTGGCATTCCTTATCTTGGGATGCAAAATCTCATTAGCCTGCCCTATACAGCCATTGCTGCAAGTTTTGAAAGCTCTTCCCTTAAATCAGTCCAAAAAGAATGTGAACAAAAGGACGCAAGTACGATTCAAGATCAACTTGAAAAAGAAGAAACACTTCGTTCTAGACTTAAAGCCGATCATCAACGTGTCGAAAATGTTCGGTATGATCAACTCAGAACAGGAGATTCTCCAGCCTATAATGACGATCAAAAGCCAATAATGTAAAAAATTCTATCCGCAAAAAATGAAATCCACTGAAATCTTTTAGGTGGATTTTTTAATATTCCAAAATCTATATTTGGAAATAAATTCTAAAAACTTGACAGAATTAATTTATAAAATTTAAGAAGAATGGTGAACCGGGTGGGTAGCGCTATTCTAGAGAATTCTACGATTTTTTTAGTAAAACAGCAACTTTTTCTTAACGGTAAACCCTGGGGTTTTTGGCTATATAGTAAAACAGTTTTGGGAAGGATTTTAATGTGCTTTCCTACTACTTTATTCATAAATAAAGGCCTACAATGAAATCAGGTCGGGGGGTGCAGTGAATAAAATACCTTCGGGAAATAGCTGTTGCAGTTGTTACATTCTGTTTTCCACTACCCGGCTTTTTCATTTGACAAAAATCTAAAAAGGATTCATGTTCGCTATTAAGAGGCTTAGTAACCTCATCATAGCGGACAGGCGCTACCGTAAGATCATGCGCCATTTTTATGCCTAATCGAATTCTATCCGGTCGGGTGGGTCAGCAAATACAATACCCAAAAGGGAAATAGCTGTCGCAGTTCCTATGTGCTGTTACTAACCTCCCGACTAGCCCAATTTTGGACTGGTTAATTTAGTAAAAATAATAGGAGGCCAATATAAATCAAGGAATTTCAACAAGACAAATTCCCTCATCTGCCAGTGAAGAACTTCACAAGGCAGGAATGCTTTTAAAAATGCTCTGGGGAGAGTGCACAGGGTTTGCGCGCGGACATAACCCTTTTGAGCCAACGTCCGAGAGAGATTTTAAAATCAATTTTTAGAGCATTTCATTCTAAATTTGTGATAAAGTTTTATTGAAAACTTAGCTATCAAAAATGATAAAGTCACGGCCATAAACATATCTATAAATGCAATAAAACGACCTTCAAAAACGGAATAATGATGCCTCTCACAAAAACCATTCGAAATACCGCAATTATCATATAATTTATCTGTCAAAACGATAAAAAATATAAAAATTATCGTGCTAAGAAAATTCATTATTAAAACAAATAAAAGTTTTCTAAAAACACCTATTTCTTTAGGCAATAATTCAAATTTTGCCTTACATTTTTTATATAAAAAAACTATTAAAAAAATTATAAAAAAGAATATCGTTGGATAAACAATAATCGGATTCAAAAAAACTAAAATCTCCATCCATGCAGGATATGGAGGTCTATAACCAAAAATATTTATAGGATCACAATCTTCTGGAAGAACATTCTCTAACGTCCAAGCAAACAACAAAAATGTTGAAATAAAAATTACTAAAACGACAAAAAATTCTTTAAAGAATTTCATCATTTAATGCTCAACTTGAATTGTTCCATAAGCAAAAACTCCAACATCTGAATAATACATCTTACCTTTCTCTCGAAGAGCTTTAGCAAGTTTTTGAATGCGCACAATTCACAAGATTAATTTTTATTTCTAAGAAAAATGCTCTTTCAACTGTATAAGTGAATCTTTTTCTTCAAATTTTTCACTGAAGATCAATGAAGAGGATTGCTTTCTAACACGATCTGAAACCGTAATTCCTCCTCTATACCTACCTTTACGTTGATCTAAATATCGAAATTGTAAATTTTTTAATATCTGTCCAAAATGCTCTCTAACTTCTAATCCTCGATCTTGCACATGAATATTTTTAACATCGGAACAATAAACCCTAGCGGCAATCGGAAATAAAATTCCAGAACATATCAAATCACATATCTGTAAACCTGCCGAGTTTTCGGCGTGCATAAAAGATGGAATATCTATAATATTTTGAAATGCAGGATCCTTCCTTCGAAACTTCTCAGTAAACAAAGAATGGGCTACATGAGAATTTTTTGTTTTGTTTCTACTATCACAAAAACAAACACCAAAATCCTTTTTTTCTTTTAAATAAAAATCAAAGCTTTTAAACAAAGCGGCTATTGCAGAACCATAAACATGGTGTTCTTTAAACTCTATTCCTGATTTTTTAATAAAAATACGAGCATTAAAACGGACGCCATATATTTGAAGAAGTCCAAAAATATCCTTCATAAACATTTGAGCACGTCTTCTTTTATCTCGCGTTTGCCTCGTCAAATGTTCACGAATCGTTGATCCTTTTACTTCCTTTAAAATCCAATCCAGAGGATGTTCGTCCTTCGGCAAAAGGTTCGGATTGTACTTACGTTTAATAAATGCAAAATCATGCGTTAAAGCATACAAATGACGACTATCTACGAGCAATCCACCTATAACTAAAAGTGGTTGATCGTTTGACCTTGGAGGATTTGCTAAGCCACCAACATCTCCAGCCTCATCCACATATAGAATTGAAGACAATTAAACACTCCAAAAACACTGACGCCACCTTTTCAGGTGGCGACCAGGAGACGATGGCCCTGACGGGATCCACCTAATATAAACCCTTTGTAAACGGGTTTCGTATATTAAATGATGATTAAGCATGCTTCTGTCAACAGAAAATGAGCCAGAAATAATAAATTCTCTTTAGTAGTTTTTCTGAGATACACGTTCCTTTGCAATGATGAGCGCTTCCATTCTGCGCTCATCATATTCTTTTAAACGTTGCGTTTCTTCTTCATTCATTCCATAGCTATTATAGTATGTGATAACGCCTTGTTGATTTGTCATAAATGACATATTGCCATTCCCTGACGTTCTGGCATTAGTACATTGGCATAAAACAACGACAACAAAAATGAGAAGTAACACCCGCATATCAACCGTTTGTTTTACTAATGCCCGACTGAGCGACACTAGCTGGCTGATTTGCAGAAGGTGCACCACCGAGAACACCAACTGGAATTTGATTGCCATTCGCATCAACACCTTGGCGGTTTGAAAAGGTACTGGTATTTCCAGAACCAGAAACATCTGAACTTGTCGTACAAGCTCCCAAACTCAAACACAGTGCAGCCACAGGAATAGAAAACAATGAGATCGCACGCTTCATTTTTAAAATTGAAGAAAATATTTTCATTTTGATTTTCCTATAAAAAAAGCCTGTAAAAAATTCTTACAGGCTCATTTCAACTCTCCGGAAATTCCGGATTGTTCATTTATTAAGATTTAGGCAGCTTTTTTAAATGCGGCCTTCAGAGTGAAAAAACCCTGTTCTTGCAACAGCACCCCTTTTTCAATGTCAGAAATGCCATTCAAAAGCCCCTGAACATCAAATTTTCCACCAACGACACCTAGAAGGCTAGAAACGATAGCAGAAGAAACGCTGCCATAAAGTTTAATCCTTGCTTTCTGTGCATCAGACAATTTTTCTCCCTCAGCCTCATAAATGGCTTCTTCAAGCTGATTGAAGACATCCGCGACAGAAGCATTGGATGGGTTCGTTTCCTCTTGAGCAACATTATCTGTTACTTCAAGCAAATCAGTGTTTTCTGTATTTTTATCTTCCATGATCTTTTCCTTTTTAAAAGTTTGGTCTGGCTCTCTGAACTTTTCAGGCTGGCCAGTGCAGCTATTAAAAAAGACGCTTAAAGCGTCCTTCTTAAAATTCTTCTTATTTTTCCAATCACCTATTTTAGGATGAGAGGCTTTTAAAATTGCGTGATTTCCAATTTGGTGAACCAAGATGGGTGCGATAAAATTCACAACCTTTCTTGCCATTGGCCAGTTTTCAGGAATAAGCATTCCAAGAGAAAATGTTATAAGAACGCCTGCTGCACCTTCATCTAAAACGCCTAGATAAACACCGGAAAAAGACAGACAAATAAAGATTAAACCAAGCCATGTTGTCCGCTGACAGAGGTAATGTACAAACCGACTAAGCATTGATTGCAGCGCGAAAAAGTGGTGTATTTTTTTGAGGATCCGCTTTTCCCGAAATATTGTAATGAGACCTGTGGTAATGGGCCATCGCAATCGCATCATCTGCCACAGGCAATCTCTGAGAAGTTCTCATATATTCAATACGACACATGGCACTGGCATAAGCTAAATGGCCAATCATCATTCGGGCATCTGGCTGCAATGAATTGACCATTCCTTGAAGATTTGCTTTTAGCTTTAACTTATTTGGTAAGAAATTCTTCCAAATATCATCATGCGTTTTACTCTCCATCTGAAATAGTCCCAAGGCTGGACCGTCATCCATTTGCGTTAAATAAACCAACCCACTCTCAGCAAGTGCTGTCCCTGTAACAAGATTAACAGCAGCCAAGCCACCGATTTTCAGACTTTCCAAAGCTGGACGAACCACAAGATTTTTAAACTGATGTAAATTTAATCCAGTCATAAAATCTCCATAAAAAAAGCCCTCAAAATGAGAGCGAAAAATTAACACGTTATTAAAACTGCGATTAAACTGCGTTCAAAACATGATCCAAGAACTTAATAATCTGAGGCACATAAGCAAAAAATGATCCACCGATCGTACCTGCCAGAGCGCCAGCATACATAATGAAGCGCTTTAAGCCTTTTCCAAGCCCCAGAAGCTCATCCACCTTTTGTTCAAATCGGCGTTGATTTTCACAAACACGGTCAATACGTTCACTTGTTTCTTGTCTGTTCGCTTCCATTTGTGCTCTCAGAATTGCAATTTCGTCTGCAGACATTTTTTCTCTCCTTCTTAAACCCACCAACCCGAACTAAAATCATTCAGTAAATTCAATGAAAATGGTGGTTTTGGCAAAGTTACTTCGTTAGCAACTGGGGGGCTTTCTGATTTCGTTTCAGAGCTTGTAGTCGCTAGAACAAAAGCCTCAGTTGTTTTTTGGACTGGAGGATTGATAATATTCTGCAAATCTTTTGCGTAAGAAACAGCTTCTGGTGACGGTGATGCACCAACAGGTAAGCCATTTACGGCGCTCTCTTTGAGTTGCATATAAATAACTTTTGCTTGCTCCTGCGCATTTGGCTTCGGCGGTGCATAGCCATATTGCAAAGCACCATCTTTATCAAAATAAGGCGCTTTATTCATAAAGGCTTGCAGCTCATCCTGATTGCTCACAGGAATAGGTTTATAAGTATCAGGAACTGAAACAGGATTGCCGTTTTTATCCTTAACCATCTTGCACCAAGGCAGCAGAAAAGAACTTCCAGCGGTATCTGTATTTATAGGTTCTGCAAAATATTTGTACTCACTCAAATCTGGAATAACCGTTACTTTTGGCGATGAATTAGCTTGCTTTTGTGCATTCTCAGTCATTTATTGATCTCCTATTGCAATCCAGTTAAAGGATTTAGAGGCATTAGCACTGTCAATATAAAATCCAGCGGTCGTTATACCCCAAATATTCAGTGTCCCCGTGGGATCACTTGTATTATTTAATTCCGTTGCCACGACGATAGGAGCGCTTCCAAAGGCTTGGGAAAAGGCAATCCATGTTCCCCCATTTGCGCCAACACTCTTCGGACTGTTTCCAGACTCTATCCGCTTATTTTTAATACCATCAGCAAGTTTTGCGTACGAAGATAAATCATCAAAAGACGGAATAGTTTCAACTAAATTTCCAGAACCACTTCCACCAGCGGCGAGAAGGTTTGTTTTCCCATTTACGGTATGGAAACCAAACCAGCCCAATCCTAAATTTCCGCTTTCATCAGCAGGCGCATCAGGAGGATTTGTGGGAACATAATTACCTGCAGGCTGATAGTTGCTTAGATCTTTAAAAGAAGGAAAGGCATAAGTTTTATTGCCATCACCACTGCCTGTATTAACGACAAGTTGCGGATTTTCTTTGTTTGTATTTAGACAAATAAGCGTTAAGCCAAGATTACCGCTTTTATCTGCAGCAAGACTTGGGTCAAGTGTTGGCGGATAGTTCCCTTTTTGCTGGTAATTATCCAAATCCTCAACACTAGCAGCAGTGTAGGTATCTCCTGCACCATCTTTTGCTAAAAGCCTGACAATTTTCTCTTTTTTGTTTATTCCAAACCAGCGTGCACCAACGCTGCCGTTTTGATCTGGCTGAAGAGAAGGATCGTATGTACCGACATAAAAACCCTTCAGCTGATAATTATTTAAATCAACTAAGCTTGCCGCAACAATCACATCACCAGCATCATCCGTTGCAAGAAGACGAGCACCTGCACCATTCTTACTTAATCCAAACCAACCAGCGCCTACATTTCCATTTTTATCTGGTTTTGTTAGATCCGCGTTAGTTTTTACATAACTTCCTTTTTCTTGGTAATTCCCTAAATCCTCAACACTAGCTGCAGTGTAGGTATCTCCTGCACCATCTTTTGCTAAAAGTCTAACGATAGAATCTTTTTTATTTATTCCAAACCAGCCTGCACCAACACTGCCGTTTTGATCAGGCTGAAGAGAAGGATCATATGTCCCGACATAAAAACCTTTTTCCTGATAGTCTTTTAAATCATCAAATGATGGAAGAATAAAAACTGCCTTATTAGCACCCGCTCCTGCCTTAACAACAACGTGAAGAACACCGTTGTATATGCGCAAACCAAGCCAATCAACACCCGTATTTCCCGTCTCATCTGCAGGTTTCGAAGGATCGTTGGTATACGGATAAAATCCCTTTGATTGAGCATAATCGCTAATATATTTTTTAATAGCTGTTACAGCCTGGTCATTCCTTTCGGGATCCAACTGATCTCCCATTATGGTAACAATGTTACAAAGCTCTTCTTGGACGCTATTCAACCAAGCTGCTGTAACATCTGTTGCATCTAATCCGCCATTTCCTGCGTAAGGATTACCATTTGTAAAATATCCTGGCTTTCCATTATCTGGCTCATTTGGCAGTGTTGCAACACTACCTTGCGATGAAATTCTCTGCATAAAAAATTCCCATAAAAAAAGCCGCTTTAAAGCGGCAAAAAATCATTCTTTTTACTGGTTTTATATTTCTCTAAAAATGAGAATAGTGTTCACTGGAACAATTGAACTGAGAAGACAAGGCAATGCACTTAACTGCCATGTCCTAATAGGGTCTCCTGATTTAGATGTCCCAGCTTTAAAATACTGGTATGAAATCTTGGAAATTGTAATACGCCATACATTATTCCAAATCTTCCCCCAACAAGGCTTCCCTGCCTTTAAACGTCCCGCTTTTGCAGATGAAAATTCTTCAATAGAAATCTCAAAACCTAAACTTTTTGCTAAATCCGTATAATATTGGACAGATGAACCACCATTATTTGTAAGCCTTGAAATAACAGAAGCTCTCCTTTGTTGAAGCGATTGTTTGTCTCCAAAACACTTATTCGGTAGGCCAAGCGTTTTTTCCCATTCTGGTAAAAGAAAAACAGATGATGATGGAAACGCATCTCTTAATAGGTCAAAAGCATCATTCGCATTCTTGCTAAAAGAGATTGCTAAAATAAAGTGCAATTTATAAAGAAAAGATCCCTTGCTTCTATTCCAAATAGGCCCTGATGGGAAAAGCGCCATGATCGCTTTTATAAAATCTTCGGCTGTATAATTCATTATTGAAAGCTCACATTCCCAAGATCTGGCATAAAGGCAGATCCATTTGCCAAAATAGGTGCCGTTGGCGAAATAACAAAAACATCTGGTATATTTAAAGACAAAAGATTGGCTTGCCACGCAGCAGGAGAAATTGTTCCCCCTGGTTCTGAAACCTGAACAAACATATCCTGCAAAACATCTTTTATTTTTTGCTGATTTTCAGGCGTATTATTTTTTCCTAGCCCCCCAATGACAAAATCTATTGGCTGTTTATTTGGTGAAGAGCAGCAAACCAATGCAGTGACAGGACGCCTTGTATAAATATATTCAGCTACCCTTAGCTGATCCCCAGATGCAGTATCATAACGATTTTCTTCTGTGGCTGAGCCATTTGTGCCAATAGGATACCCACCGTTAGAAGCATTTGCTTGATCACACATAAACAAAACCATGACCATGTTCCCGTCCATATAATTTGAACGGTAACACCAGGCTCTTGTTACACCAGAAACAGAAAGAGCCCATTTTTCATAATCTTCTTCACGTCCATTCTCTCCACCTTCTTGAAAAGCTTGAAGCATCCTTTCTCTGAGAGAGGCATCATCTTCTAAATCAGCTCCCCCCACAAAAGGCTCACTCACGACACCTGTCATTTGAATTCCAGCTATTGGGCTTGAAAGATCTCCCAAAGTGCCAATAGGAACATTTTGATCTTTTCCAGTCACTTGAGAAACAGCTGGAACAATAATCTGCCCATTTACCTCTTGCACATCTTCTGTACTCTCAACTGAAATACCACCTGATAAAATAATTAAAGTCTTTGCAGGAATGGACGCTCTCGAAATCCCTTGAAATGTCACCATTCCAGAAGATTGTGTCGCTGTTTTCCGATTGACATTTTTAAAAGAAGCCCAAGCTTCCAAATACACACCTGTTGCAGTCCAGGGAACAGACTGCTTTGCAATCCAACTTAAAAAGCCATATTGCAGATGAAACATTCCTGCCCACACATTGGCAAAAACCCAAACGACAGATTTAAACATCACATTTAAAAAGGCGGGAATATTTCCCGCCTGAATATTAGAAACAATCTGATCTCGGATTTGGACTAAAGTCGGTCTTTGGTAAGGCATTACAAATTATTCCAGGCTAATTGAAACGTAAAATTATCGGCTCCTGAAGTCCGAGGCTGTTCTATAGAAACAGAAAAAGAAACAGCATCAGTATTTCCAGCCACCCAACCCGCAACAACATTAATGCTCTGCGCAACGCCTTTATCAATCATCCACATCAACGCTTCATAAACAACGGCCTGCACTTCAAGCAGAACAGAAGATTTATTGGCCTTTAAAATTCTCTGAAGTTGCCAAAGGCGCGATCCAATTTGATCTGTTCCTAAACTATCTGCCCACCAACCTTTTCGTGGCTTTTGGAAGGCATTCGCCGCATTTCCAGATGGTGAAATTCCAATGCTTTTTTCTGCAGAATTTAAAATATCTGGAGCAATACGGTCAGAAAAAAGAGAAACCATGACACAAGAAAGAAGCGGATTTTCTAAAAGGAAATCCCTATTCAACAAATCCGTTGAAATATCCCCTGACATTGAGGCATTCGACCATGTGATCGCCAAATCTTTTGGAACAGGTAAAAGCGAACTGCTCATACGGGCTCTCCTGTCGGTGCCCCAGGCGCACTTGTTGGATGCTTATGTTTTGAAAGGGAGACGCTCCCAACCACAACATCTTCCTCTGAACTTATTTTGCCCTTTGATTGAATTTCTTTTTCAGCGGTGACGTTCCCTTTCACGTCCATTTCTTTATCTGCTGTAAATTTCCCTGTGCATTCTGTCTCACCATCCAAAATAATTTTTTGACCATTTTTTGGCTTTATGCGCATATCTCCGTTTTCCTGAAGATAAACTCTAGATTTTGTTTGAGGATGATAAAGACAAACTTCCCCTGGTTTAATATCATTTGGCACATTTCGCTGATCTTGCGTTGCAATCCCAACGGCAGAAGAGTGATTCCCACCAAGAAATAAAACAATAATATCTGACCCAGCGACAGGCCTTGAAGCAAATCCATATTGTTGAACCAGCTGAATGCCTTCTCTAACAAGAACGCCATTTCCTTGATTCTGAAATACAGCTTGAATTTTCTGAGTTGTTCCTGAAAAATCGCTATCATTTGTTAGACGTGCGACCCCAATCGACATTAAAAAACGTCGTCCTAATCGTGTGATAGCATCTAATGGCATTTTATTTTTCCATAAAAAAACCGCTCCATTCAAAGAAAAGAGCGGTCTTGATATAAATGTCTTATGATAGAAAAAATCTATTAAAAAGTTGGTATTTTGTCAAACGAATAAAAGCCGTTTTACATCAAAGCTTGCGTTAATTTTGAATTATAAAGCGGATTAATCATAGGCTGCGGAATAAAAGCTTCTTTCGGCATAAGTGTTAAATTAGCTCTTGTTCCTTGGAGATCTTTCGTAAATTCCACTTCCACAATTAAATACTCTTCTGTTGAAATTTTCGTTTGTAAAGCCACCAACTTATTTGGAAGCCATGGACTTCCAAAATCATCTAACCAGCTATCAACAGTGACAGTTGACGCACAGGAACGACCAAACCTCCTTGATATTTCCCAATCAACTCTTTTCTGCGTAACTTTAAAATCTGGATCATTCGTTTCAACTGGAACAAGCAATTTACGCGTCGCTGGCACTCCCTCATCTATTGCTGGCGTACACAAAGTTAAACTCTCAATTTGAGAGACATAATTTTTGTTCTCAGAGGGAGGCACGTTTAAAATAACTTCATTATTCACAATGGCACGTATTTCATGATAACGCCCTGAAATAGAGCGTTTGCGACGCAATTTTTCAACATTACCACCTAAAACTAAAGATGATCCCATTTTCTCTTGGCCCACATTTGTCAAAAGAACATTTCCCTCCGGTGTATCCACAAAGAGAATACCAGCTAACCTGCAAAGTTTATCCATAATCTGAAACGGCGTTTCTGTGAGAACAGATGAATAAGCTTGAATATCAAGACTGGGTAATGCCTCCCCTTTTAAAACTTGAATATTGAAATTCTCACAAATCTGTTTAGAAATTTGATACAGATCCGTTGAGTTCATTTGATTTTTTGGAATTTCCGCTGAGCAATCTGTTAAATCTAAGGTTTTACTGGCGATTTCAAATGTAAAAACATGTTGCTCACTGGAAATTTCTTCTTCAATTTGAAGCAATCTGCCTGTAATCAGCACTGATCCATTCACAAGCAAGACAGCATCATCTCCTTCATAAATCTCTGGAAAATCCTGTTCGTATCCTAATAAATCAGGGAAACTAATCTGCAGGCTTGCTGCCCAAGGCATCAAATCAATCCCAAGGTGGATACTGGCCTGTTCCCATCCAGAAATCTGCTTTCCAGAAACGAATAACACGATATTTACAGGTAACTTCATTGTGCTTTTACCGTTAAATTAGAAGGCATAAAGGCAGGATGTACTGTTTGATTTTCAGCTTCAATTTCACTTGATCGGCTACCATCGCCATATAAAATTTGAGCTAAAGCCAAAGAAGGCAAAGAAGATGGTGCATCCACTTCAATCATATCAGACAAAGAGGTGGCTTGGTTTAAAAGATAATTGACCGTTTGAGCTCTCAAATTAAAGAGATTTTCAGAAAGACCCTCCCAACTATCCGGTGCTAAAATCACAAGTGTTTCAAAAATAACTTTTAGTTTTTGAAGAAGCCCCAAAGCATCCAATGAATTATCTGGCTTATATTGAGAAATGACTTCACATAGCGGCCCTATGGATAAAAATCCTCCCAGATAAGAAGCCATTGAAGAAAGCATTCGTTTTTTGCCAGAAATGGTTACAGGAAGATTATCTGACATCGTTTCATCTGCAGCATCCAAAATATTAAATAATGGAAAAAGCATTTGCATCTTATCTGAAACCGAAAAATCGGATCCAGTAATAACGCTTGGTAAAGAGGACATCGCAGAAGCAATTTCCTCCACATTTAAAGCACTCCCCATTTCTGAAAGAATATCATTTAAAGACACTCTAAAATCAGAAATGGACTGAGAGCTTTGAGCTTTTGAAACAAATGTTGGTGATTTTGAAAAATTAACCAAAGGTGCAGCCCAAGCAGTACCCGTTGCCGTAGCGGCAGAAATAACCGCATCAGATCCGCCGGCTAAAGGATTTGCTGAAGCTATAAAACCATTGGAAGAAATTAAAGAAGTGGAAGCGCTCAGTGTTCCAATTGTGGCATGAGCCGCTGTTGTCTGAATAACATTAAACAAATTGCTTTGTTCAACAAACTCCATTTCGAGATCAATGACATTAAAAACGCCTTCTCTCTCTGACCATTGCAAACCATTTACACAAACCGCTTGGATAGCGCCTAAGGACGGATGAACTAGCAATCCCGGTCCTGGTATCTCACACGCTCTGGATAATAAATCACGCTGACTATATCCAAGCGCTCCGACCATAAATCCAGAAATCCGGAATTGTCTTCCTTTTCTTCCCAGATCCTCAACCCAAACGCCATCTTTCATAGGATATTCATGAACGGCCGTTTTTCGACCATTCGTACCAGAGCCTTTTGTCACGGCAAATGGAATGCCACGGAAAGAACATTCAAGAAATTGGCCAGGAAGACCATCAACGAGTGAAACTGGAAAAGACATACTATTTCCTAATTTTTATTTTGAATAAAAATGCCATTATGGCATTCTATAATAGAGAAAAATAAAAAGGATGATGTTTAATGAAAAACTCAATAACACCTGAAATGTTAGAAGAAAAACGAAAAAGTGCTGGTTTTAAATCACGTGCATCTGCTGCTAAAAATATGGGCATAGGTCTAAGAACCTACCAACGCTGGCTCTCAAATGAACAAGAAATTCCAACACTTCCCTATAAATATCTGTCTCTCCTATCTGAGATAAATCAAATAAAAGAAAAATATCTATAATTTTATCTTGATTTAATGCCAAAATGGCATAATCTAAACCTATAATGAAATTTTCTTAGGTCATTTAGGAACCTTGAAATTATGAAAAAAATTATTTTTCTTCTCGTCGCATCTTTTTCCTTTTCTCTTTCTCACAATGCCTGGGCTGAAATTTGCAATGGTGTGGCCGTCAAGGATTTTAAAGATGAGAGTGGAAGCTTGGTAAAAAAAGGAACTCTCATAGAGCAACTGCATATGGGCGATTTTAACTCTAAAGGAGATCCAGTCACTTATGAAGTTCACGGTGGCTATGTCTGGCCAGCTAAAATGATAAAATTAAAAAACTGCCATATTGTAAAAACACAAAAAAATGGCAGCATATCCTCCGATATTATTTTAGACGATACGCCAGAAAATCAGTATCAAATAAAGTTTCAAAGAACAGAGAAATTTCTAAGTGATAATGCGAATTTAACTGGAATTTTGGGACAAGGTATTACTGAAGAGGCGCTTGCTAAACCTGATTCAAAATTAGGAAAAGCCGTAACTTCTTTCATTGAAAATCGGAAGAAAGATAAAAACTTTCCAGCTCCAGATGTAAAATATTGGGAAGCTCTTATAAATGACTAAAAATCCTTCTTAAAGCATTCCCTCCATTTTTAAGTGTACATATTTGACCCATCCATGGCACTGATTTAGGACTTTCTCATGATGAAAAAGCTATTTTTTCTTTCTCTATCATTTTTTCTTTGCGCAGCTTCTCCTGCTATTTCATTTAATTATGAAGAATTACAGACAGATCAATTGGAGAAAAAAGCCTTAGATTTAGCCTCAGACTGCATTGTTGCTATTCAATCAGAAAAGCCTACAAAACATGATAAAAAAGCCTGCAAAGAATTTGATAAAATCAATGCGATTTTAAAAGAACAACGTAGCGTTTGCTGGGGACCAAACGACGTGATCAATGCGGAAAAACACTGGTTACCATGTTCAGATCCGAAAAGTGAAAATTTTCAATGGTAGCTAAACGACATCCGTACCAGGAGCCATTGCCTGTAATTGTTTAATACTCGAAATTTTTAAAGATGAAGAAACTGGCTTTACAGAAAGCACTGGCTCACCCGATTTGTTATGATTCACATCGATAATGAGTTTTACCTCTTGAGGTTGATCCCTAGCCGCATTTAACCAATCCTCCCCTGTCATAGACCGTGTATTCGCTTCTTTTGGATCATCCCAATTACTATCAGGGCGTTCAAATCTTCTTGGAAACAAATACGCAGCTTCTTTTGCAGTCTTAGCTTCGCGAAGCTGTTTTAATCCTAAATATGGATGATGTTTCAATTCATAATCTGCAAAATCCACCTGCTCTTCAATAGGTGCGTCAACAATTTTTTTATGATGTAAAGATTCAAACTCTTTCTGTCTCGCTTTATTCCACTGAAAGATACCCTGCATTCCAGATGAATTTACTATCTTAGGATTAAAATTACTTTCAGCACTAGATGACGACATCATACCGGCAGTCTCAATATCAGAATATCCATGAGACTTTAAAGAATTCCACACCTTAACTGCATTTGGATTCCTAAATCCAATCTGAGCATTTTTCTGTTGATTTTTAAAATGTGACGGAAAAATATCAACATCTGATCTATATGGGGTTTCGTCAATTTGATTTTGCTTTTCTCCTCTATCTAATAATTTTTTAAAATTTTCCTGTGGAGTTTTATATTTATTCGTCTCCTCTGCATTACTGACTTTATTTTCATAAAGAGTTTTCTCAGCTGGAAAACTTTGAACTAATCCTATCGCTTGCTGAGATGCTTTCTTTACACCTTTTTTAATTTCAAAATGAGAAGATTTACTTTTTCTGTCTTTTTGAACAGCTTTTTCCCCTTGATCTAACTCTGTTCTTTTCTGTTCTAAAGAATTCCCTTTTTTTCCCTGAATAGTCGCAGCTTCCGCAGAACCAGCCAACAAAGAAGTTCCTTCATTCCAAAGCCACGCACCGGCTTTTGGAATAAATCCAGATTTAATATCATTCCATGGATTAACAGTACTCTCCTGTTTTCCTTTTTCTTCCTGAATACGATTACGTTTTCTGGCATCTATAATCGCAGAAGTTACGGATTTTGGCAGATAAGAAGCACCTAAAACATGCTCATCATTCTTATCTGTAAAAGCACGAGAACTGGCCTTTTCAAGCTTAGACATCCAATCCAAAGCAGTTTTAAGGCCTGGTGCTGCCCATGTTGCCATTTGAAGCCCAATAGCCTTTGTTTGTGCACTAAGTTGATCCGCCGTATCTGCAAGATCCGTTAGAGTATCCTGCTGTCCTTTTGTCAGCTCAAAGTTTTTCTCTGAAGCTTGAACAGCTTTATCGTAAAAATCTTGGGATTTCTGAAGAGTTGGCAGAAGCCCCTGAGCGGCTCCACCAAAAACAATTTGACTTGCTGTCGCTTGCTTACTCTCATCTTTAATATCTCTAAGACGTGCCGAGATTTTTTCAAAAATCTCATCTGGCCGTTTGGTTTTTAATTCATCTATACCAATCCCAAACTGCTTAAACATTAAAGTAGCTTCAGGATTTAAACCATGAATTGCATCAAACTGTTTATTGGAAATATCCGAAATAGCAGACTTAACACTATCACCAGATCCTCCCATCGTTTCAGCAGCTTCTGATAAGGCGTTTAATCTGTTCAAAGGAACGCCAAGCGCCTTACTTTGAACAGACATCTGACGAATATTCTTCCCCCACTCTAAAGTGGAAGCTGACATTTCTTTAATACTTAGAGCTGCCCCTAAAGGTGCTAAAGCAGGTGCAAAACGTGTGAGCATTCCCAAGGAGCTTTTTGCTAAACCTTGGAACTTGGACAAAGAATTCCCTGCACCTAAAAAAGAGCCTTTCAGCTTTTGAGAGAAGTTATTCGTCTCTCTTGACTGCTTTGAAAGGCCCTTTTGATATTTAGCAATGACATCTGAAAATTTATCTTGTGCCGTGATCGCAACCGAGATTGATTTATCGACCATTTTTTCTACCCTTTAAAACTCTCTCAGCCTCATGGCAGAAAAAGATCTGCTGTGAGCCCGTTAAATTTTCAAAATCATTTAAAGTCCAATGGAAAACTTGGCTCAGGAGAGCTGTTAAATGCTCCCAGTCTCCTGACCAAGCTGAAAAAAAGCCACGAGATAATTCACAGCCTCCCAAAACTTAGAAATTGGAATTTCTCTCACAACTTCCAAAGGCCAACCAGAAACATCCATCACGAGAGACTGACAACCTTCAAGATAACTTTCAGGTGTACTTTCATCACCCAAAGCAGCTTTTTGCCGTCTTCGCTCACGAACTGTTGGTTCTCTCAATTTGAGTTCCTGAAAATCATTCCCTTCTGAAGACGCAATGGGGCTATCAAGCGTTATGACTTCCACCGATTTTGGATTACGAACGATTTTGCTTTCTTCAAAAGATTTCAAAAATTTCATTCCTTCATCAAATTTCGATGTTGGAAGTTTTTCGACATCTTCTTTTGAAAGACCTGAAGCTAAAGAGAAAAGAAGAATATCCCCTTTATATGCCCCTTCTTCTGTTCGGTCTGAACCGATCTCTCTTGCCATTTGCATCACCGCATGAAAAGTCGGCTCAGAAAGATTAATTTCGGACTTACCTCCGATAGGTTTATCTAAAGAAATCTTCATCTGTTTTTCACCGGTTTTTCCGTGACATTTCCACTTTCGACTTTAAATTCAAAAGTGCCTTCCTGCGTAGAAACGTTAATGACCTCAACATGCCATCCATTTTTACAGGTCACAATTTTTCCACTTGCTAATTCAGCAACCACAGTTAAATCATTCTGTCCTTGCAGATCTGAAACTTTCTTGTCAGATCGATCTCGCAATTGGACAGAAACAAATCCTTCCTGTGGCATTTGTGAGAAACCTTCAACAGCACTTTGCCCTTTTAAAGTTTCATTAACATAGCCAGAAGGCTGATATGTAAGCTCACTAACGGCATTCCACACTTCACCGTTAATTGTAATCGTTGCTCTGCCTGCGAGAGCACCCCGATATGGTCCTGCCATTTTAATTTTCCTTTAATTTAAGAAGCTGCAATAAACTGACAATTTCCAGCGATAACCCAAAGCTGGTCTGCAAATTGGTAAGGCAGTTCAGTACGAACAACGCCTTCACCTGCGTATTCAACGACCAATCCATCTTCAAAATCTTCCAAATTTTGAGCCCAGCATTGATCACATTGATAAGAATAACGTGCGACAATATAAGATTTGATAATGTCTGGTGTTGTCGCAGGAACACCCACAGGAATTTTTGAACCGTTTTGAAGTAAAATCACTCTTGAAAAAAGAGAAGAAAGATAATCTCGCAAATCCTGCAAACAGACCTGTGCGGTCAAAAGCCGTTCAATATCCAAATAGCTGTTATCTGGAGAACCATCCGCATTCTTTGTATAGTTTGTAATGATGCGTTCAATAAGAACGCTCCCATCATCTCCCACTTTGAACGTTGACAATCCGCTATAAAGAAGCTGATTTTTTTCTGTTAAATCATCAAAAACGCCCAAGCTTGAAGGGGGCAATGCTGGAATAACCAAATCTTTGATTGGAAGCGCTGGATTTTCTTTCATCGAAACAGAAGCCTGAGCTACCAAATATCCAATCCACTTAATAGGATCTGTCGGACTATCCGAAATCGGCATAATAGACATATGTGGATCATTTTTAATCGGAAGCGCTAAAACTTGTCCAAATGTCCCAGCAACCGCTGTAATAACTTGGCCATATAATTGTTTCTGAGGCATCCAACGGCCTGAAATATTATTGAGCCACTGCTCAAATGCAGAAAGACTTGTTTCATCCGTCCAAGGCTGACCAATTAAATCATAAGTCCTAGAACCAGCTCCAATCAATACATTGTCCAAAATAGGATTTTGTGTTCCACCAGACATTTTTGAGATCGTGATCTCAATGCCATTTGGAATGCTTTCTCCGTTAGCCGTACCAAGCAGTGCAACATTTAAGGCAATATCATTTCCACAAAGACCACTGTTCAAAGCCGTAAAATGAACCGTCACAGAACCATCTTGAGAAGCAGCATCAACGGAAGCACTCACTGGAAGATTTTTATTTTGGCCAATCGCTGCCAGAAGATTATTAGCAATCACTGAAGCCGTATCATTCAAAGAAACACCAACAGGCACAACACTATCTCCAATATAAATTGGTAATGTCCCTGCATTAGACGCCGTTCCTTGAATTTTAATCGTTCCAGTAGCAGCCTGTGCGCCTGAAGCGTCAGGAACAGCTAAAATCCATGCTTCTCCTTGAGGATCAATGGCACGATAGGCTTGAAGCATTCTAACAATTTGGCTTCCCTGCCCATAAGCAGAAGCCGCATCTGAAATGCTGGTTGCCAAAACAGACTGCGGAAAACCAGAAGATTGTGCTTTCTCTTTTTGAATAGATTGCCCAATTAAAAGAACCCGTCGCGTAGCTGTTGCTGTATTGGCTCTGGAATTATCCAAGGCAAAGAAAAACCCCGGAACTCTGTTCGCGGGGTTATATCCTGGAATAACAATAGATGAGGTCATTTCTTTAGTTCCTCTTTATGTTCAATTTGTGGAGATGCTTTTAGAAGAATGTTTTCGACCTTTTCAACATCTCCGACGGCAATACGTTTTCGCCAAAAATTTGTTAGACAGCCTATTTCTTCACCTTCTTTCGAAAGTTCCCGATTAGAACCTGGAAGGAGAACCTTTCTCCCCTGTGCTGGTTTAAGTTTCATTTTATTTTTCCGTTACTCCAAAAGTTTGAATGACATCTGTTCCATTTAATGGGAAGGTTTCTTGGTATGCCAAGCCAATCACGATACGTCCTTCTGCAATATAAGGTGCCGCATCTGCCGTTAATCGGTTTTCTTCCTGCATAAATTCGACTTCAGAAACCGCCGCTAAAAGATCATGATCTGTCATAAGTGTTTGCTCTATCTGACCAATCAAATAATCAACATGCTTTTGTGCAGCATCTGGCACTTCTTCAGAAACCTGGACTTTCATGACAATAGAAGCTGTTCTATTAAAATCAGGAGGTCCAGCGCCATTGGATTTTGCTTGATCTGCTGGAGACGTGATCCAAATAGCAGGAAGAACCTTAGTCTCTAAAGGCCAATTAAAGGCTGTAAAAACATTTTTTAAACCTTTATTGCGTAATGCCTTTGCAACCAACTCTCGTAGTTCCACACGGTACAGTACATAAGGTTTTTCTTGATCTATATCTCCCAAGGTTTTTCCTCCTTTGCCGATAATGTCGGTTTTTCCATTGGGGCATCTCCCTCATTTAGAACCAAATGCACCCAACCATGACTGTCATTCCTGACTTCCTGGCAGACATATTTTTTAGCTCTAATAATGAAAACATCACCTTGAGCTGGATAGCCTAGCGGGAATTGAAGCAATCGACATCCTAGAATTGGCAAGCTTGCTGTGAGGTGATTTGGAGAGATTCCATCTTCACCACCCAAGAAATCAACTTTCATATAAGCATCATCAAAAATGCCTATAATTATTTCTTGGAACGACCCATCTTGCGACTTCCATTCTATTGATTGCTTCTTCTCTCCAAACGTATCAGAGCAAGGCTTATGAACGAGATCGTCCAATATCTCATTCCAATCCTCGTCCATTGGAATTAAACGACAATCACTTCAGATACACGTGACACAGGCAATGTTGGATAATCATCCACATCATCTGCATTTTCTGGATCCGGAAGCTTTACACCAGGCTGCAACGTTACAAGATTTAAAGAGGTCCACAGTCTCGCTGTTTCTGCAACGACATTTAAGACTTCACCAGGCTTATGCGGTGGTGCACCTGCTTTATCATAAATGGGACATCTCAGCTTCACAGCATAGGTTTGTTCTGCTGCTGGAGGTGTCCCGCTTGTTTCACTACTTCCAGAACTCGAACCTGTTGCTGGCGGTGTGCTTGCATCTTCTGCCATAACGATATTTTCAACATCTTCTTTTGTTTTAGCCATTTGCTTTTCCTAAAGAAAAAGCCTCTAATTAAGAGGCTTATTTACGAACAATTGTGTCTGAAGTGAGCCTTGAGCGCTCAATTGCAGAAATATTTGGATTGGTTACGCTATTTCCAGGATCAATCACCGAAGCAGACATTGATCCATTTGGTAGACCAAGATATGGCAGTGGAGCTGACTGCATCATCAAATTAATTTGAGCAGGATCATTTTCCATCCAAATTTTTGGTGCAAATTTAAGTGCCTGGTAATTAAACTGAGGATCTTTAATAAGGCCATAAACCGTGGTTCCACGCATATATTTTGAAGTCAAAACGATTGAGCCTTCAGGAATAAGTGGAAGCTCAACCTCAGAATTTCCAATCTTATGCACGGCATAATCAAGATAAATCCAAAGTTTAAACTGCCCCCATCGGCCCATGTAAACACCGCCTTTTTTGACGATACCACCAAGCTCAATGAGATCCTCTAATTTTGCGCCTGTCACACCTGCAGAAACAATGGCCTGTTGCGTTACTTGCAATGTAACCGCTGGATCATTTTTAAAGCAGTCAAAAGCTTTCGTTCCGCCAAAGACAATTTCAGTTGGCCATGTACCAGATTTTTTGAAGACCTGTTTTGCCCATTGTGTAATACATGCAGATGGACTTGAACCTTTATTATCCCATGTTGCTGTTCCAGTTAATCCAACAGACAAAGATACATCTCGGTTAAAATCAATATTCAACGCATCACAGTCATAACCTTGGCCATTAACAGAAATCCCACCTGTCAGAAGTGCCTGAGCTTGCATCCATTCAATACGACGATTTACAAGATCAATCTGGTCATTTAGCTCATAATTTAAATTTTCTTCCAGACGACTTCCATTGTCCAAATCTCCGGCAATCCGTTCCCCAATTTGACGACGAACAGGCTTTAAAAGATCTGGAACACGTTTGTCTTTAATATAAGAAGGTTTAAAAATCGCTGTCTGGAATTTTCGACTTTCAACAAAAATACCTTCAACAAGGGGTGAGCAAAACGGCGCCATACGACGTTTACCAACGTCAATATCAACAGCAACTTCTTCTGTTACAGGCAAAACCTCTCTATCAAAATAGCTTCCCAAGAAAGTTGAGGGCGTTTTGAAATTTTCAATCGTATCAATCAGCTCAATTGTGCCGTAAGGAAGGCTGTTTGCATTATTCCCTTGGCTTCGCTGAATTTGTTGACCATTTGGTGTAAAAGCCATTTTAGTATCCTTCCCCAACTAGAATTTCATTTGACAGGCTATCTTTGAGATAAATATTTCCTGGGCCAGACAAGAAAGCTGCTTTTAAGCTTTGCGTGTCCCAACTATCGTCTGCAGACACATATCCAGCGTTAATTTCTGCCTGAACATAAAGTTGCGCAGTAACATCTCCAGCAGAGACATCAATTTTATCTGCAGTAATGCCGCATGGTGTTTGAGAGCCATCCGTTGCCGTTTTAACGCAAATCACAAGCTTATTCGTTGCCGTGACGCGCCCAACAACAGTTCCACGAGGCAGAATAATATCTTCAGCTTCTGCAAAAATCTCAGGCTGTGAAACAATTTTAAGATTTCCAGCAATAAGCTGGTCAGGCGTAAAGGTTTCAATCCGGCATCCTGGTGTGCCAAAATAACTGTTAATCTGGTTTGTATTTTGTAACATTTCCTAATCCTTTTCAGGCAAGACCTTGTTTTCTGGCGACCGCTAGCAAGCGGTTTTCTCTTTTGTTTCCATTTTCTGCATTTGGAGATGCCGGACGAACAGCCTCACTTCTTTGCCGGCTACGCAAGCCTTGAGTTTGACTATTTCCAGAATAAGCCTGACGCTTTGCTGTACGTTTCTCACTACGAGACATGCCTTGAACAGAAGCTTCCAAAAGCGCAACGGCTTCTTTACGAGAAAGGTTTGTACCAAACGCTAAATGTGCCGCCATAGAAGGATTTAAAGCCGAAGCTTTTCGACGAAAAATGGCAGCGCAACGATCTTTTTCGCGCTCAGATGCGTCTAAGCGATCTGAGGTTTCATCATCATCGGCTTCCGCAAGAACTTTATCATCATCCTCATCTGCCTTTTCATCTTCCTCATCCATTGCAGCTTCAGGGTCATCTTCACCCGTATCTCCGGCATCATCACCATCATCAACGGCTTCGACAGGTTTGGATGGCGCAGAAGGATCATCGTCAGTTCCTTCTTCTCCCTCGCAAGGCCTGCCGTCATCGGAAGCATTTTCTTCACTCTCATCACCATCCAACATTCTTGCACGGGACGAAGCCAAATGAGCGTAAGGGTTTCTAGAACTTTTTCTTTTTACAATCGCAAGTTTTTTCATATTTTTTCTCAAAAAGTCATAAAAAAAACTGCCCAAAAGCAGCTTAATAAAATCATTTAATTTTTATTGAAAAATCCTATTTAAGGTCCCTCTCTAGGGGACTTATTCCATCTTCGGAGTTTTTTAATTTGCATTAATCTTCTCCATTCACGAATTCTAAAAGATTAGACAATGCTTTATGCGGATCAGACACCATGTCCGCCAATCCCATAGCAACAGCCTCTGCTCCCATAAAAGTTCCAGCTTCAAAGCCTTTTACTTTTTCAATTTCAATATTTCTATTTTTTGAAACACGGCTAAAAAAGATCTCTGCTAATTTATCAACACTTTCCTGAGCACGCTGCTTTGCGCCATCCGTTACAGGAACACTATCTGCTAAATCAGCTTTTTGTTCGCCTGATTTAAAGATCAACGTTTCAATGCCATTTTCTTCCAACATTTTGGAAAAGTTCGTTGAAATCATAATCACACCAATAGATCCAGCATCTCCTGTTTCTGGAATAGAAATAGATCTTGCTGAACACGCAAGCGCATAAGCGGCGCTTGCTGCCATTGGTGATAAAATCGCATGAACAGGTTTTAGTGCATCGACCTCTTTTATATAGTCTGATAAATCAAAACATCCGCTCACCATGCCGCCTGGGCTATCAATCCAAAGACATATCGCTTTAATTCTATCATTTGATGCCGCTTCATCTAAGCACTGGCGGATATCCTCATAAAAAGTGGCAAAAGGACCTGACCAGCCTCCCTGACCATCCAATAAGATGCCAGAAATATAGATAATCATCACATTATCCATCACTGTCATAGGAAGATACCAATCGCCAAAACTTTCTTCTAAAAACATTTTAGCGCCTGAAATAGCCATATCATGACGCAAGCACTCTACTTTAGAAGTTGTTAAAGCCAGTGGTTTATTCAAAAAAGAAGATAATCTAACAAATGATTTCTGATTATTCATCGTCTTTATCCTCTACTTCTTTCTTTTCTTCGCTGACTTCTTCTTTTTCATCCTGCTTTTCATAAGGAGATATCAAACCAAGCTCCTTATAACGTCGATTTTCTTTAGCCTGTTGATCAGCAATTGCCTGCCAGCTTTCACCCTCTTGGTCAGCACACTCAGAAGCCAACGTTCCCATACCATTTTGAAGTCCAAGAACAATGCCTTGTTTTTCTTTAACTGGGTCAACCCAACCTTGTGCTGGACCTAGCCATTTTGCTGCAGAATAAAAATCTTTCCCCTCATCAAAAGAGACTAATCTTCCACCCGCAGGAAATGGTAAATCCCCTGCATCCATTGCCTCTTCAAGCCATGCTTGAAAAATTGGATGGGCAAAACCAACTTCAAAATCCTTACGTCTTTTCAGCATCGTTTTCTGCGCTTCTAAAATTGCAGCACGTGCCGACGAATAATTTACGTCACCATAATCACCAGAGACTTGCTGAGGGGATAACCCAACTGCCTGTGCAACTTGCCGTATCAGTCGCTTAGAAAATTTATCGAAATCCACCTGCGTAACAGAAGGTGAAACCGTCACAATATCTTCACCCATGTTTAAAATCGGCAATCTTGCGTTTTGGAAAGAGATATTTCGACCTTCTCTATTATTAATAAACTGTTGATGATGCTCAGAATTTCCAAACGGATCTCCCCAGCCTTTTTCTGTTCCTAAAGCCTCCGCCATCATCATCGGATCATTTGGTGTTTTGATATAGGCACTGAGAACAGTCTGAAGAATTGCACTGTCTAAACTTGCTTCATCTAACCTAAAAATCTGCTTTAATTTAATGATGACAGGTGCAAAAATTCCGGCTCCCCCTCTATGCTGACCAATACGATCCGCCATAAATAAATGAACGACATTCGGCCGGCCAAAAGATGTTTCCTTTGGATACCTTTCCCATTCATTCGCTCTTCCTAGAGCCCACCAATCTGCGTAATGCCCTTGCCTAATCCAATAAGCAATAGGTTCCCCCGTTTCAGGGTTAATCTCAACACCGTTTCTATATTGCTGCTCATCAATCATTAAATTTGGATTGGAAAGTCTATCTGTATCAATTAACTGGACTGCGGTGGCCCATTTAGCGCCACCACGGAACATTCTTTCTTCCATCCACGGCAAAAGTGCTAAACAATCTCCATCAATAATGAGAGATTTAAAAGCGAGATACATTTGTTGGCCGAACGTTCTTTGGCGTTCAACATCATTCCAATGCCCACCACTATTCGCCCAAGATTTAAACAATGAGTCTGTTGCTTCTGCAAATTCTTGTGCCCACACCTCATCGTAAGAAGTATTTCCAGAAATAAAACGCAATGCACGCCAGTCTGGACGTGATAAAGGACGAAAATTAATGCCAATCGTATTGTCAGATGAACGTGTGACAATTCCCTGCGAGATCGCATCATTCCGAACAAGATCACGTGCTCTTGCAACCAGTGTATCTCTCTGATAACCGACAGTCGTATCGCCAGAATAATTATTCGCAAACCAGGTTTGTGTATGTTGGTTAAAATAATCTGCGCCATCATAAGGTAAGCCAGTTGGACTTGTTAGTCCCATGAATTTTTGCTTATCAATTTCACTATTTTTCTGGCGTTGAGGCAAAGCTGGTGGCGTTAAGATTGCTCTATCGCGCAAACCAATAATGGGTGCAGTTTTAGTTTTTCCACCAAACGCACTTTTTAGGTTGCTAAGAAATCCCATTTTAAAAAACCGGTCTTAAAGCAGCACGACGTGCACCAGGAATTCCTAATTGACGCTGCAGCTGCTGTATTAGAGCTTGAAGTTGCTGAATGTTGGTTTGTGTGTATGAGACAGAACGCCCACCATCTCCCTGCGAATAAGAAATAGAAACAACCTTTTTTCCGGTGCTTAAATCAATATAAGCTTTTTGGGCTTTGGATAGAGCATTCTTTAAATCATCCTTAGACATGCCCGCAAAAATGGACTGATTTGGATTATATTTCGGTGTCATGGGATTTAAAGGAAATGTCATTTTAAAACTCCGAAATAAAAAGAGGCTTCTTAGTTGACGCTAAGAAGCCTCTTGATACCACATTCACCGTCCTGCGTTTTCAAAAATAAACAAAGCGAAACGCAAGGCATAAACACAAACTTTTAAGAAGGGGTATCCCCCTTAAAAGGAAATGACCCAATGAGCCATATATAAAAATCATAACGGACGCGTTTGAAGACTCTCGGAAAGTGTCAGCAAAACGAAAAACTCCATAAAAAAACCGCCCTTTATAGAGACTAAAAGGCGGTTTCTTATACGTATTCGTTATGATAGTAAAAATCTATTAAAAAGTTGGTATTTTGTCAAATCTATTTTCCCAATTTTTTTAGAAAGAAAGCTCTTTCCTCAATTCTATCTAAATACTCATGTAACGGCTGATTTAATAATCCATACAAGACTCTGATACCTAAGCAATAAAGAGAAAGTCCGTCTTGCGAAACATCCTTACTGAAACTACACACACTGTAATTCATTTCTTTTATGAGAAATAAAGTATGAGTGTCACAATTCAACGTTTCTTTCCATTTCTGTTTTTCTTTTGAAGAGAAGTCTAAAAGCTTCTCTTTAAGTTCTAATAAGTAATCAGAAGATTTTTCTCTTTTCCCCATCCATGCAATCATAAAATTTTCTAAAAACATTATTTTGCCCTACTCTTTGCTTTCTCAATTTCTACCAAACAAATCCGTTCGAAATTTTTTTCAACATAATCATCAATTAGATCAGGAACCGGAAAAGTCTTCTGATAAGTCGGCTTCTTATTCACAAATTGGATCAAGAATTTCAGTCTCTCTTTTTTTGTTCCCTTTTTCTTTCCAGTGTATTTGTAAATACCGTAAGGGCTTCCATCCTTATCCCTTGCAACGAAATATTCATTTTCTTGTCCACGCGCATTTTTACGCCGCTGTCGCATTTTTATAGATTTATCTGAGTTAGGATTAAAATTTACCTTATAACCAGACGTATTAAATAATTTTAGTCTGGATAAAATCTTGATAATTTCTCCTCTGGAAACTTTTCCCTGGGCATTTTTAGGCATATCTGGACCTGGAACCCAATATTTTCCACCGCTAATAGCCATCATCAGCTTTTCAGACCCTTTCATCGGTCGAATACCGCCTTGGATTTCTGGCATCAAATAATCTCGTGCGGCGTTTCCCTTTCCTGCCCATTCACGGTCTCCAATCCAAGCTGTTGGATCTCCTGACCTTGCTGGTTTAACGTAAAACATATTCAAAGTGAAAGAAGTTGGATTTTTAAAAAGACTTTCCATTTCTCCTCTCAAATTCTTTCGGGCGCCATTCGCCATATGGTTCAGCGTATCTGAAATGGCCTTTGGTATTTCTTTATTTTTTAAGCCATCAAACCATTTTTCAACATTTTTACTGTCCCACTTAATTTTAAATGGAGGGGCGCTCTTTGACATTATCCTAACCTTTTCAAACTAGAGGGAATTTTTTGTTTCTGTTGAGGTTTTTTAAAGATACTTTGGGATGAAACAGCCTGCTTTCCAAGCGTTCCCATTTTTCTTAAACGGATCGCCACATCTCTCTCCACAGGATTAGAGATATTTACGACTTCAGAAGGTCGCCCTACTTCCTTTTGTTTCTGCTCTGAAGGATCAATTGTCTGCAGGAGAATATTTTCTTCTAATGGTTTTGCCCAAACAGGTGGATTATCCCAATTCATTTTATATCCACCAAAGACTGAATTCATAACATCTGTCATCACCAGAAGATCCCATGCTTCATTACGGTTACTTCCTTTACGTTTTTCCCATCTTCCTGTTATGTCTCTCTCCTCTGAAGCCAACTGAAGATAAAAATCATGAAGTTGTCCTAATCCTTCAGGAAAATGCACGTAATTTTCACCAGGCTCTAAAACACTCAAACGAGAGGCAGATAAATCTTTAAATCTGTTTGGATTAAATTCTCCAAGGGGAACGTCCCCTGCACGAATAGAAATCTTTTTTGAATTTGAACTATCTGGATAAACGATTTTTAAAAAAGAAGAGCTAGACCTAGACATGCCTTTCAAGGGTAAAACCGTAATAACTTCTCTGCCGTCAATAAAACCAAGTTTCTTAATAAATCCTTTTTTCCTTGCACGACGCCAGGCGGCATAAGCTTGTGAGGTGACGCCCTCTTGACCCCCAGAGTCATATCCAAAACCTAAAATTTTCAGCCCTTTAGTCGGATCCTCTGCTAATGGCCATTTCTTATTCATGACGCGCTGAATGACATCGTCCCAATCATGTTGAGATTTTGATGGATCTGCCTTGATCTGCTGATAAGAAATAATCCAGCTTTCACCATCTCTGCCCCAACCTCTAACAAGCAATTCAAAACGATTTCCTTGGATATCCATGGCAGCTGTTAAGAAACGCACACCATCAGGAACCTTCCCAAGCTGTAAAGAAGGATCCTCTCTCATGGCTAAAGCATCAGCATCGACACGCCTTGCACTGGCTGGTGGCGTGTACGGAACACCGCCTGTTTTAACCGTTGTGATCTTCAGCTCTTCATCATCACCTGTTTCTTTAAACTTGAGTTTTGCTTTTTCTAAACTTTCTGCCAAACCGCCAATGCCGTGCATTAAGAATGGAGACATGATCCCCGTAATCCAAAACCCCGCCGTATCTTTTTTGATTGGGTCGCCTGTCACTTTACCTTCAGGTGAAATTTCCTGACCTGCTGCAACCCAAACCCCTGTTAAATTCATATCTTTTCGTTGCTTGTCCTCAATCAAAGCCCCACAGCAAGGACATAAAAGGCGCGCAGTTTGTCTAATTTCATCTGTTGAAAGCGTCTCATCATAATGCAGCGTCATTTCACGCACAGCACCTGGTGTTGGTGAACTATACAATCCACATTCAGGGCAAGCCCAATACCACAAACGCCTATCGCTATCCCGATACAACGACATAATACCTCTATTCCAGGAAGTCGGCGTTATACCATCTGCCAAATCAGGATGGCTTTCAGCATAAACTGTACTTTCAGATCCAAAGGTAACACGACGTTCCGAAGCTAATCGGAAAGCTTTTTCTCCATTACGCTCAATCGCATCAAGCTCTGTTAAGATAATTCGTGGCGCTGTTTTACCGATAAGATTATTGTAGGTTGCCGCCCAAAAATTGATCGACATTCCCAGAAATTTTTTATGAAAGAGGCTATCATCCTCACGTTTCGTGCTTTGCTTTTCTGTTAAACAGTTGTGCAACATGAGAAATGGATTAACATCATCACGCACCATGGATTTAATCTGATCATCTCCCTGAGCATAAACTAGAAAATCAGCTGGATCTGTTAAAATAGACTGCATCATCCAATTTCTGCCAATCTCAGTTTTACCTGAGCGTGCAGGGCCAACCACTGCAACACTGAGAAACCTTTCATCTGAAAGCGCATCCATTGGCCCACAAAGGTACGGCGCAATAGAATGTTTCCATAAACCAACATGACCACCGCCACGATTATTCAAATAACGGTACTTAGCAGCACATTCAGAAACACTCATAAAATCATTGGACAGATAAGATTTCAGGGCTTCAGAAATAATAGGAGCAGCTAATGGGAAATCAGAGGACATTTTCCGCCTCATGATTTTCTTCCTCTGGCATAAGGCGCAAATTTTCACTCTCATGCGTTTTTTGAAGATTTAGCTCTGACTGTAAGTCCTCAACAATTTTACGCTGCAGGTGGTTATATTCTTTGAGGTTGTGACGAATAATATCGGATGGAATACCGTTATCCCTTAGGACACGTTTAAAAAATGATCTGCTTTCCGTGCCTAATCTTGCAAATGAAAAAACCAAGCCTTCTTTCACATCATCTGCGACAAGAAGTTTACCCGTCGCTATGCCATCTTTCCGAATGGCTTCACGCAACTTGTATTCTTCTAGTTTTTCTTTTGGAGTTAAACCAGAGAGCTTATCCTCATCAACTTCCGGAAAAAGAGAGGGGTTTTTATAAACCAGCTCTTTAACGGCATCTTCTTTTTCTTTTAATTCTTCTAGTTCCTGAGACCGTTTTTTATCCAAAAATTCTAGCACTTTCTCAGCACTAAACTGCCACTCCGCTCCATTCCTACCAACAGAAATAACAGGAAAATCTTCATACTTAGCAATCCAATTTCCCAAAGTTGGCAAGGAAATTCCCAGAACCTGAGATAACTCCGCTTTATTTAAAATTTTTTCCTCAGAATTATTTTCACACATTTTTTAAAAATCCGCAGAATACAGCAAAAAAAACAACATAAACCCTAAAAAATTTTTGACAAAAACTCTCTCAGAAAGCGGTTTGAACATCTCGCAACCGCATTTTTTATTTCCAAGGACCCCCTCAATGCCACCAGAAACGATCATATCGTGGAGATATCTTTTCGAGATCTAAATTCTTTTTGCTTTAAACAAGCCGCAGAATAAATATCTGGAAGTAAATTAAGGAGGGTTTCACAAATAATTGAAACTTCTGTTGAAATTCTTCCATCTCTACGGTTTGGATACAGGGCACTTCCTAAAGATTTAAAAGAAAAATTTTCTATCAAGATTAAAACTAGCTTTCTGTGAAACTCAGCTCCCGCAATCATACGAACAAAATTAATGCGTTCTTTCGCATGAACTCTATTCAAATTATGCGTATGAATATTTCCCCTTGCTTCGGGCTCAATCTCTTTTCCAGATGGATCACAATAATCTTGAAAGCCAAACAAATAATCCTTCACCCAACATTCAGCTGCGCTTTCAGCCTCACCTGAAATCTTTCCCGATTTTTTGAGCTTCATCAAAATGGATGCGGAGCGAAAGACACCATCCTCACAACATTCAAAATCAGGCTTGGCCTGACGTTCCTTTGTTGGAAGAAGTGGGCGTTCCAAAGTAACGATTGTGCGTTTTCTTTTAGAAGCCATGAGCAATTCTCATAGTCTTAAAAGCAGTTACATTTTTATAAAAATGTAACGAAATATGTAACGATATTTTTCTGCAGAAATCTGCATATATTATATTACTAGTTACATGGTTACACTGGTTACATAGTATTATTAATATATATAAATAATTAATTTTATATATTCTTATTACGTGTATGTATAAGAACAACGTAACCATGTAACCATGTAACGAGCTAAACGAAACCCTTGATTTTCTAAGGTTTTTATCGTTACAAGTTCGTTTCATATTGGCATTTGAGATGTAACTAACGTCAGAATGGAGCATTATCATCTTCTAAGTCTCCTAAGCTCAATTGAAGATCCTTTGTGGAAATCCAAATACAATTCCGTTTTGATACTGAACCTATTTTAAGAGGCTGTTTTTTTACGAAAGCAGATGGAGCTCTTGAAAGAGTACGTTCTAATCTTTGATCTGCATAAGGCGTCTCTTTATAGAACTTCTTCAATTCTTGATGTTTTGGCCAAATCCAAATTCCTGCCCCTTTTTCCTGTCCATCAGGTCTAGGTGGCAAACTTCCATTAGAGGCATTAGGTTCATAAGGACCAATAACTCTTATTCCGATATTTTCTAGTGCTTGTCTCGCTGTAGTTTCAAACATATCTGGATTTGTTTCTTTTTCTACAGCTTTGGGATTAGTTACTGCCTGAAGAATTAACTTCGAAATTGGCCGCCTATCTGTAGATCGTCCGACCTGCACCCAAGAACTTACCAAAATATCTAAACACTGAGACACCTCTGACTTATCAGAAATATCCTCTTTATCTTTAATAAATCCTGAGATTTCTTTTATCCATCTTGATGCGTCTTTTTCATCTGGAATGCCATCCTGACATAAAATCCACCAACCGCTTAACAAAGAAGAAAGTTGGTCATTTTCTCGCCCATCTGAACCTGTTTCAGAAAACATCTTTCTAAAAATAATACGTGTCTGATGGAAACGTTCATAAGAGTTTAAAACTCTCCCCCAAATCCCAGTCGCATGTTTCTTACACCATTCTTGCAACTCATCGTGTTTTTGAGTGAAGTCATTCCCTTTTGTTGCTGGAAGAAGCTCAACAAGCGTGAACCTTCCCATATGTTGTTCCTGCATATTCGGTGGAGAAATTGAAGCAAGAAGAATAGCTGCAGACACAGAAGAAAAACGCCATTTACCATCTGATCCACCACGCAAAGAATTGGAGCCTTCTTTTCCAGATGCAGCCAAGATCATATCCATAATTTTTTGAACTTGATGATCTTTTAAATTATCAGCAGCTTCATCAATAAAAGATGGAATGGCACGGCCTTCCATGGCCTGCTCTAATCCAGCTTTTGTCGCATCATTCGTATAAAGATGAACAGGGCAGCAATTTAGGATTGTTCTTAATAAAGTGGATTTCCCCGTTCCCGCAGAACCAATCAGGAATAAAGCAGGCTTCCAATTGATAGAAGCGCCTAAAAGCGCACAGGCTAACCAGCCCATAACAATCATGGAAGATTTCGGCGTTTTAAAATTCCACAATTCATGGATCTTCTTCTGAAGGTCAAAACATAATTGTCCAGAAACAGGTTCAGAAGGTTTTTTGATTGGTGGATAAGAAGCAAAAATCTGATCTTCTACTCTAATCCCAGACGGTTTAAGCTTCCCCTCAATTAGGATCTTATCACCACAATGCACAATCGGCGTTTTTTCTCCCATCCAAACGCCTGTGTTCCTGATTTTAATGTGATTTCCAAAAAGCCCTTCTTGAGTGCAACGCATATTGAACCAATCAGAAGAATTTTTTCTATCGAAATCCACAATATCAAGCATTCCTGTTTTTTTATCTTTAGCCCAGTGAGGAAAATTACCTTTTAACCACTGGCCACAATCTCCAAACAACGCAATCAGCTCTTCACGTTTTGCCAGTTGTGAAGTGGTCAACTGACGGAATTGCCCATGAGCATCTAAAAAAGAATAAATCCCATTCAAATGACCAAGTGGCTGAACGGGGCATGTTTCTTCAGGTGGACGAACTTCTTCTGGTGGAATATCTCTATTATCGCCATTGTTCCCGCCTTCAATCACAGTAAGTTCTTTTAAACTCCCCTTAACTGCATTTTGGACTGTTTTCTTTTTATCTTGCGCTAAGGATGTCATTGAAGTCTTTCCCCTTTGATGACCAGCAAGCAGAAATACGACGTTTACCGCCGTTTGATAGTTTTTCTGCAGCTCTTAAAAGTGTTTTTTTCGCTTGTTCATTCTCATCATTATCCGCAAGAATGATGATGCGTCCGATATTTTCTGAAAATTGAATGGAGCCTAAATTTCCCAAAGATCCTGCAGCTAAAACTCGAATATTAGGAAAGGCCCAGGCAACAGACAGTGACGTCTCGATCCCCTCACCAATCATGAGAATTTCATTTGGAGCTGCTTTTGAAAGCGTTTTTCCTGAGGATCCTTTTTGAAGAGGAATAAAAGATCCACCAAATGGCCCTAGAATTTTCTTTGCTGATTTCAGCTTTGCTTTAATCCAATGGCCAGACGCATCACGTTCCAGATATGTCCGATGCGTTGCAACATGCTGACCTGTTGGCAGAAACATAGCTGAAACCAAAGCTGGCGTTTCACATTGTGTTTCTGAACACCAGCAATCATCTCTAAAACGCAGCGCATGTGGAATATGATGAAATTCTTTAAGATTGATTCCTCGATGACGAAGATAAAGCGAAGCTGGACAATTACCTGTTAAAGGCTTGGCAGAAAGCCACATTGCCCGTGCGGCAAGAATGCGTTTTTTCTTATCTTCAGCTTCTTTTTGTTCTCTTTTCTTGATGTCTTCCTCAGAAACACGCTGTACAGGCACAGAACGACTTGAAGAAGACAATCCATTATTAGACCAACCAAGCCAATCACACGCCCATTTACAAGCTTCACTCATATTACCAGCACAACAACAGGCAGCTACAAGATCCAAGGCATCTCCACGCATATCAGCTGAAAAATCTGCCCAAATACCTGCTTTTGCTCCAGATAAATGTACAGAAAGAGAATTTCCTGGCTCCCCCTGAACGGAGCCAACTTTCCATTCATTCCGATAGCGGTTACCTGCAGGAAGAATAGCTAGAACCAACGAACCTATTTGAGAAGACAGCGCTTGTGCTATTTCTCTAGGATTTGGATTATCAAAGGAATAAGATGAAGAATGTCTCATATTTTTATCGAGTCATAAGCCGTCGATTTTCCCCGGCAGAAGCCAGAAAGAAAATAAAAATGGCACTAAGAATTGAAAAAATTTTGATTGGAGAAGGAAAGAAATCTTCAGCCGAAAATAAACAAAAATACGATCCAGAAAGCGATCGTTGCGCAACCATTTACTTAAGTCTGAAATTTTCTCCCCAAAATCAAGATCAGATGAGAAGGAAGCTTGAAAAGATGAATCTTCGCATCCAGCTTCCTCATTTCCCACAAAAATATCTTGAAAGCGATTATCCTGATTGGCCTGCAGAAATTTTAAAACTTTTACACCAAGAGCTTTCATTTTTTCTTCCCTCAAAGAATTAACGCTTAACTGAGGCGCCCTTTTTTCAAATGAAAATGTGAAAAATGAGCGCCCCATTTTAACGATTTTTTCAAAGATCATTTCTCTAATCCTTTCCATAGATGGAAGGGCCTGAGCTATCTCTCTTGGCGTTGGTTTATCTGAGGAATAGGATGAAAGACGGCTCATGATTTTACCGAGTCCTGAGCCGTCTATTTTTCAACCACCACAGTCGAAAAGGTAAAAATTTATGAATAAGGAAAAAACGAATAAACTGGATAGAAAACTTCAAAAAAAACTGCTCCTTCAAATGAGAGATGTTTATCCTGATTGTTTGGAATACCGTGAAGATCACCCAGACAAGAGAAACCCAGAAATAATTTTTAATTTGGCTTATTTGGAAGAGCATGGACTTTGCACAGACGCAATCCGCTATCCTGAAATAGAGACTTGGTCTCCCAGAATAACCGCCAAAGGGATTGACTTCCTCGAAGAAGATGGCGGATTGCAATCCATTCTTGGGATCGTTACCGTTAGATTGGAGGCTGATACGCTTCGACAACTTATTGAAAAAAGAATTACCGATAGCGATAAGACCGAAGATGAAAAATCTAAAATCAAGCATCTTTTGACCACAATCCCGGATAAGGCCCTATCAGCAAGTGTAAATTCTCTGTTTTCTCAGGCTTTTCCTCACCTTCCTTATGAAAATATTGTTGAGTGGCTTCGTGCACTCTCCGGCCTTTAAAAATGCCAATATTTTTAAAAAGAAAATAAAAAACATTTCCAGAAAGAGAGATTGGAACAAGGACATCACCTGCGGTTTCAATATTGAGTCGAGCCCGAAGAGCACATGCCCCCTTACTCTCTTCAAACCATAACTCTCGGCAGCTATACGCCCCTTGTGGTAATCTTATGGTAGGACGCTTCATTTCTCAGTCTCTTTTCCACTGAGAAATTCATAGAAAATTTTCGCATCTTTAACCAAGATAGATGCCGTTTCTTGTGGTCCATCTATAAGATAAAGATCTCTTTTTCTTCCTAAGCTTAATGAAAATTCTAAAGCTTTGATGCGGAGGTCTTTATCCTCAGCATTGTGCATTTCAAGCATTTCTTTTCCGTCACTAGCTAGAATAAGATCAATTACCTTGGTGGGTTTGGTTTTAGAATGTTCTGTCATTTCTTGGCTTCCTTCTTAAGAGAAAAATCCGTATTTTTCCTTGTTAGTTTAACTTTGTTTGTATTGGAGTTTTCTGATGGCTGATCTTCGTTCGAGTCCAACCATGCGAGTAAAATTTCTACGCGCACGTCGCATAGAGAAAGACGACGCAGTTCCATTGATAGAAATTCAAATAGAGATTTTTGGACATACTGGGATGTATCCTTGGTCAGCAGAGACAAAAGTCCGCCTTCCGATTTCAGAGCTTCGCGCCCCAACTCACAAAAGCGACGTTCCGTTACACGTACTTGCTCGGCAAGCTTTTGAGACAATTTCTCATACGTATCAGGGGTTAGAAAACTTCCACTCTCCAATTGAGTACGACTAAGTACAACGCCATAATTCTTCAATGCGTCTTGTTGTAAAAACGAAATACGATCTTCTTTGGAAGCATTCACATTAGGAGGGATCATTTCTTTGTGCTTTCATATTCGTCATAATTTTTCATGAATTCTTGGACTTTATTCGCCGTCGAAATCAGAAAAGACTTTCCTCCTCGAATTCTTGCTAAAAAATGAGCGTTTCCAGCGGCTTTTCTTCCAAAAGTCGTTTCTGCCATTTTGTACTTTGCACAAAAATCTTCAGCTTTTTTTAAAAAATTCTCTTCCATAAATTACTTTATGTTTAAAATTTTATATAAAATCAAGAAAAACGTGTAATTTTTTATATCTTTTTAAACAGAAAGATATGTGTAATGAATTTCACAATGAAGAAAACATCACAAAAAATTTGGTCTGAAATTGATAAAAGGCGGAAGTCTGGAGATAAAACTGTTACTTGGTCAGAATTAGTGAGAAAAACAAAACTTAGCAGAAGTTTCTTTTATGCTTTGAGAGACGGAAGAGCTTCCGAGCCAAGCAAAAGTAACATTGAAAAAGTAGCCAAAGCTTTGAATTGTGATCCAAATGAAATTTGGGGGACAAGCCAAAATCACAATTGTCTTCCCGTTATAAAACAACCTGCCAACTATAAAGCTGTTCCTCATTCTGGAACGGTATCAATCCCTGAATACCTAATTACGGCAAGTGCTGGTCATGGCTTAACAATTCCCGATTTGGAAGATGCTGAGTGCATTTGGGAAGTCCCTGTTGGGCTTATTTCCAGGCTACCAGTCTCTTCTCACAATAAGCTTGCAATTTTTACTATCGCAGGAAATTCCATGTCTCCTAAATATGTTCCAGGAGATAGAGTTCTAATTGATCTCAGCAGCGATCGCTTCACACATGATGCAGACTATGTTTTTAGAACTGATGATATTCTGATGATTAAACAATTGCAGCTTATCCCAAAAGCAACAGGAGCCGTTATTAGAGCCATTTCATTAAATGAAGAATTCATTGCTTGGGAGCTACCTGTAAAAGAATTAAACATTGTCGGCCGCGTGGCTGGGAAATGGGTATTTGAATAACTAACAAAGCGCAGCTAATAACTGCGCTTTTTTTAAATATCTTCAGATAAAATGTTTATCTCTGTTTTTATTCGACTCTTGTGGCAAAATCAGCTATCAAGGAGGAATGGCCGAAAAAAAGTGGACGGGAACTAATCCCTATCCATACAAAAACGTCGACTTAACTTTTATACAGTGCAAGCACGCACCAATGCAAATGGATAGACATTTGCGCTAGTCGATTAGTTACATCTTTCTAGGCGTGTGCCAAACACTTTAATTTTTTGAAAGATGAAACTATGCCTTCCTCTGGTATGGGTAGATATTACCCCCTCACAAACGAAGAAATCTCACAAGCAGTCAAAGTAACACGTCCAGGAGCATATGCTTTGGGACACATTAACAAAGGAAGTGCTTTTTGTGTGGATTATATTGGACGCTCAGATGCTGACCTCGCAGACTGTCTAAAAAAACATGCAGAAGCTAAACAATACCCATATTTTAAATTTATGTGTCTTAAATCAGCTAAAGCTGCTTTTGAAAAGGAATGTAATCTCTATCACGACTTTAAGCCTGATGGGAACGACAAACACCCAGAGGACTCAAAAGGCAATACCAAGGAAAAATGCCCTAGATGCCCCAAAATTTAAGACATTATAAGTTTCGTGCTGAATAAATTCATCCGAAAATTATCTTTCTTCAACACTTTAGAAAAAGAAAAACAAGTAAACAATCATTGTAATAACCGTGTTTTTATTGGAAAATTGATCGCCTAAAAACGTCAAAAAAATATGAGTATAGCCCAGACCAAATACAATGACTTTACTGGAAGTGTTGCTGCAGATATTGCAGACAACACTTCCATTTTAAACTGGCTCGCAAGCCACCATAATATAGCGGTTAAAGGAACCATTGTTTCCATAGACGCATGGTACAACTATAGTGAAAATTCTAAACCTGTAGAAATGCTTTCCCTGAAACTAACAATACAGGATGACAACAATTCCGAACATGAAATTCAAATTAAAAAAATACCTGTTTCTATTTTTCTAGGATGCTTTAAAAGACTTCAGCTAAAGCTAAACAGAACATAAGATGATTATCCTGAAATAAACTATAGCATGGCTAACACTGCACTTTTTTCTTAAATAATTAAAACAGAGGAATCTTAGTCTATAAGTCCTGAATTTCTCTGTTTTTTTATTGAAAAATAAACTAGAAACCCTTTCTGGACTCATTTTAATAATGCTTGCATAGTAAGCATTTATCAACATAAGCTTTCTTGAAGATAATCCATAACGATCTGGGCTGGCACCGCAATAAAAATTTCTTCTGGAAAATGGAGAGACAGAAATCTTTTTCAAATAATTTTTCAAAAATAAAATCAACCCAAAAATCTTTAAATGATTGGATAAAAAATAATGGTCAAAAAACCCACAGAACCAGCTGATCCAAGAGAAACTGTATCAGAAGGAAGACAAAGTGTAAGTGGTATCAAACCAGCACCTAGAAGGCCAACTCTATCAATCGAAAATATTCCAACCAATAAAAATGGCCCGAATAAATCAACTAAAAATTCTTGAGAAAAAGGAAAGAAATCCATGTTGATAGAGAACAATCACTAAACACCAAAAAAGGGCAATAAGAAGCGCTACATAGCTACTTATTGTCCAGTATTTTGCATACTCTAATCGCCTAGCATTATCCTTAAATGCCAATCCGGACCTTCTGGCCAGATGCTCTCTTGTCTGAAGTTCAGATTCACTAATAATTGTTTTAAACGCTTCATCCCCCTCCTCCTTGATTTTAAATTCTTTTGTCATGATTTTAAAAGGATCATCGCCTGCAGGAAACCAATCCCTTGGAATTAAGACAAACAAAGCCGATATACCCGCCCAAAGAAGTGGAATAGTCGATAGAAAAAAATACCATGGAAGAGGATTTTCTTTTAATTGCGCTAGACCAATGAGAGCCGCTGCAAAAGTAAATGTCCATGTCACAGCAGAACTTCCACGCGAGATATATGCCGTATAAATTGGCAAAATCGCTTGAAGCTGCATTTCACCTTGACGTTGCGCCTCTATCGCACACCAAAGACGAAACCCTCCTCCGCCTTCAAATTTTCCATATTCTTTTTCGATCTTCGCTATTTCTACCTTTTCTTTTTCGTCTCTTTGCGTTTTCCTTAAATCTGCTTTTATTTTTCTACTCATTATTTTTCCAGTACATCCGCAACAAGGATTTAAAAATGAAGAAACCTGCTCCTCCACGCCCTAATCCAATCCCTAAAAAGCCCACACCTGGAACAACTGTCCCGAAACCCATACGGACTTAATTTCCTAAAATATAAAAAGCAGAAATAACGGCAGCTAAAGAGAAAGTTGCATAGGAAATTCGCATTAACTTCTCTAATCTCCAAAGAATCTTTTCTGCTTTTTCTTCATTGCATTTCAAGCGAATAGCTAATGCTTCTCGAATTTCTAACTCTGTTTCGTAATTATCTTCATCCATTACATAATCAATTTCATCACCGGATAAATTGATCTTTGCCGGCAATAGAATTGCTAACCCTCCCACAATTGAAATTATAAAAAGAAAAACGCAAAAATAAGCCAGGAAACTCATGGAGCTTCCTTTCAAAATGGCAGCGAGTGCTGTCATCAAAGCAACGTTCCAACCAACTAAATTAAGCGCTCTATTCCGATATGCTTCGAATGCTTTCCGAACGCATTCATATCTTAATTCGCCCTGACGTTGCGCCTCTTTCACACGCCATAATCTCAAATCGCCTTCAGCAGCGCCCACCTCAATTTCTTTTACTTCTTCTTTCATATTCTTCATAAGTCATGCTTTCTTCATCTAATCTCTTTGCCCATATCTTCTCATATTCAAGTTAAGATCTTGCACCAACGAGCCTCAAAATGAATTTTCTTCTATTATTAGGCTGATGATTATTGGAAAATCTCAGCCCTAGTAATTCTAGAATGTGTTTTTTCATATCTATTACCAACTTCACCTAGGAAGGATTTAAAAATGAATACTTACTTTGTTGTACTTCACACAACGCAACCAGAAAGAACGGAAGAAGTTCTTGAATTTTTAAAGACAGTTGGGAAAGTCAAATCCCTTACAAAAGATGACTTTCCCGCATGGTTCGTCAAAACAGATTTAATATTGAAAACCTTGAGTGACGAAATCTATAACCGAACATTAATGAAAGATAATTTTGCCATTATTAATCTCCCGGATCTAAAAAATTCAAAATTTCTTACGTTAACAGAAAATTTTAATTGGCTGGATCTGGCTTAACCAACAGAACATTCTTCCCCGCTTCTAAATGGGGAAGAACCACTTTTTCCAAAAACTTCCCATAAGATTCACGAATGCGCATTTCTCTCGAAATTCCATCTCCCCAGCCTCGAACACTAAAATTTTTATAATTGCACCGTACCTCAACCGTTTCTTTTTTCTCTAACATACGATTCCTTTCAACCGCTCTTTGCGGTTTTTATTTTGTAAAAAGCCCAGAAAACCAAGCTAAAAAACATTGAACTCAAAATAAAAATTCAGTTCATGTTTTTCTTATTCTCTTAATTTTTACACAAAATTATGTTTATGTAAATTTTTATACAATATCTATTTACTTTGTGTAATATTTTGTACAATATTATTTTATCACATCAATTCGTGATGTGTGACGGCGGCGCAAAGAAATTTGCATTATTGCCTTGCCGCCGTCTTTTTAATCTCCAAGCTGATCAAGGAGATTTTAAATGGAACGCTCAAAGACAACTGGATACCCCATCCATCCTGATGTCAAAAAACGGATGTATATCCGTAATCTCTCTCCTATTCTTCGCATCTTAGTTCAAATCTTCAGCATGGCTGCCATGATCATCATAGGAACAATGTGCGGTGCCTTTATCCTCAGCTTTATGCAAAATCCAGTTGATGGGATTTACGCCCAGATTATTGAGTGGACGGCTTTTCTCTGTCTCTGCTGGCTCATGAACTTTTTCATGTCTGTTTATTGTGCTGCACGGAACCGCTTCAAATGAGCAGGAGAGACATCATTACAGCGGAACAAGAGCCCGACGACTTCCTGAGATATTTACAAAATCTTGGATCAAGAGTTGTTTTCAGCTGTCACATCACAGAACAAGGAGGACAGTTCGTCTGGGCAGGAAAATGGCCTGCTAATGAAACAGCCCTTCTCCGCATCCTTAAAGAATTTCAAATAAACATCGAGGAGCGTCTCAAATGAATATCCGTTCATGCCCCTTCTGCAAAAAAGAAGGCGAAGCCATAATTATTAAAACGAACGTACCAAACTTTTTTGTCAGATGTGAAAACTGCGCTGGCTGTGGCCCTTGGAACAAGCGTGAAGAGATGGCCATTCAAGCTTGGAATAAAGGAGCGAATCTTCGCCAAATTGAACTAAGTGAAGATGAAGAAAATGATTATCTAATTTTCTGTCTTCCTCCATCAAATGAAGATGGACGCCTCCTCATAAAAAAACTTTCTTTTCGCCTCATGCAACTTTCAACTTCAGATGGAAAGTACAATGACGATGAAAGTTGGCATCTTATCAACAAAGCTGATGAGTTTTTGGAAAGATGGCCAGAAGGAAAAGAACAAGGAATAACAAAATGATGAGCTTTCCTTTTCCACCAGCAATCATGGATATTTCTCAGGCAGCTTTTTATCTTGGTAATATCAGTACCGTCACTTTCAACAAAAAGGTTGCGCCTCACCTTCGGAAAATCAATATTGCTGGACGACGTGTTGGATTTTTAAAGAAAGATTTAGATGCCTTCATAATGCACGCAGCAGGCGTTGATTTGTCCGAAAAACAAGAAAATGTAAATCCACTTGATGCGCTATGACTTCAATCAAATTAAAATTTGTACGCCGTATCAAAGACAGATATGGAAAGGTCAGATATTATCTAAGGCGTCCAGACCTTGATAAGCACATTCTATTGCCCTCTCCTAAGGATCCTGAATTTCTTAGGGCATATGCTGATGCAATGGGTATTAAGAAAAAGAATGATTTCCGACCTAACAGCTTTGCATATCTTATTGAGGATTGGCAAAAATCAGCACATTTTCTTTCTTTAAGCCAGGGAACCAAAAAGGCATATAATCGCCTCTTACTTTCCATGCAAAAAGAAGACTATGCTGAGCATCTTGTCTCTGACTTTGAAGCACGGCACATTAGACGCTTCATTGCACGCCACGCAGAAACGCCTGCAGCTGCTAACCATAGACTAAAACTTTTTCGTATTTTATTTGATTTTGCCATTAAAGATGGCCTCAGATCAGACAATCCTGCAAAAGATATTAAAAAATATAAGGAAAAAGCCGAAGGACAATCTCCCTGGACAGATGAAGAAATCAAAGTGTTTGAAGATTATTGGCCGACAGGAACAGTTCAACGAAGAGCTTTTGCGCTTATGCTTTACACAGGCCAGCGTCGCAGCGATATTGTAAAAATCTCTCCCAAAGACCGGAAAGACAATCTCTTAGAGGTTACGCAGAAAAAAACAGGAACATCTCTCTTAATTCCTATTCACCCTGCTCTGCAGAAAGAACTAGATCCCATCAAAATAGGAGATGCTTACCTTCTCAGCTCAAATGGAATTCCATTCACTGCCAATGGCTTTTATATGCGCTTTAAAAAATGGAGAGAACAAGCAGGACTTCCTGCCGGATTAAGCCCTCATGGATTACGCAAAACAACAGCTAAGAAATTGGCAGAGGCAGGATGTTCGACACATGAAATTGCAGCCATTACAGGACACAAAACTTTGTCAGAAATAGAAAGATATACGAAATCTGCAGATCAAGAAAAAATGGCGATAGAAGCCATTAAAAAACTAAAAAGGTAAAACTTTTTTAAAAATGGTAAAACAATCTTTAAAAAACTTGATATTTCTAGGAATTTTAAAAGATAATGGTGAACCGGGTGGGATTCGAACCCACGACCATTCGATTAAAAGTCGAATGCTCTACCAACTGAGCTACCGGTTCATTCAGAACAAACTATCTTTTCTTCGTTTCGAAGTGTCCGTTCGTTGTATGAGTGTTTGTTTACCCGCTCTCCTCTGCTCCGTCAAGCAGTAAAGTATAAAATACTCTCTTTTTTCTTAAAAAGAAAAAAAACGGCTGCAAAATTCCTTTGCAACCGCCTTTTTATAAAAATTTTCTAAAACTTAAGCTTCAATAAAAGCTTTCTTAATACGATCAGGATTTTCGACCATACCAGAAGCGCCCTTACCTCGCTTAATTTGGTCAAGAACGTCCAAACCTTCGACAACCTGTCCTGCAATCGTATATTGACCATTCAAATGCGGTGCTGGCTGGAACATAATAAAAAACTGGCTGTTCGCACTATTGGGATTTGAAGAACGTGCCATTCCCAATGTCCCACGTTCGAACTTAGCTTCTCTTGAAAACTCTGCTGGTAAGTCTGGATAATTACTGCCACCTGTACCCGTAGCCGTTGGGTCACCGCCCTGCGCCATAAAACCTTCAATCACACGGTGGAAAGGAACACCATCATAGAAACCTTCAGAAGCAAGTTTTTCAAGGCGCTCTGCTGCTTTCGGTGCTAAATCAGGACGTAATTCGATAACAATTTTACCGCCATTTTCGAGTTCAAAAACAAGTTTTTTTCTCTCTTCACTCATAATACATATCCTTTCTTACGATGGTGTTCTTTTCTAGGTGGGAATTATTTCTCTTGAGACAAGAGCGCTTCTCTGACCTTCTTTGTCGTAAAGGGGGAAACGTCTCCTCCAAGATGGGAAATTTCTTTAACAATACGGCTAGAGGTTGCCCTCTGCTCTTCCGATGCAAGCAAAAAGATTGTTTCTATCTCTGGCGCTAAGCGCTTAATTGCAGCTGAGAGTTGCGTTTCAAAATCAAAATCACCTGCACAGCGCAACCCACGGATAACAGTTCCAGCTCCTTCACGCTTCATCGCACTGACCAAAAGATCCGAAAATCCAATAACAGAAATACGATCCTTTGCTGGAAAATTTTTAATGCCATCTTGTATCAACGCAATCCGCTTCTCCAACTCAAGAAGCGGATGTTTTCCATCATTCGTTGCCACACCAATAATGAGGCGGTCAAAAAGAACAGATGCGCGTTTTATAATATCCAAGTGTCCAAACGTCACAGGATCAAACGTTCCTGGATAAAATCCTACTCTTAAATGGTTTCCCAAAAGTTAATCCTCTAAATCTTCAGCGTCTTCAATTTCAGGCTCTGAAACCGGCATCGTCTCTTGAGGAGCTGCCTCTGCAATATCTTCCTCATTATTCTGATCTTCCTCCTGCACTTTGAAGGCAGAAATCACAGTCTCACCCTCATCCACATTAAAGAGGCGTACACCAGAGGCCATACGGGACATAATGGAAACCTGATCCACAGGCATGCGGATAAGGCGTCCTGTATCCGTCACCATCATGGCATCTCCGCCAGCCCTCACTGGGAAAGTCGCAACAACGGCTTTACCACGGGCTTTATTCTGCAGAGACATATTCTGCACGCCCTTCCCGCCTCTTCCTTTGGTTGCATAATCATAAGAAGAAGACCGGCGGCCAAACCCCTGATCCGTCACAATCAAGAGCCAACGTTCATCTGGAGAAAGCTCTTCAAAACGCTCTGCTGAAAGCGCTTCAATCCGATCAGAATCCTCGTCCTCCTCTAAAATTTCTTCATTTTCTTCTTCAGACTCCGATACTCCTGCAAGGAGACGCCGTCTTGCGGAAGCTTCTTTGAGATAAGCAAGACGCTCGTCATTATTTTTCAGTTCAGGATGTGGCAGCACAACAAGCGAAACAACCTTATCCCCTTCATCCAAACGAATACCACGGACACCGGTGCTATTGCGCCCAGCAAAGACCCTTAAATTACTATCGGTAATTTGGAAACGAATGGCACGGCCATTTTTTGTTGCAAGAAAGAGATCCTCATTTGGATGACACGTTCTCACACCAATAAGACTATCCCCCTCGTCCAATTTCATCGCAATAATCCCTGTAGAGCGGATATTACTAAAATCACTCAAGCGGTTACGGCGGACATTCCCACTCGCTGTCGCAAAGACAAGGTGAAGATCGTCCCATAAATCTTCATCTTGCGGCAAAGGAAGAACGGCTGTGATGTGCTCATCTTCTGCCAATCCTGGGAGAAGATTTACTATCGCACGCCCCTTAGAAGTCGGCGACGCTTCAGGCAAACGCCAAACTTTCATCTGATGAACTTGCCCTGCACTCGTGAAAAAGAGTACCCATTGATGGGTATGCGCGTTGAAACTGCGGATAATAACATCATCTCCACGACGGCCTGCCGCTGTTTTTCCACGTCCGCCACGATTTTGCAGACGAAACTCCTCTAATGGCGTCCGCTTCACAAACCCTTCTCTTGTAATGGTAACAACCATCAAAGCTGGTTCAATTAAACTTTCGTCAGATTCATCGCCTAACGCATCAGAAATTTCTGTCGAACGCTTGTAATTTAGAGCATTACGAACATTTCCGAGCTCTTCACGCATAATAGAAAGCCGATGCTCACGATCTTTCAAAATAAGCAGAAACTCACGAATTTGCGCAGCAATATCATCCAGTTCAGAAACAATCTTATCCCGTTCCAAACCAGTCAAACGATGCAAGCGAAGTTCTAAAATACCACGCGCCTGTGCCTCTGTAAGATGAACATTCCCGTCAATAATTTTGTTATTCTCATCATCAACGAGTTCTAACAATGCCCGCACATCTTCTGCTGGAAATTCTTGCGCCATCAAAGAAGCCCGAGCTTCTGTTGGATTAGGCGCATTTCGGATAATTGCAATCACACGATCAATATTTGCGATTGCCAAAGCCAAGCCAATTAAGAGATGTCCTCTGTCCCGTGCTTTCCCAAGGTCAAAACGAGCCCTGCGCTGAATAACCTCTTCACGAAATTTAACAAAGGCCTCCAAAACATCTTTTAAAGTAAAGATACGGGGAGTTCCCGCATCTAAAGCCACCATATTCACAGGAAAACTGCTCTGCAGCTGTGTGTGGCGGAAAAGCTGATTTAAAACCACATCACCTGTCGCATCACGTTTAAGCTCAATAACAAGACGCATTCCTTGACGGCTACTCTCATCTCTAATGTCAGAGATACCTTCAATAACTTTTTCTTTAACCAGTTCCCCAATTTTTTCCTGCAAGACAGCTTTATTCACCTGATAGGGAATTTCTGTAACAACAATCGCAAAACGGTCTTTTCTAATTTCCTCAATCGAAGCTCTTGCTCGGACAGGGATAGATCCCTTTCCCGTTGCATACGCCTTACGAATGCCACTCCGCCCCATGATAATTCCCCCCGTTGGGAAATCCGGCGCAGGCACATACGTCATCAACTCCTCAAGAGAAATCTCAGGATTATCAATAAGCGCCAAGGTCGCATCAATCACTTCCACCGGATTGTGCGGCGGAATTCGGGTTGCCATCCCAACAGCAATCCCCTCAGCACCATTGACCAATAAATTCGGATATGAGGCAGGCAAAACCTCTGGTTCTTGTTCCGTGTCATCGTAGTTTGGACGGAAAGGCACTGTATTGCGCTCAATATCATCCAACAGCCATGAGGAAGATTTTGCAAGGCGAGCTTCGGTATAACGCATCGCAGCAGGGCTATCTCCGTCAACCGAACCAAAATTCCCCTGACCGTCAATCAGCATCACGCGCATCGACCAGCTTTGCGCCAAACGCACCATCGCATCATAAATTGCACTGTCGCCATGCGGATGGAATTTACCCATGACCTCCCCGACCACACGAGCAGATTTACGATACGGCTTGTCCGCCGTGACGCCACTGTCCTTCATAGCGTAGAGAATACGGCGATGAACGGGCTTTAGACCATCTCGAACATCTGGCAAAGCACGGGAAACAATCACAGACATCGCATAATCGAGATAAGAAGAGCGCATCTCCTTTTCGATTGGAATCTCAATGATACCTTGTTCTGTTATTAATTTTTCAGGAAGATCTGCGCCTGGTTGATTGGGTTCGGTCAAGAAAATGTCCCCATTTAATATAAAGATGTGCCTGCTTGGATATTAGCTTAAAAACGGCACGGACAAAACTGCTTAAAGGAAGAAAAAGCTTCCGTTAGATTTCAGCTTAATTCACATCGTTTCATAACAATACCACCAAATCAGCAGAGCAAAAATAATACAGGAAAAAAGAGCCACACGAAAAATAAGCGAAATCATGACAAGCCTTCTCCACAAAATACAGTCCTCATAACATGACACCTTTTTCCAACTTCATAAGCCTAGCACAAGCCCAACAAAAGCAATCACGGCTCCTGAAAGAAAAAGGGAAAGGAAAATCATGCCCGAAACGCCCATCATCAAGCGCTTTCCATGCGCCCACTCATACGCACGCAAAGAAAGAAAACTCATTGTAAACACAGCCAATGCGCCTACAAAAGAGAGTAAAGTTGCAGAGGCTTCCTGCGTTTGCAGTAAAAAAAGCGACTGATCCAGCCAAAGGGCGGTTACGAACATACCCCACAACCATAGAAAAAGAGCTTCCCAAGCAAGAAATCCACTAAAAATGCCCATTCTAAAGGAACGCTCAGGATTTCCCCACCCTTTAAGGAAAGAACGGCTAGCGCACAACAAAAGCGCAGCAACTAACTCTAAGAATATAAAGCCCGCAACACCGGGGAAATGTGGCATGCCAAGCATAAAAAAAGAAAAAAACAAACAAATGACTGAAAGCGCCACAGAAGCAAAGAAACTTCCCCCAGAGAGCAATTCACTGTTTTTTTCACTTGTTTTAAGGGGGAATTCCTGCGTTTCAGGTGATAATTCCTGTTTTCCGAAAAATACCTCGTCCCCGTTAAATTCTTCTTCTGAAACTTGAAACGGACGTATAACTTTTTGCGCACTTAATTTCTGTGCCAAAGCCACGGTCTCCGCAAGCATTCCCTCTCGTGATTTTCGCTGAAAAGCACTCATCCCGCTAGAGCTGTCTTCTCCAGAAAACGGCGTACTCTTTTCAAAAAGCCAATCCAGCGCACTTGCAGGAGAAGCATAGAGTTTTGAAGCCTCTTCAAATTCGTCTCCAAGACCAGTCACCGTTGCAGTTTCTCGCATCAAATGATCTTTTTCAGGCTTCTCACTCAATGCTTTTCTCCCACTGAAAGACTCTTAGGACTCTCTTCTAAGCTAAACGTAAACTCATCCTCATCGCTGTCAGATAAGCCCAACATTGATTGCGCCTCTCCTTCTGAAATTTCTTCAGCCCCTTTCAAGGCACGCCGCATCACACGGAAACGTGTTCCTCCTTCTTTGCTCAGCACATTTTGCGCCTCCTGAAGCTTCTTTTCAACTTTATCAAGCATATTCCCAAATTTACCAAATTCCGTTTTAATCCCTCCCAGCAATTTTGAAATTTCACCTGAGCGCTGATGCACAGCCAAAGAGCGAAATCCCATCCGCAAAGAAGATAAAAGCGCCATTAAAGTTGTCGGTCCAGCAACAATCACCCGAAACTCTATCTGTAAACGGTCAATCACTCCCGGACGGCGTACCACTTCGGCAAAAAGCCCCTCTGTCGGCAGGAACATAATCCCCATATCTGTTGAAAAAGGCGGCTGCACATATTTATCCCGAATGTCTTTTGCACATTCATAAACACGCCTCTCTAAAGCCCGTCCTGCTTCTTTTTCTGCCTCACTATTTCCAGCCTCTAAGGCATCAATGAGACGTTCATAATCCTCAACTGGCAACTTAGCATCGATTGGCAACCAGATCTTATCAGAATCAGAATTACCTGCCCCTGGCAGACGAATGGCAAATTCAACTCTTTCTTTAGATCCCGGGCGGATTTCAACATTTTTAGCAAACTGATCCGAAGACAAGGAATCTTCAAGCATTGATTCCAGCTGCCCCTCTCCCCAGATGCCTCTGGTTTTGATATTCCCCAATACTTTTTTAAGATCACCGACATTATCTGCAATTTTCCGCATTTCACCGACACTGGAAGAAACACGGTCTAAATTTTCATTCACAGTAGAAAAGGCTGCGCCTAAACGCTTTTCAAGCGTCCCTTGAAGCTTTTCATCCACTGTCACCCGCATTTGTTCAAGTTTAGCTTCATTGCTTTCACGCATTTTTTCTAAACGTTGCTCGACCCCTTGCTGTAAAAAGGCCATCCTCTCTGAATTTTGATCTCCAAATTGGCGCATTTTTTCTTGCAGCGACTGTGCTTGCTGCTGAGTTTCCGTTGCAAACGTCTTAAGGGCTGTAAAATTTTCCTGCCGAAACCCATCTAACTTTTCTGAAAAAGATTGTAATTGTAGATTTAAGGCGTCCCGCATTAAAACAAGCGCCTCGAGTTGCGCCTTAGAAGCGCCTTCCATGCGGGAAAGCAATATCTCTCTGGAATGACGGTTTTCCTGTTCGGCACTCAATCGTAAATTATTAAAATTTAATACGGTTTCTTCTGAAAGAGGCGCTGCCTTTTGAGACAATAATTTTAAAATACCAACACAAATAAAAAGAAGTAAGAGCAAAGCGCAAAGAGAACTCACGCAAAGAACATTCAACAACATAACAAAGATCCAAAATTATTTTTCAAGCGGTGTCGGCTTTTGATAAGTGAGTTGCGATGAAGGATCCCCTTGCGCTCCCTTTTTCCAATCATTTGGCAACAAATCATATCCCGGATCAAAAAACCCTTCTGAAGGATGATAAACGGGATGACAATTTAACAACTCCACCTCTTTTGCAGGCAATGGGCCAATCCCTTGCGACGTATAATAAGAAGGTTTTCCAAAAAAAGAGGATCGATGTGCCCTTACCTCTGAAATAATAGTGCCCTTTTCATAATGATACGTCTCTCCCTGATCTCCAAAAGGCTTAATTTTAAGCGGGGAAAGCACCTTACCCTGACAATCCTGTGCCTGCGTAACACAAGGCATAAAAGCCACACCTAAAGCACAAGAAAACCAACGTAAATTTTGAAAAAAAGACATGATGATAAGACGACAATTCAAAAAAAAGAAGGATAAGAACGCCGTTTAAGCTGACTTATATGCGACACTCCTTGGTATAAATACACTTCAATCAAAATATTTGTTGAAAAAAAATACATATTTTTTAAACAAAAACATCCGCTTATAAAAATAACCTGAGGTATCTTCTTTAACAATGATTTCAATGGAAAAAATTCGTCCTCGCCTCAAACAAATTATGCCCATTCTGATGAAGTTGATTGTTCCTGTTCTCATTTTACTGATTTTTTTATATCCAGAATATTATATCCGCAAATACACAACTGTCTTTATGGACAACCATGAGCATTTCTTCCGCAATGCCCTATTAAGTACTTTATGCCTTCCCGTTATCTTTATAAGTTTAAATCGTTGGATTGGCGCCATCGCCATTACATTTTACACTGGATTTCTTTTATTCTTTATCAAAGTAATCAAACAAATCGATGGCATCGTCGCCGATAATGTCGAAGCGATTATGGGAACAAGCTGCTCAGAAGTAAGCTCAACGCTAGCCGATCATATTCCTGCCTGCATTTTACTCATTTGCATCTTGATTGCTTGTTTTTGCCTCGCCTTAAAACTCTGTCATTTTCGGCCTATCATTTTAAGTATTAGTCTTTCCTGCGTTCTTATCCCTTGGCTTTACCACTGGCACTATACAGCCATTGCTTGGACATCATCTAACCCTAATAATGATTCCACTTTTAATAACCCTGAAGGCCGAACCCACATGTTTTTTGAAACCTATCCTGGGGTTCCTGGCATACTTATTTATGGCGGATATAAACTCTTATTTTACAAAGATGTCCCAAGTACCCCCCATACAAAACAAGACGAAATGATCCTTTCTATGGGGAATGATAAGGCAAAAAATATTATCATTGTTATCGGAGAATCTGCTACCGCCTCAAGGCATAGCTACCTAAATCCTGCCTTGCGAACACCCGTCTCTGAACAAAATTCGGCTTCAGCCAAAAAAGCATCTACCATTGAGGATGTAGATTCCGTTACGCCACTAACCAATCCAGCTCTGTTCCGTATTTTATCTTTTCGTCCCTATAACCGTGACGCCCTCGTCGAATTAGCATCTGAAGAAGGCTACAAAACTTATTGGGATGGCAAACGCGACAAAAAGGAAAATATAGGTTCTTATTTCAGCCTATATAACTCTCTTAACCTCACCTTACAAACAACACCCTTTGCCTCAAACCTTATTTCAAAAAAAAGAGCATGCGCTATTGAAAAGGCACATTCCATTGCACCTCTAACCAATTTAGCTGTTCCACGTATCCTCTCTTTCCAATCCGTTGATCATCCAGAAAAACTCTATGACCGTAAAAACCTCATCGAACTCGCTTCTCAAGCAGGCTATAAAACCTACTGGATTGGTAACCAATCAGGTGCTGGCCCTTATGCAAGTCGCTATGGCTACATTTCTCGTTTTGCAGACGTCACACTACGCCCTGATTTTTTAAAATTGCCATCAAAAAGCTTAAAGAATACAAAATCGGAGCCAGAAATTATAAAATTCCATGACGCTACTGGCATTAAACGCATCGATGATTTTGAACTTTTAAAACCTCTTAAAGCTATTCTTGAAAAAGACTCTTCTGAACATAAATTCATTATTCTTCATATTTGGGGAAGCCATACTGGATATTACGATAAATCAGATGCAATCGACCGATCTGCCCTTCCTGATAGTGATGCCTATGACCGTTCCATTCACCACACAGATCGCCTTATCCGACAGGTGACTGAACTCGCAAATAAAAATTTAAATCAGAAATATCTCCTGTTTTATACTTCAGATCATGGCGAAGATGTCCCAAGACAGGCACATGGCGTTTGGGACGGTGACATCACGCAATATGAAATTCCAATGCTGCTCACATGGGGAGAAGCAGAAACAGAGAATGGCCTAAAATATTGTAAGCGCATTAATAAAATGCGTGCGCCTACTGGTTATTTTTCACAAACAATGGATAAAATCTTTTTGTCAGAAATGATGGGATACAAAATAAATCCTGAAACCGTCAACTTGCTGGCATCTCATGATCGTATCCTTCATGTTAACGGCGAAATTTATATCCACCCAAATATCAAAACTTACTGGTCCTCTGGGGAGATTGTAGCAAAAGACATCTCAATTCCTTAAACACTCATCGAAGTCTCTGATAACCCCTAAATTATAAAGTATCCCCTAATAAAATGAACATAACAATACGTAATTTTATTTTTAAATTTGTTGTTCCTGTTCTCATTTTACTGATTTTTTTATATCCAGAATACTACCTCCGCAAACATACAAACGTGTTTATGGTAGATTCAGGTCATTTTTCCCGGAATGCATTACTCAGCACCTTTTTTCTGCCACTTATCTTTCTCAGCCTTAACCGCTGGATTGGGGCAATTACTATCACCTGCTACACAGGATTTCTTTTATTTTTTGTCAAAGTTGCTAAACAAATTGGTCACATTGCCGCAGACAATGTTGAAGCAATTATGGGAACAAATTCAGCCGAGGCCATTTCCATAGTAGCAGAGAATATTCCTGCCTGCATTTTACTCATTTGCATCTTGATTGCTTGTTTTTGCCTCGCCTTAAAACTCTGTCATTTTCGGCCTATCATTTTAAGTATTAGTCTTTCCTGCGTTCTTATCCCTTGGCTTTACCACTGGCACTATACAGCCATTGCTTGGACATCATCTAACCCTAATAATGATTCCACTTTTAATAACCCTGAAGGCCGAACCCACATGTTTTTTGAAACCTATCCTGGGGTTCCTGGCATACTTATTTATGGCGGATATGAACTCTTATTTTACAAAGATGCCCCAAGTACCCCCCATACAAAACAAGACGAAATGATCCTTTCTATGGGGAATGATAAGGCAAAAAATATTATCATTGTTATCGGAGAATCTGCTACCGCTTATAGACATGGGTATCTAAATCATCACCTTCAAACGACGCCATTTGCTTCTCAACTAATCGCAGAAAAAAAAGCCTGTACTATTGAAAAAGCACATTCTGTTGCGCCGCTAACCAATCTAGTGCTTCCCCGAATTTTATCTTTTCAATCTGTGGATCATCCAGAAAAACTCTACGACCGTAAGAACTTAATCGAACTTGCTTCTCAAGCAGGTTACAAAACCTACTGGATTGGCAATCAAACAGGAAAAGGCCCATTTTCAAATCGTTATGGCTATCTTTCCCGCTATACAGATCTTACGCTTCGTCCCGACTACTTAAAAATCTCCTCAAAGGAAAACTTTTCAACAAAAGAAATTAAAGCTTTTCATGCAAAAATACCTGTTGGAGGCTCTGACGATTTTGATTTACTAAAACCTTTGAAAATTATCCTTGAACAAGACTCTTCTGAACAAAAATTTATTATTCTCCATTTATGGGGAAGCCATACAGGCTATTCTGATAAATCGGATAAAATTGACCGCCAGGCCTTACCAAACAGTGATGCCTATGACCGATCTATCCACCATACAGATCGCCTATTAGAACAAATAATTAAACTGGCAAATAACAATTTAAATCAGAAATATCTCCTGTTTTATACTTCAGATCATGGCGAAGATGTCCCAAGACAAGGACATGGAATTTGGGATGGCGATTGGAAACAATATGAAATTCCAATGCTGCTCACATGGGGAGAAGCAGAAACAGAGAATGGCCTAAAATATTGTAAGCGCATTAATAAAATGCGTGCGCCTACTGGTTATTTTTCACAAACAATGGATAAAATCTTTTTGTCAGAAATGATGGGATACAAAATAAATCCTGAAACCGTTAGATTGATTACCTCAAATGACCGTATTCTGCACGTTGATGGTGAAATTTATCTTTACCCAAATGTCCGAACTTACTGGGGGGCGGGAGAGATTGTCCCTAAAAATACCTCACTGCCCTAAATTCCCTTTGTAATTAGGCATCAGCGATATCATTATGTAAAGCACAAGAGATTTTCTTTTTGAACTTTAAAAGAAAATAGAGTATCGAATAACTCTAAATATAGTAGCAATTCAAAAGATACACACGTCTAAAAACAAGTACGTCCTGATAAGATTGGTTTTTCATAAAACCATCGTAATTTGCAACGAAAGAAACTTACAAACATGCTTACAAAGACTGTAGAAAATCTCCAACCTCCTAATTTCAAAAAACTTTCTCCCTTCACTCAACAGTTTCTTGTACGCTTTCTCGTTTTTTCTTTGATATTCGGGCTTTTCCTTTATCCCGTTATTCATGCTAATTTTCACTATAATGATGACTGGTACCATATTGGCACAGACATAGATGCCATGCGGGATGGCAGGCCTCTTCAACAGCTTGCCCTCAATCTTTTCTCCGCTTTTTCACTTAGAGATGTTGCGCCTATTTTTCAAATCGCAGCGGCTCTCTTTGCCGCAGCTGGGGCTGCACTTGCAAGCATGGCGCTTGATTACTCCATCCTCACGGGCGCGCTGGCGCTTTCTTTTTTGTTTTGCAATGAACTCTTTTTAGAAAATCTTTCCTACCGCTTTGAAGCCATTGGTATGGGACTAGCAATGGGTCTAACCCTTGCCGCATTCTACGTTCCGATTGCCCTTCAAAAAAAATCTCCGTTCATTCAACGGGGTGGCGAGATTCTTGTTCTGATCCTCGCATTTACAAGCTATCCACCTGTGGTGAATATTTACGGTGGACTGGCATGCCTCATGGCCATCATGGCTGTTATTAACAGAGCCGAGATAAAAGACATTTGGAAGCCTTTTATCGCACGAATGATCTCCTTTGCGCTCTCTGTTCTTATTTACCGCATCATTGTGCTCATTGTTCCACCTTTCCACGATGTTTATGCAGCAACACATGTTGGTCTTGCCTCTTCTCCACATGAAGTTGTTTTTAACTATCAAGCCTTTTTCTATTATTTCCGTTTACTGGTCATGCCGTCGGAAGATCAGAATTTCTACGGCTATAACCTCTTTCTTTTTATTCTTCTTGTTGCGGCCTCTATTGTCCTTACCTATCATCTTTATCTAATCCTGAAAGACAAACACGCCGCTGTAAAAATCCTTTCCGTTTTCATCTTTATTAGTGGAATTTTCGTATTTTTTGCAGGGCCAATGTTTTTATTGGCTGCGCCAGTTTTCACACCACGCACAATGTGCGGTATTCCAGTTATCTTAACAGCCGCTGTTACCATTCTGCTTAACTTCCGCTTAAAGGGTATCTACAAAGCCTCTATTGCTTACTGCTCTTACCTCTTATTCGGTTCTTTTATTGCCTCATGTGCTTATGGTAACGCCAGCAATGCCCTCGAAACCTATCGCTTATCACTTGATACTATGATGAGAGATGATCTAACCAGCTTTTACTATTCTCCTCTCGAAGAGAAATTAGAAAAAGAAGGTTTTTACCTCAAATTTATTATGGTTGGGAACAGAGGCCGCTTTCGTCCAGATATTGTCAGATTTACCCAAGAGAGATTTCCCGTTTTTAAAGAAATCTTTATTCAAAAAACGACATGGTTCAGTGTCTTCCCTGCAATGGGTTTTGACATCATGCGCATGAACTACATCGGTGGTGGAGGCTTAAATTATGGATCTCCTGCCTTTCCTTGGCCTTTCTGGGATTTGAATCCAGACACATTCCTTGTTCAAAGAATTGTTGAAGAAAAAATTCAGAACTGTGATGTCACAGATATTAAAAAACATGCGCCATTCTACACTTATCGAATTGGCTCTAACATTATCTTTGACTATGACCAGCGTTGCTCTGAATCTTCAAAAAAAGTTCAAATAAAAGAAGCTAAACTTCAGCAAAATCCTGAAGAGGATAGAGCGCACAGAGAATTTTTAAGAAATATTCTTGCTGGTGCAAAAGACCACTTCTTAATCTTTGATGTCTTTTCCCCTGAAGAAAGAGCAAAGTGTATAAAATCTGCTCACATAAACTCTTTAGATAATTGGAAGTGGATGGGACTGTTGGATGATGAAGAATTTCATATAACAGACTTTACACCTGGCCGTCTTGCTGTTCCTGTTGATTTTAGAGATGGTTTTGACACCTGCCAAGCAACTGAAGTAGCGGATATGATTACGCGGCACTCAATATAAGAAATCATTATTTCGCTACACTTAAAACTCAAGAACAGCAGATTTAGAGAAATCTTTATCTGCTGTTTTTTTAATCAAAATCTACGCTTCTTTGATAGATATACTAATCGTTAAAACGATCCAATACTGCTAAAGTAATCTCAAATAAACTTAAGATTTTCACGAAATAAAATCGGAGATAATATTATAAACAACCAAACTAAAGCTATCCTGCCCAAAGGAAAATTATCGATAGATATAATATGGTGATACCTACAAGCCTATAGCTTGAAGACTTTCTAATTCACCTCTCCATCTCCAAATGATATGAAGCCACAGAAAAAGTCTTAGATAATCCATTCAACCACTATCTCAGATAGATATCTTTTCAAATAGATAAAAAAGAGCTACCCGAAACACATTCGAGTAGCTGCTCTAAATTTACTGAATGACAGATTAAATATTAAATTAACCTGCATCTGGAAAATAACTGCTTAAAAACATAATTCCAGCCACACTGCCAGCATATAACAAGATAATAAAAAGGAGTGGTTTATCCTTTAAAATATCTCTCGCAGTGTCCTCTCCCCCTTTCTCCATATAAAGGATAAAAATATACCGAAACAAACCAAATGTTGCCAAAGGCAATGTATAAATTAAAAGATCTGTATGGTGGCGTCTAACGGTATCAGGAGAGATCGTCCAAAGACCATATGTCATCAAAGTTGCAGCTGAGGTGACAGAAATAAAAACAGAGAGAAGCGGAAGTTTATATTCTTTTAAAGTCGCACGGGTATTGATATTGTTTTTTTGTCCGTTTGCTTCTGCCCAACGTTTGGAAAACCCTAAAAACAGTGTCAAAAAGAAAGTACAGACCAAGATAAGTCCTGAAACAGGCAAACCAATACCAAGCGCACCTGCTAGCATTCTAAGTAAAAAGCCAAAAGAGATGCAAAACACATCAACAACAGGCGTATGTTTAAAATATTTCATGTATAAAATATTATTAAACACATAGATCAACAAGAAAAGATCAACCCATCTTCCAGCCCAAAACCCCAAAGCCAAAGAAGAAACAAACAAGAAAATGGCAAGAAGTGCAGCTTCGAAGGGTGTTACACGGCCTGAAGCAATCGGACGCATGCATTTTCGTGGATGTTGCCGATCTGCGGCAACGTCTAAAAGATCATTGATACAATAAATGGCGCTCGAACAAAAACTAAATGCAAAAAAGACGATAAGCGCCTTACAGAAAACCGTTAAATCCCATGGACATAAAAGAAATGCCGCAAAAACAATGACACTCTTGAGCCACTGATGTGGACGACAAAGCTTTAGCATACTTTTGATTTTAATCATGGGGTCTCTTCTAGACTTTAATTCAAATGGGATATGATTGATTTAATTTTACAATACTTGCAGAGCATTATGCCACCTCAGCAGGTCGCTTAAAGCGTCTTATAAAAACCACTCCAACCCAATCAGTTCTGCCTACGAAAATATATTGATTGATCATGAAATTTCCTCCTCATTAGCGGAAGATGGGGCTTTTAAATCCTGCCCTAAAAGAGCCAAAACAGCCAAAATAACCGTTGCACCTAAAATAACTGCATGAACTAAAAAGGCATAGGCTGTTGAGGCATCTCGCGAATTACCAATCAGTTTCATCGCTTCTTCAGCAAAAAAATCGAATGTTCCCAAACCCGCTGGCGCACCTGGCAATGCTGTTGACAATGTTGCCAAAGGCATCGCAACCATCGCTCCCAAAGGTCTATGAAGTGAAGAGATTCCCATAGCAACAAAAACAAAGGTCATCCATTCAAAAATCCACGTTATTGCGGATAAAACCATAACCTTGGTCATCACCAAAGGACGCGCTAAAAAATCAAGCGCCATAAAAACATGCCCTGCAATAGTCAATAATTTTTCTGAAAGTTTCACAGGAAAAGGACTTAGAACTTTCTCAGCGCAATACATAACTGGACGGCGAAGCCATCTTGCGCAAAATAAGAAAGTAATTGCAATCGCACCAATGAGGAAAATCATGCTGCCGCCGATATGGAAGGCCTCTGCATGCCCTACCTCTGGAACAGCAAAAAGTGCAAAACCGCCTAAAAGAACAATAAAAACAAGATCACACATTTTTTCAATGAGAATACTTGTCATCAAAGCACCAACAGGCACATTTAAGTGGCGGGCAAAGAATGTTCCTCTGAAAAAGTCCCCTAAACGGAAAGGCAAGACAACATTTCCTGCAAGACCAATGATAAAAATGCGCCAACTGGCAAGCAATGAAATTTTAGGATTAATAGGCTTTAAAATTTGACGCCAACGCTCTGCGCGCACAACAAACGAAATAACAATGGCAGTGAGAGATAAAGAAAGCCAGTAGGTATCCACCTTCTTTATTTCAGACCACACTTTGGAAATATCTAAGTGATGACACAATATCGCTAAAAAAGTAGCACCAATTAAAATACCCAAAGTAAGTTTAAAAATTTGTTTCTTCATTTGCACTTTTTACTAATAAAACAGCCACAAAAAACGACTTCAAAAAGTCGCTTTTCTCTTCTCTTTCAGAACTTTTAAACGGCCTCTAAAAAATAGCCAAAATCATTCGCTTTATAGCAAAAATAAGCCTCGCCAACCTATCTTTTCTCTCTAAAAAACAAGAAAAAAATATTTCTCTGGTAAAAAAAACACACACAAAGAAGACGAAGTTTTTCTCCGTCTTCTCCTGAAAACACATAAAATATTATGCAGGTTTGGTGATTAACGGACGTGTCAGCGCCGTATAAAGACCTTTTTTACCATAAACATCTTGAGCCCAATTACGCCCTTTTGAGACATCAATCATTCTGCCACCATTTTTTGCCGACTCATAAAGCGCCATAATGATTTGGACGTCTCTTCGGCCTTCTTCCCCAGTGCTGGCAGACCTAACTTTATTGTAGATTGCAAGGGGAAGCGCATCAAGCTGACTTGAAAACTGATCTAATGCTGATTTTGTAAACATTGGCTGTTCCCAGGTATGCGTATCCCCTGAAAGGGAAAGATTCACATGGTTATTCCAATAACTTGTTGCTGGATCAACCGAAAAAGTCCCCTTTTCTCCCGCAAGGGAAAAACGTGACGTTGTATATGTAGAGAAAGAAGCCCCCCCTTGAGCAACCAAGCCAGAAGCATAATGCATCGTCCATGAAATCGTATCCTCCACTTGGGAAAACACTTTACTTGGGTTGGGCGTTATATAAGCAGAAACAGAAATCGGGTCTTCATTTGAGAGATAACGTGCGCCATTAACACCATAAATCCCAAGATCCATCAAAGAGCCTCCGCCTGCGAGCTTTCTTGTAAAGCGCCATTGCTGAGCAACATCATCTGGACGTGCCACATCGTTATTTTGTGTTGAAATCATACGGGATTTGCCAATAATTCCTTGATCCAGCATTCCCACCATATGGCGCGTCAAAGCATCATAATGACAACGATATCCAATCGTTAGATATTTTCCTGCCTTTTTCGAGGCTTCGATCATTTTTGTGCATTCCTCGACACTGACTGCCATTGGCTTTTCACACATGACATGCTTCCCAGCACGGAAAGCACGCAACGTCATTTCACAATGCAAAGAATTGGGCAGAATAATATAAACAGCATCTACCTCTGGATTATTCTTAATTGCATCAAAATTATCGTAATTATAGATATTCTTGTGATCTAAACCATAAGTATCCGCAATGCGTGCCGCCTTTTTGGGATCTCCGCTCACAAGTGCCGCAACACGACAATATTGTGATTCCGCAAAGGCTGGAAGAATTTGATTAATCGCGTATTTTCCTAAACCAATAATCGCATAGCCAAACTTACGATTACCTGTCATACCTCCCTCTGGCAAGGGACGCAGCAATTCGGGGTAAGGACGTGGGGCTAAATGAGAGGAAAGATCTGGCCAAAGAGGATGGAGCGTAGATTTCGCTGCCGCTTGAGCTTTTGAAACCATTAATCCTGCAGCGCCAACGCCACCCATCATCATAAAAGCTTTACGGCGATTCATATTCGTCATGTTATATCCTCAACTATCTAATTTATGGAAGATAGAGAAGATGTTGCACCATGCTAGAAAGGGCACATTCCCTATAATCCTGTTGCGGATTATTTTATAATGAGGGGCTTTTTATAAAACAATTAAAAAGGCCAGATTATAGCAAAAAATGGCTTTATAGCTTGAATCTAAATCTAAGTTTTAACGCTAATTGAGTGATTTCTTTCCCGTTATCTCAAAAGCAAAGTCCCCTTTTCAAAAGGGATTTTTAAAGCGTTTTTTTTTCTAAAAAAATTAAAATTTTTTTTAAATAAACCTCATTTTATCCCTTGAATCTAGGCGCAAAAATCGCTTGAGGTCGAGTATGATACTGCAAACATTTTCAATATAATTTTCAATATAAGCAAAATGTTAAGCCTAGCGATTAAAGAATATTTCATGATCCTATATATCATTATTTTTTTCATTCTAAGTCATCATTTTCGTCCCGTAAAAAAATGGTTATTTTTCTTAGGTTTTACACTTCTAATCTATCCTTTAATCGTAATTGCATGTTGTTACGTACAATCTCTAGCTTTAGATACGGATGCTTATGCATCCACTGGAGGTATTGCTGGCAATACTGGGGAGATATTAGGAAAGACTTTAATTTTTCTTCCCATCTTAATCTTAATTGATGCTGTAAAGATCCTTTATAAACCCTTTAAAAACTATTTTTTAAAATAGACTTGGAGCTCATCAAAAATGAAAAAATGGTATGATTCAACAACAAGAAGTCAAAAGGTATTTCTTTATTTTTTATCTATTTGTTTAATACCTATTTGGGGCTTAGGAATATTGCCATTAAGTATTTTGATCTATTGCGCTTTAGGATCTTCCAAATTTAAGTGAATCTTCCCAAATCTTTTTCCTATCTTAAAAGAAATCTAAGAGCGATAGACAAGTTAAAGAAAAGCAAAACTAAAAATAGAAAAGAAGAAGATCGCATAAAGAGTCAATTATAAAAGGAAAGAGGAGAACAGTCTAAACAAGTTCATTCATTTGTGCAAAATCTCTTCTATCTGAAGGATTAATTGCGGTACGGGATTGTTTTTTCAATCTTGAATAAATCCCAGCTTCCTTTTTCTTGTTACTTTTCCCAATAGTCTTCCAAACTCTTTGAGTGAGCAGACAAGAACTAAAGGTCTACTTGTGCTAGCTCCCCCTTAATTCTTTTTTTGCAAAGCAAACCCCCCACTTGCGTTAATTGAGTGGGGGGTTTGTTTTAAGAGATGTGCCTTAGTAGCGGGGGGCGACCTACTTTTCCGCGTCTTGAGACGAAGTATCATTGGCGCTGAGGGGTTTAACCATCGAGTTCGGGATGGGATCGGGTTTGGGACCCTCGCCATAACCCCCCGCCGCTGAGGCACATCTGATAGGGATTGTTATAGAAGAGAAGTAAGATTGAAGAAGTTATTAAGAGATGCGTTTGGTTTGTATTGAATACAAAGCTGGAGAGGTCTGGGGGATTAGTATCTGTAAGCTTCATCCATTGCTGGACTTTCACACCAGACCTATTAACGTTGTGGTCTTCAACGCCCCAAAAAGACCTTATCTTAAGGCTGGTTTCCCGCTTAGATGCTTTCAGCGGTTATCCATTCCGAACTTGGCTACCCAGCCATGCCACTGGCGTGACAACTGGTGCACCAGAGGTTCGTTCATTCCGGTCCTCTCGTACTAGGAACAAATCCTTTCAAGTCTTAACGCCCACGGCAGATAGGGACCGAACTGTCTCACGACGTTCTAAACCCAGCTCACGTACCACTTTAATCGGCGAACAGCCGAACCCTTGGGACCTGCTTCAGCCCCGGGATGTGATGAGCCGACATCGAGGTGCCAAACCTCCCCGTCGATGTGAACTCTTGGGGGAGATCAGCCTGTTATCCCTAGAGTACCTTTTATCCGTTGAGCGATGGCCCTTCCACAAGGAACCACCGGATCACTATGGCCGACTTTCGTCTCTGCTCGAGCTGTCACTCTCACAGTCAGGCAGGCTTATGCCATTGCACTCAAAATCCGATTTCCAACCGGACTGAGCCTACCATCGCGCGCCTCCGTTACATTTTGGGAGGCGACCGCCCCAGTCAAACTGCCCACCATGCAGGGTCCTGGCCCGTGCTAAACAGGCTCAGTTAGACAACAGAAACATTCAGGGTGGTATTTCAACAGTGACTCCCTTAAAGCTGGCGCCCTAAGTTCATTGTCTCCCACCTATCCTACACAAAATCTTCCTGGTGCCACTGCAAAGCTGCAGTAAAGGTTCATAGGGTCTTTCCGTCTGACCGCGGGTACCCCGCATCTTCACGGGGAATTCAATTTCGCTGAGTCGATGCTGGAGACAGCGGGGAAGTCGTTACGCCATTCGTGCAGGTCGGAACTTACCCGACAAGGAATTTCGCTACCTTAGGACCGTTATAGTTACGGCCGCCGTTTACCGGGGCTTCAATTCAATGCGCTAACATCTCCTCTTAACCTTCCGGCACCGGGCAGGCGTCAGGCCCTATACGTCATTTCTCAATTTCGCAGAGCCCTGTGTTTTTACTAAACAGTCGCTACCCCCTGGTCTGTGCCACCACCTTAAGGTTTCCCTTAAAATGGCCTTGCTTCTTCCGAAGTTACGCAAGCATTTTGCCTAGTTCCTTCAGCATCGTTCTCTCAAGCGCCTTGGTATGCTCTACCTGTCCACCTGTGTCGGTTTAGAGTACGGTCTATACGCTAGAGCTATTTCCTGGAATCCTCAAAAAGCCTATTCAATCCATTAAGAATAAACAACATTTCAGATCCGTCACTTCTAGCAGGCTCAGGAATATTAACCTGATTCCCATCGATTACGGCTTTCGCCCTCACCTTAGGGGCCGGCTCACCCTGCGCGGATTAACCTGGCGCAGGAAACCTTGGACTTTCGGCGAAAGTGTCTCTCACACTTTTTATCGCTACTCATGTCAGCATTCGCACTTCCAATACCTCCAATAGATCTCACAATCTACCTTCATCAGCCTATGGAACGCTCCGCTACCACGTATATGACCATGATAAATCATATACATCCGCGTCTTCGGTACACAACTTTAGCCCCGTTACATTTTCGGCGCAGGAACTCTTATTTAGACCAGTGAGCTATTACGCTTTCTTTAAAGGATGGCTGCTTCTAAGCCAACCTCCTGGCTGTCCTGGAGTTCCCACTTCCTTTCACACTTAGTTGCGATTTGGGGACCTTAGACGGCGGTCAGGGCTGTTTCCCTCTCCACAATGGACCTTAGCACCCACTGTGTGTCTGCTATGCTCTACTTAAAGGCATTCGAAGTTTGATTGAGTTTGGTAAGACGGTGAGTCCCCCTAGCTCATTCAGTGCTCTACCTCCTCTAGTAATACATAACGCTCTACCTCAATAGATTTCGCGGAGAACCAGCTATCTCCGGGTTTGATTGGCCTTTCACCCCTAGCCACAGTTCATCCCCGTCTTTTTCAACAGACGTGGGTTCGGTCCTCCAGAATATTTTACTATCCCTTCAACCTGACCATGGCTAGATCACCCGGTTTCGGGTCTTCTATCCGTAACTATACGCCCTATTCAGACTCGCTTTCGCTACGCCTACACCTATCGGCTTAAGCTCGCTACGATCAGAAACTCGCTGACCCATTATACAAAAGGTACGCCGTCACAGCATTAAGCCGCTCCGACTGCTTGTAAGCAACCAGTTTCAGGTCTCTTTCACTCCCCTCATCGGGGTGCTTTTCACCTTTCCCTCACGGTACTTGTTCACTATCGGTCATCAGGTAGTATTTAGGCTTGGAAGGCGGTCCTCCCATCTTCAACCAGGGTTACACGTGTCCCGGCCTACTCGTATCTCATTTAAAACTTAACATCTACAGGGCTTTCACCTTCTAAGGCAGAGCTTCCCAGCTCTTTCAATTTCATTTTAAACAAGCATTGGCCTACTCCACTTTCGCTCGCCACTACTCGCAGAATCTCTTTTGATGTCTTTTCCTCCGGGTACTTAGATGTTTCAGTTCCCCGGGTTCGCCTCACATACCTATGAATTCAGTATGTGATCCTCTTATCGAGGGGGTTGCCCCATTCGGATATTCACGGATCAAAGTCTGCTCACAACTCCCCGTAACTTTTCGCAGCGTGCCACGTCCTTCTTCGCCTCCTGATGCCAAGGCATCCACCGATTGCTCTTAGCCTCTCCAGCTTAGTAT
>CP039460.1:987500-1222500 GCA_004843345.1 Acetobacteraceae bacterium
TCTGCCAATTATTCATAACGGCTAATCCTTCTCTAGATGCCACAAACTTCTTTTTCTAAAAATCAAACGTCCGAGCTTTCTCAAAACTGGGACGTGATCGTCATTGGTGCTGGCCACGCAGGAACCGAAGCGGCAGCCGCTGCGGCACGCATGGGGGTAAAAACCCTTCTCATTACAGCTAGACTTAGCGATATTGGCGTTATGTCCTGCAATCCAGCCATTGGAGGCATTGGAAAAGGACATCTCGTTCGGGAAATAGATGCCTTAGATGGGCTGATGGGAAAAGCAGCCGATCAAGGCGGCATTCATTTTAAACTCCTCAACCGCTCCAAAGGGGCTGCGGTGCAAGGCCCTCGGGCACAGATGGATCGCGGACTTTATCAAAAAGCCATGCAGGCTCTTCTAAAAAAACAGGAAAATCTAACAATTTTAGAAGCTATGGTCAGCGCTCTTTTAGAAGAGGGACAAATTGTTAAGGGCGTTCGGCTGGAAGATCAAAGCGAAATTTTTGGTAAAACCGTCATTCTGGCAACAGGCACATTTTTACGGGCAAAAATCTTTATCGGTGCAACAACCCAAGGCGCAGGCCGTCTGGGGAAACAATCTGTTATCGAGCGCCCTGCTCAAGAATTAGGCAAACAGCTTGAGGAAATGGGCTTAGAGCTTGGACGCTTAAAAACAGGCACACCCGCCCGAATTGCCAAAAACTCCATTGACTGGGAAAACCTGCCTGAAGATCCAAGCGATGAAACCCCTGAATTTTTCAGCTTTCTCACGACAAAAACGGTTAATCCAACTCTTTCCTGCCGTATCACCCGAACAACGAAAGAAATGCACGACATTATCCGTGCCAATCTCGACCGTTCTCCCCTTTTTAGCGGCGATATTGAAGGCAGAGGCCCACGCTATTGCCCTTCTATTGAAGATAAAGTCATGCGCTTTGCGGGGCGAGACGAGCATCGCATTTTCTTAGAGCCAGAAGCCCTTCCTAACAATGAAGGGGGCGATCTGATTTATCCAAACGGCATTAGCACCTCCCTGCCTCTTGATGTGCAGACGCAAATGATTACCGCTATTCCCGGACTGGAAAAAGCGGAAATTATCCAACCTGGCTATGCCGTGGAATATGATTTTACAGATCCCCGCCAGCTTACCCCATGGCTGGAAGTCGAAAAAATCTCTGGCCTTTATTGTGCCGGACAAATCAATGGTTCAACAGGCTATGAAGAAGCTGGAGCTCAAGGGCTGGTTGCAGGTTTAAATGCAGCTCGGAAAGTGCAAGGCAAAACGCCTATTCGTTTTGGACGAGAAGAATCTTATATCGGCGTAATGCTGGACGACCTCACCCTACAAGGTGTGAGTGAACCTTACCGCATGTTGACCTCCAGGGCAGAATACCGTCTTGCGCTTCGGGCAGATAATGCCGATCTTCGCCTGACCCCGAAAGGCATTGAGATTGGCTGTATTGGAACAGAACGCCAAACTTTTTTTGAAACTCTTTCTCAAGAAATTGAGGCTGTTCTGCAACGAGCCAAAACAGAGCGCCTGAGCCCACAAGACCTCAAAACGCAAAATCTTAAAATTCGAGACGATGGACAGGGACGTACCGTCTTCGCCGCTATTGCCAGCGCCCGTAGCATTGAGCCTCTTCTCTCCCTTTGCCCGTGGCTTGGAGAGCTTACCCCTCGGATACGCCAGCATCTTGAAACAGAAGCTATCTATGAAGGGTATTTAGAGCGTCAAAAGCGTGAAATTGCACGACTTAAAGAAGAATCTTCTATCCTCATTCCTGCAAATTTTGACTATAAGCGCATCAACGGCCTTAGCACCGAAATGACTGAACGCCTTGAAACAGCCCGTCCAAGGGATTTTTCAGCAGCCTCCCGCATTCAAGGAATTACCCCTGCGGCACTTTTAGCCCTTCTCGCTTTTCTAAAAAAACGCTAGAACGAGAAAATGACGGTTTCTTCCTCTAATATTCAAAATCATGTTCCACGTGAAACAATCACAGCGCTGCCAGCCTATGCGCTCTCACACAAAACAAAACAGCGCCTGCGGCAGTTTGAAGACATTACACGCCAATGGAATCAAAAAATAAATCTCGTTTCTCATCGGGATGTTGATTTTTTATGGGAACGCCATATTCAGGACAGTTTGCGTCTTCTTCCTCTTATTCCTAAAGAGGTTGCTATCAATGATCTCGGTTCAGGGGGAGGCTTTCCTGGCATTGTCATTGCCATTGCGAACGGAAACAAGGTCACAATGCTGGAATCAGATCAGCGGAAATGCGCCTTTTTACGGGAGGCCTCACGCCTCTGCCAAGCACCGACAAAAATTGTCCCAAGCCGTCTGGAAGAGGTCAAAGCCCCACCCGCCCCAATCGTTACCGCAAGGGCTTTAGCCCCTCTGCCACGTCTTTTAGACTGGGCTTTTCCTTTTTTAGAAACAGGCGGCGCCTGCCTTTTCTTTAAAGGGCGTAATGCGCCAGAAGAAATTGAAAAAGCATCCAAAGACTGGGATTTTGACCTTGAAACCTTTCAAAAAAAGGGGGATGAAGGCGTTATCCTGAAAATAACAAATTTAATGCGGAAACAAACTGCCTGAAGGCACAGAACGCAAAATATAATAATCGTATGTGAGGATAATCTGTCCAAAGACAGTTATGAAAAGGATCTAAAATGCAGATAGATGGTTTTCCAGAAAATGCCCGTATCATTGCAATCGCCAACCAAAAAGGCGGTGTTGGGAAAACCACGACCTCCGTTAACCTAGCAGCGGCTTTAGGGCGTAATTTTAAAACCCTTCTGGTTGATCTTGACCCCCAAGGCAACGCCTCCACAGGCCTTGGAGTCCCTTACGATGCCCGAAATGAAGGCACTTATGCGGCGCTCGCAGGGGAAAATGAGGCTATTAACCTCACCATGCCCACCAACGTGCCTCATCTCGATATTCTGCCTGCCAGCAATGACCTCGCTGGCACAGAAATGGCCTTAGCCAATGACGAACATCGCCTGACACGTCTTAAAGATGCGCTTGATCCTTTAAGAAAATATTACGGGGCGATCATCATTGATTGTCCGCCAAGCCTTGGACTTTTAACGGTGAATGCTCTCAATGCCGCAGACCGTGTGCTTGTGCCCTTGCAATGCGAGTTTTTTGCCCTTGAAGGTCTCGCACAGCTCCTCCACTCCATTGACCGTATCCAGCAAAGTATCAATCCACGTCTTGCGCTCGCTGGTATTTTGCTGACAATGTATGATCGGCGAAACCGCCTTTCGACAGAAGTGTTGGAAGAGACACGAAACAATTTCGGAAGTCTTGTTTTTAGAACCCTTATTCCCCGAAACGTCCGCATTCCAGAGGCACAAAGCCATGGTATGCCAGTGACGCTTCATGATTCCTCCAGTACGGGGGCTGGCGCTTACCGCCGTTTAGCGGCGGAGCTAATTGCCCGTGTGAAAGAAGATGACTTGCCATGAGTAAGAAAAAAGAGAAAAATTCTTTTACCGATTTTAATGATATTCCAGCCAAGCATCTGCGAAAAATGACTAAAAAAACGCCTGCCGCCCTTTCCCATATCCCTTCCCTCCAACGGAGTGCCTCCTCTGGAGGGTCGTCAACCTCACGTCTCGGCCGAGGCCTCTCCATGCTTTTAGGAGATAATAGCGGAAGCAAGCATCATATTCCTGATATTGCACTCGAAAAAATTATCCCAGGCCCTTTCCAGCCTCGCAAGCAAATAGAAGAGAACGAACTTCAAAAACTCTCTGACTCCATTAAAGAAAATGGCGTGCTTCAACCCGTTCTTGTCCGCACTCACCCCGAAAAAGCAGGTTTTTATCAGCTCATTGCCGGGGAGAGGCGTTTTCGGGCGTCTCAACTCGCTGGCCTGACCACTATTCCGGCCCATGTCCGTCAAATGGGCGAAAAAGAAGCTTTAGCGGCGGCTTTGGTCGAAAACCTTCAGCGCTCCAATCTCAATCCAATTGAAGAGGCAGAGGGGCTGGAACGGATGCGCACAAGCTGCAATCTCAGTCAGGCGCAAATTGCGCAAGCTGTTGGCAAATCACGCTCTCGCATTGCTAATAATCTTCGACTTTTAAGCCTTCCCGAAACCGTTAAAGTGAGTCTGCGAGACGGTACAATTTCACAAGGACATGGCGTTGCTCTCCTCGGCTGCACTGATCCCGAAGCTGCTCTCAAGCAAGTTCTTGCGCTGAATTTAACCGTTCGCCAAACCGAAGAGCTGGCCGCCAATGGCAGTGTCGAAAATGCGACACCAAAGACGGATAAATCTCCTCAAAACAAAGCGGAACTGAAAAAAAGAGCTGAAAAACTCGCAAACTCTCTTCAAAAAGGGCTTGGGCTTGAGAAATTTGGCCTCAGAGCCAGTGTTCAGCTCAAGCAAGAGGGTAAAAAAGGCGGCACTCTTAAACTTTCTTGGAAAAATCAGGCAGAACTGGACGCTCTGCTGAAAAAACTCTCCGAAGGATAAGATAACGCTCAAGAGACAGCATTTTTCAAAAATCTGCTGTCTCTCTGAAATGTCTTTTTAAAGGCACTTTAAGAGGAAGCCTTAGACATATTCATATTGCACTGATGGTGATGATGGCTCGGATATTCATCTCCAATCAGGCGATAAAACTTTTTCCGAAAACAGCCTGTTGTATTTTTAATCTCTGTCCCGTCCGCTTTTATCAATTTTTCATGTTGATATGTGCCGACATTCTGCCCTTTGGCATCATAATAACGATACGAATCTGGAGAAAACTCAACGGCCTTTCCGACAAGCTGGTCCTGCTTATTATAAAAACTGTAAACTTTCTGACCTGTTGCCGATTCTGAGCTTTTCATCCCATGATCGCTCTTTGCACCAATGCTACACACAGCAAAAACAGGAGACACACCGCAAAACAGGCTTGCGAAGCAGAGAAACGCAACAAATAAATATCTTTGTAACATCTGAAAAATCCTCCCCCAAAAGCGAGAAAAAATAACATCATTCAGGCTAAAACTCTTTTCAAGAAAAGCGCAAGGGGAAAGGAAAAAGCGATTTTAGAGCTTAAAAGGATATTCCTCTATCTGTGCGCTATCGCATTTAATCCAGTCTTTTTCAACGCTTGGCGCATTTTTTGGCCCCCAGCAGAGATTTTCTTCCCGAAGCTTCTCGACCAATTTCCCATTTTTAAGGCAGGCCTTTTTCCCTGCTTGTTTTGGAGGGTCTTGCTGAAGAAAATCAGCGCAAAGCGGCGCTTGCTGATCAATTTCAGCCTCAATTTTCTCGACCAATTTTGCATTAGAAGCCGCACATAAAAAGAGTGCTAGTGGTAAAATTAAAAATTTCTTTGTCATAAAAATATCTCAAGATCTTTCAAATAAAGATTTTCTCAGAGGAATCACTTTTTCCTCTCTTAAACCTGACCTTTATTTTGCCTTTAAGAAAACTCATTCTAAAAGAAGAGACAGTCCTTTCCCGCAAGCGAGTCAGCGCAATGCCAAAAACCGAAATAAATGAAACGCTTTTTCAAAATGCTTTGGAGCGCCTTGTCCACTCAAAATTTCGCTCCAGCTTTCATCTCAGCCAAAAATTAAAGCAATATGCCGCCGAAAAAGGAGAAACGCTTCTCAAGCAGCATGCTGTTAATTTCATCCAAACCCGTCTTGCGCCAGAAATCATTCCCAATGATGGCGCACAAACACCGCTTAAAGGGCATCCTGTTTTTATCGCCCAGCATGCCTGTGGCTGCTGTTGCCGAGGCTGTCTTGAAAAATGGTATCATATTCCTAAAGGAAGGGAACTTTCCCCTAAAGAGCAAGAAAATGTCGTCATGCTTCTCCTGCAATGGATTGCCAGAGACATGCAAGACTTTGTCCCCTCTGCACCAAAAAGTGCAAAAACGGCCAAAAAATCCAGTCAGAAGCAGAAAAAACCTCCCCCTAAAACGCTGGATTTATTTGACTAATTCTCTTTTCTGAATCAAAAATTCCGCCGACTGGGTCAAACGGCGCGCAATATCCTCGGCACTATCATTCAAACCTTTAGCGATCTGAATCTCTGAAAGCTGATGGCATTTTCCGCAAGAAACCGTTATTTCCGCCATATTCACAGAATGCGTGTCCTCGGGAAAGCGTACCTTTCCAATAATATCACAAATCACTTGCTTGGCACGACACCGAGGACAATTCACAACTGCACTTCTCATAAAACACCTCTTCTTGTTGTCTTCCCTTTTAAAAAGAAGACTTTCATTAGAGGCGGATTATTTTAGGAAAGCAATTCATTTAAGCGTTTTGCGCAAAAAAAATCATTCTCTGTCAACCCGCCTGCCTCATGGCTTGTATAATGCACCTCGCAATAGCCCCAGCCAAATTTAACATCTGGATGATGCCCCATTTTGTTACCCAGCCATGCGGCCAAATTCGCCATTTCAACCGCCTTTGCAAAACCTTTAAACGTAAATCTGCGGAAGATTTCCTCTAACCCTTCCACCTTCTGCCAGCCTTCACATTCCTTTAGAAGATGCGCCACCTCCTGTGCAGAGAGAGGCGCAACTCCACCAGAGCAGGGAACGCATTTTTCAGTTGTTTTCTGTGTCATTTTCTTTCCTTTCTTAAAAGCTGATTAACAGCTTACCTCTTCGATTTTAGGTTGCTTTGGCGCTTTTTGCCCCTTCTTCGGTGGAAATTTAGGTTCAAAAAGACCTAAAGCACGTGCTTTTTGAATATCGGCATGTAAATCACGGTCCAAAATGCCAAAAAGCTGATCTGGACTTTCCAAAACAAAGTAAAGCACTTGTGGAATATCAATCCGGAAACTCGTTCTCAAAATATTCATGACATCAAATTTATGGTATTCAGGCTTGCCCGAAACCGACCATTGAAGCTCCTCCACAGAGCTTGCCAAACCAGCGCCCAATCCTTTGGGCTGCCCATTTTCCTGCATCAATCCAAACTCAATCGAAAACCAGAATAAACGAATGAGCCAAGCCCGATCTTTTGGCGCACATTTCTTACCCGTTTCCCCTATTTTTTGACAAAATTGGGCAAAAGCCGGATGCGTCAATAAAGGCGCATGTCCGAAAATTTCGTGAAAAATATCAGGCTCTTCCACATAGTCAAAATGTTCACGGCGGCGGATAAAACTGGCCGCAGGGAAAACTTTTTCAGAAAGCATTTCATAAAAGCGCTCAAAGCCAATCACAGCAGGCACGGCTTCCATTTTCCAGCCTGTCATTTTTTGGAGCTTTTCAGAAATTTCAGGCGTAGAAGGAAGTAATTTCCGCTCCCCGTTTTGTGACAAGAGGCCTAATTTTTCAGCCCCTTCCTGCCAAATTCCCACCATATCCCGCTTTACCAAGGGCGTTTGACGGGCAACAAGGTCTCCCCAAACAGCATGCTCCTCTGCATCATAATGCACAAAACCATTCGCATCAGGAATTTTTGCATGGTAAGTGGAAGCTTTCTCATTTTCAAATGTTTTGGATTTTGGGAGAGAATTAGACATAAAACAACTTTCAATCATTTCAGACAAAGCGCTCCCATTACCTTTTTCAAGAGATAAAAAAGGGCGCATGACTGAAAAAAGATACAATTCACCTGTCGAAACAGGCAGGATTCAAATTTTTAAAAGGGGTAGAGAGTGCGAGGCTCTTTTCTTACAAAAACGTTAAGAAAAAACGTAAGCCTCAGCCAATATAGTAAGTATAATAATATCGGCCAGCAGAAACAGCGCATCCGTTAAAAGAAGATGCGGTAGAAATTTTTAGGGACGTGGTGTTTGAACGCGCAAACATAAAAAAATCCTAAAATTATTCCGAGTCTTTACCAAAAAGACCCCTGACCTAAAGTTTTCAGAAAGCCATCCTGAAAACGATAGTGCCTAACATGGAGCGACATTTTATCTGCGTCAAGGAAAATCTTAAAAAAAGCCAGTCCTTTTTTGGACTGGCTTTTCGCAAAAATCAGAAACAAAAGTCTCAAAATCAGGTCATACCGCCTGTGACTTCCCAAATCTGGGAGGTTGCATAGCTGCTTTCAGCGCTCGCCAAAGTGACATAGGCAGGAGCAATTTCAACAGGCTGTCCCGGACGTTTATAAGGAACGCCAGACCCGAACCGGTTCACGACCTCCAAAGGCTGAGCCCCCGTTGTTTCCAGCGGTGTCCAAAAAGGCCCTGGTGCAACCGCATTCACACGGATTCCGCGGGAAAGAAGCTGCTTTCCCAAAGAGCGTGTTATACTCGAAATCGCCGATTTCGTTGCGGCATAATCCACAAGACCCGGGCTTGGCATATAGGCCTGAACAGAAGTTGTATTCACCACACAGCTCCCTGGTTTCATCAAGGCCACAGAAGCTTTCGTCAGCCAGATGAGCGCATACACATTGGTCTTAAATGTCTGGTCGAGATGCTCTGTTGTGAGATCGAGCAAATCCTCTTGGAAAGTCTGGTAGCCTGCATTATTGACAAGGCAGTCGAGTCCGCCGAGCCGGTCATGCGCTTCTTTGGCAAGTTTTTGGCAAAACGCCTCCTCTCTCAAATCCCCCGGAAGAGCAACCGCCTTGCGCCCTGCCTTACGGATATAGGCAATGACCTCTTGCGCATCTGACTCTTCTTCAGGAAGATAATTAATCGCCACGTCCGCTCCCTCACGAGCAAAAGCAATCGCAACGGCACGGCCAATCCCTGAATCACCGCCTGTAATCAGTGCATGACGGCCTTTCAGACGGCCTGATCCAACATAAGATTTCTCACCACAGTCAGGTCTCGGGGTCATTTTTGACTGTAGCCCCGGCCAAGGCTGGAGCTTCTGGGAAAAGGGCGGTGCCGGATACATCTTCAACGGATCTTCAAGTCCTGTTTTTTTACCTGCGGCAAAACCCTGCCGTGGCAATCCTTCTACGGCTAAAGTGGCAGCACCAAATGCTGCGCCTGCCAAGAGATTCCGCCGTGTCGGAAAATCGTGCTTATCATGTGTCTCCGTCATCTTATCCTCATTTCGATAAAATCCCGTCCCCAAGTCAGCGTAACACATCCTTTCATCCCTCTCCAAAACAAATCGCTCAGGAATTTTTACCCGTACTCCTCTCCTGAAAAATTCAGTTGATCTGCTAATTAAAAAAAAGCTTTCTTCAATGCTGTAAAAATATAATTTCTCTTTGTCATTTTAGAATTTTCTGCTACAATATGGTATAGCTCAAGAGAATCTCTATTTCGGCATTTCCCCCACCCCCGCCGAGATTAAAGATTTCTTTTGAGCTGCGTGGGCACATAGCTCAGTTGGTAGAGCAGCTGACTCTTAATCAGCGGGTCCAAGGTTCGAACCCTTGTGTGCCCACCACGCTATAAAGACCTTTAAATCTTCCAAAATAAAAATACATCTCCGCTGATAAATCGTGCTAAACATAGCATGATTTGACAAAGGAACTCGGATTGCCTTGCAAACAAGAAATGTCCTATCCTTCTTTTTGCTTTCAAAACATTAAGGATCTTGCCCTTTTGCCATGAAAATTCACTATCTCATCTCTCATCTTGAAGATAGCGAAGCGGTTCGTTCCCTACCAGATATTTTCAAAATTCTGCGTGAGCTTGGCCATGATATTTCTCTCTTTATCCTGTCGCCGCCGCCAGACTATCTGCCGAATGATCTTCGTAATTCTTTGCTCGATGGCTTAGCGTCCTTCCCCTGCAAACATTTTTTTGAAACGCAGAAATCCTTTCTGGCTTATTGCAATGCCCTCGCAAAGCTTTTGCGCAAAGATCGACCAAATCTCCTCATTACATCTCAAAAAAAAGCAACCCGTGCTGGCCAAATTGTCGGCCATTTTTTAAATATTCCCGTTGCCAGCTGGCAACATGGATCGTCCAATCAAAGTCTCTTTCGCTCCCGCCAGCACCTCACACGCTTTTGGATTGCAGATTCCACCGCCTCCCGCTGCTATCTCGAAGATGAGCTTGGAATTGATTCTGGGTGCATTCTCAGCTGGCCTAATTACCAACCGCCAAGATCACTCCTTTGGCCCGCTGAGCAGCGGAGTTACTGGCAGGGCAAAACAATTCTTCATATTGGCTTTATTGCCTCTGATCATAATAAAAAAAGCAAAACCTGCTTGGTCAAAGCGCTCTCCTATCTTCAAAAAAAACGCCCCAATCTTTCTCAGGAAATTGCCTTACTGATTGGCAATGATCCTTTTGCCTCCAGAAAACATACTTACACGCTAAAACCGCCCCTTTCTGGCAAAGATACACGGCGGATCGCCAGACTAAGAGATATTCACCTTGAAGAAATCCAAGGGAATTTGCAGACCTTTTACGTCAATGCCGATTTGCTGGTTCAACCCATGCAGGGACATGAAAACCGTTTTCATCTTTTCGAAGCCATGGCTTCTGGATTGCCCGTCATTACGTCGCCTATTCCAGAGGTAAAAACCCTGATAAATGGCGGACGTAACGGACTCATTTTATCGAAAAATGCCCCAAAAATTTTAGCAGAAGCCATTAACCACTATCTCTCTGTCCCTGCTTTGGTCGAAAAACAAGGCAGAAACGCTCATCTCTGGATCAAAGAACATTATAACCAGCGAAAATTCCATGAGGCGGGTATAGCGGTAATCCAAAAAATAGAAGAGATCCTCTTTCAAGAACGTTTAGAGAAACTTCCCCACACGCTGCCGCTTCTCCTTCCAAAAGAAAATGAAAATCCTTAAAAGAAGTCTTATTTTCTAAAAAAATCTTGCTTTAAAGATTTTTCTACTTAAATATAGAGGTAGAAATGCAATCAAGCGGCATTCTCGGGGCGGGGTGAAATTCCCTACCGGCGGTGATGGTACGGTTTAAACCTGTTTAAATCTATTGGCCAAAGCCCGCGAGCGCTGTTTACCGGAACGTTTCCGTTAAGCAGGTCAAGCAGAGCTGGTGTGATTCCAGCGCCGACGGTCATAGTCCGGAAGAGAGAGAATATCGCGGAATCAGATGAATACGCCCTTTTTCTGTCCATGGAAGGCAGAGCTGAGGAGTGTCTGTCTTTTTTCGCCCATTTTCTTTCCCCGTCATCGTTCGTGTTAGGCTAAATCCCCTTCTTCAAGCGGTTTTTAGCCGTTAGGTAAGGAAAGAAGGCGTTATGGTGAGTGAACAAAATTCAGGCAATGCACCACGTCTGGAAATAGATCTGAAACGCAAACAAGTCATCAAAAAAGCTTTCCGGCAAACACTGCGTATGGCCACCCGCCGCCTTGGCGCAACATGGCCTAATCCGCCAACAGGCTGTGCTATTTTAGACAAAGAGGGCAATATTATCTCTCTGGCTGCACACGGCACAGCAGGCGAAGCCCATGCCGAAATTCTCGCACTCGAAACCCTCAATCATTGGGATCTGAAAGACAAGGCCGCAACCTTAGTTGTCACCCTTGAGCCCTGCAACCATCACGGAAAAACACCGCCTTGCGTTGAGGCCATTCTTCAAACCAGAATTCCTGAAATCTGGATCGGGGCAGCGGACCCTAATAAAATCGCCACAGGCGGTGCAGATCGCCTCGAAAAAGCGGGCCGGAAAGTCGTTCGACTCTGGGAACTTAAAGACCCTTTTTTCCATGACCTTGCCCAAGATTGCCAAGCTCTTATTACGCCTTTTTCAACCCGCATTTCCACAAATAGGCCATGGATTATTGCCAAACAGGCTTTAAATGACGAAGGAAGCATGATTCCCCCAAAAGGGCAAAAGACCTTTACCTCTAAACTTGGTCTCGAAATTGCCCATCTTTTGCGCCGTTCCTGCGGTGGCATTATCACAGGGCGAGGCACAATTTTAGCCGACCATCCCCTTTTTACCATTCGCCATATCTCCGATTTTAGCCAGACGCCCGAAAGATGGATTATTGCCTGCGGCCAGCAGTCTCTGCCAATGAATTGGATTGAAAAGCGCAAACGTGCAGGCTTTCATTTTCTTCATGTTCAAAGTCCGGAAGAAGCCGTTGAAGCCCTTGGAAAAGCGGGGGTTGCCATGGCTCTCATTGAAGCTGGCCCAAAGCTTCTGAACGCTTTTAAAGAAGCCGGATTGATTGATGAGCTTCTCAAAATTCATAAACGGGATGAATTCGACTATTTAGAGTGGGAAAAATTTAATTCCTCCCCCTCTCCCCTTTTGCTCCTCGAAAAATACAGTGCTGACTGGCCAAAACATTTACCTCTCAAAAATAAAAAGGCGCTCACCATTTCGCCAGAGGTTTTCCGCACCACTTTCTTTGGCAAAATGGAAAACGAGGCTGACGATCTCTTTAGCACCTGTAAAAAATTTGTCGGTAAGCTTGTAGGAAAAAGATAAAATGTTTTCAGGGATTATCACCCATCTCGGCCAAGTCGAAAAAGCAGAAAAAGAAGGCAGCGCCCTCCGCCTAACAGTGCAAACAGGCATGCCAGACCTTGAACTTGGAGAAAGTGTTGCAGTCAATGGCGTTTGCCTCACCGTTGAGACCTACGGCAAAAGTGGCCAAGCTACTTTTTTCCTAAGCCCCGAAACCCTTGACTGCTCTGCCTTGGGAAAATTAAAGCCACAGACAAAGGTCAATTTAGAACGGGCCTTACAGCTGAATGCACGCCTTTCAGGCCATATTGTACAAGGACATGTGGACGGTAAAGCCACTTTGCTCCGTGCGCAAAAAATAGGCGAAGCGCATGAAATTACCCTTTTTGTCCCCCAAGAAATCCGCCGTTATTTCGTCCCCAAAGGCTCAGTTTGCCTCGATGGTGTCAGCCTAACCATCAATGACATTAAAGACAGTCAAACCTATCAGGGGGAATTAGGCTTTACCCTCTCAATTATGCTTGTGCCCCATACATGGGAACATACGCGTTTTCACAGCCTAAACATTTCAGATGAAATGAACATTGAGACCGATATTATCGGCCGCTATGTGGAAACAATGCTGCGCTTTCCACCGCCAGTGCCAACGGTCTCTTAACCTTTAGAATAAAGAAGAAATCTCATGTGCAGCAAACATTCATCTCCTTCAAAAACGCTACAAATCCCCTCCTTAGAAGAGAATATTCTTGAGGCGGTCTCCGCTATCAAAACGGGGAAAATGGTTCTTATGACCGATGATGAAGATCGAGAAAATGAGGGAGACCTCGTTCTAGCAGCCCAATTTACAACGCCAGAAGCGGTTAATTTTTTAGCACGCAATGCGTGTGGCCTTATCTGCCTCTCTCTCTCTTCAAAGCAGATTGATCAGCTTGGGCTTCCTTTGATGACCCTTGATAATCAAAGCGCTCATGAAACGCCTTTTACGGTCAGTATCGAAGCGGCCAAAGGCGTCACAACGGGAATTTCCGCTTTTGACCGTTCCCGCACAATCCAAGCAGCCTCTGCGGAAAACGCCACCGCTGCGGATATTGTCATGCCAGGGCATATTTTCCCTCTAAGAGCCCATCCGAAAGGGGTTCTCGGACGCAATGGCCATACAGAAGGCTCTCTTGACCTCGTTCGCCTTGCAGGCTTGCAAGGGGGCGCTGTTATTTGTGAGGTCATGGCTGAAAACGGTACCATGATGCGCGGAGCAGAGCTGAAAAACTATGCCCAAAAGCACGGCTTTCCTTTAATCTCCATTAAGTCTCTCATCGATTGGATTTCAAAGAATGGCCTCCAAACGGTGGATACAAGCAAATTTGAAGCGAGAAATGCGTCAAAAGAGTGCATTTGCACCGCCTCTGCTGGTATGCCAGACCTTTATGGCGGTCCTGATCTTAAAATTCATATTTTCCGCTTTCCTCAAGAACCAAATCCCTCTAAACAGACCGAGCAGGTTGCGCTTGTCAAAGGTGATCTCTCCAAAGGTGCGCCTCTCGTTCGCTTACATTCTGCCTGCCTGACAGGAGATGCTCTTGGCTCTTTACGCTGTGATTGCGGCCCTCAGCTTCAAGAAGCTTTAAGACGGATTAAAGAAGCCCCTTCTGGCGCTTTAATTTATCTCCGGGATCATGAAGGGCGTGGCATGGGGCTAGAAGCGAAAATTCAAGCCTATGACCTCCAGGAAAAAGGCTTTGACACTGTCAGCGCCAATGAGGAATTGGGCTATCCTGTGGATTCCAGAGAATTTTCCCAAGGCATTTCAATTTTAAGACAGCTCGGTGCGAAATCCGTACGATTGATGACCAATAATCCTGAAAAAGTGCGAGCCCTTGAAAAAGCAGGCTTAAAAATTGAAAAGCAAGAACCTCTGGAGCTTCCCTCTCAGGAATTTAATCATTTTTACCTCGAAACCAAGAAAAAGCGCTTAGGGCATCGGCTTTCCCTCCAAGAAAACCCTGCCTAAAGCTAAGTTTTTAGTCCTAACTGAAAGATTTTATTATGAGCCTGCGTCCCGTTTCCGATGAGATGGTGCCTTCTTTTGAAAAAGCGCCAAGACTTGCCTTCATTGTCAGTCAATTCAATGAGGAAGTCACTTACGGGCTTTTAGAAGGGGCTCAAAATCTTTTGAGCGAGAATCATCTTGCAAAAGGAGATGTTTATAAAGCCCCTGGTGCGTTTGAACTTCCTCTCATTGCGAAAGCCTTGGCAGAATCTGGAAAATATGACGGTGTTGTCGCCTTTGGATGCGTTATTAAAGGCGACACAGCCCATTTTGAATATATTTCAGGCGAAGCCGCACGCGGCATGATGGAAGTACAACTCAAAACAGGCATTCCAGCCTCTTTCGGCATTCTCACCGTTTATTCCCAAGAAGAGGCACTTATCCGATCTGGCAATAATGAAGCGAATAAAGGACGTGAAGCAGTTCTTGCCTGCCTCCACGCTATTCAGACCCTCAGAGAGATTAAAGCTCTCTAAGCGCAAAATTTCAGCCTTAGAAGGAAAAGAAGAGGGAGCTATTAAGCTCCCTTTTTCTTTCTTTAGGCTTTCAAACAAAGCAATTTCGCACCAAATCCTAAAAAACCGCCCAAAAAATCTGATCCATTAAGCTATTCCTACGATTGTAAAATCTCTCTGCAATGAATTTTGGCACATTTCAAAACGGTGCAAAATCCGCCTTAACGCAATCTTTAATGTAGATAAAATCACTCTCATTTAAGAAAAAGCGTTATCGATTCTTAAAAATCCCTTGGAAATAGAGGATTTTTTAAAAGTCTCATAGGGCTCTCAAGCCTGTGGATAACTTTGTGGAAGACTCTGGGACGAATCTTTGGATGAATCTATTCAACTGCCTGTTTTCTGCTAAAAATGAGAAATTAAAGCCTTTTTTTACCCTTGGGCACAACTCGAGAAAGAAAAAAGCGTCAAGACTCAAAAATGAGAAATTTTTTTGAAAAAAAATACTTTACAGACTTATCGCTATTTGGACTCCTTGAGTCTCTAGCACTCTTGAAAATAAATCACAGAGATTTCTTTTTTTTCAGCTCACCTTAAAAGCCCCAAAAACGCCCTCTTTTTAAAAGAAAAATCAGAGGCAGAAAAATCACCCTCTTGCGAAAGTTTTTTCTTTGGATATGTTTAAGGGCACAAGTTCATTACATGACTTGTCACGAGATGGGGGCATCTGAAAAATTTATCTCGGCAGAGACAATCGTTTGGGCAGTTTTTAAGTTTGATAAATACTTAAAATAGATTGTCTTAAAGAGTGGACTTTCTTCTTTTTTAAAAAAAAGATAGCCTGTGTATAACTTTGTGGAAGACTCTGGGACAACTCTTTGAACGAATCGCTAAAAGATGCAGTTTTCTCGGAAAAACAAAATTTTAAATGTTTTTTATTCCTTGGGCACAACTTATAAAAAAACAAACGTCAAGCCCATGTCTAACAGATAAAATCAAGACGTGTCTTTTCTAAAACAGGCCTTCTTTCTCTCGAAATTATTTTGGCTCTAAACGTACACGAACACCATCGCCCAGCGCTTCTCCGCTGATTGAAATATCATGCCGATCCACGCCCATTTGTATAAGCCGTGTCGCAACGGCCTGCGCCCTTAAAAGACCAAAGGCAATTTCACGGCTTTGCGCCTCGACATCAATACCTGTTTCTGAACTCAGCGCATCTCCAAATCCAACGAGAGAAAAACGTGAATTTGTCTTCTTCGCATCCTCAATCAAATCATGAAGATGTTTATCTTCACGATCGCCAAGCTCGTCCGTCAAAGGCTTAAACTGAATCAATGTGCCAATTGGATCTGCAAATGTGCCGTCTGGCTGCACCCTTTTTGTCCCTTTTGGAATGTCAAAACCTGGATAGACAGGCTCTTCTGGCAAGGGCGGAATTACTGGAAGGCGGGAAATTGGCACGTCCGCATGGCTATTGGGATGATAAATCACTTTTGGAAGACCATGATGATCTATTAAATCACTGCCGTCTTTTTTTGGCTTTTCCGTTACTTTTTCATCATCCGCCAAGGCGGCAGCCAAGGCAGCCTCCTCTTCCGCAGATGTCGGAGGGGACTGATTGCTTGCTGCGCCTTCAGGCCGAACAGCAGGTTCCAAGTCCGCAGCTTCAGATGCCGGCTCATCAGAAGTCTGTGTCATTGTATCCACCGCATCTTGTGAAAGCATCATCGGCGGTAAATCAGATAAAGGTTTTTCCGCTTTTTCAGCCTCTTTCCCATCATCCATAGGGGGCAAATCATCTGTTAGAGACTCCCCCTCTTGTGAAATGAAAGGCGGAGGAGAACCTGCGGTTCCGCCCTTTCCCTTTTTTGACTCTTCTGAATCTGAAAAAGGCGGTGGTGGAGGCGGTTTAGGAGCTTCCTGAACCTGTTCTTTTGAGGCTTCTGGAGGGTCGGCAGAGGAATGGGACGACTGAACAGGAGGCGATGCTGGCGAAGATTCATCAGGCGGCGAAGCAGGCGATGAACCTGGTAAAACCTCGGCAAAACTCTCCCCTGCGGTAAAAAAAAGACAGGACAGTAAGCCTATTTTAAAAAAATAGCTTGCCGCCGCCTTGCTTCCTTCACAAACAAGAGATTGTAGCCTGTAATGAATCGTTGGCCTCAATTCGCTTTCTCCGGTGCTGGAGGCGCTTGTTGGGGCTGAGCCTGTTCTTGCTGTGCATTTTCTGGCTGTTGCTGAGGCGCTTGTTCAGGCTGTGCCTGTTCTTGCGGCACAGCACTCGGATCAGACTGGCTTAAGGATGCTGGGGCTGGCGTATTAAGGTCTGTAATTTCTTCTGCCTCCTCTGGCGAAGGCTCTGGTAGTGTCATTGGTTTTGGCGGCGGTGGAACTGCTTTTTTCTGTCTATTAAACTTTTTCTTGCTTTTATCGTCTTTATTTGCTGTCCCGTCATTATCCCCCATGACCAGATTTCCAGCCAAATCAGACATAGGCGGAGGAGGCGCCACTTTTGGAAAGGTAATATCTCCTGTCTCGGCCGCATGGCGGATCGCTTTGTTGCGGTCACTCTGGAGTTTTTGAGTCATTGCCAGCTGGGCTTCTTTGGTCGGGAATTCAGGATTCTCCGCAGGCACGTCCCCCACAAAAGGATAAGCGCCATGCGTCCCCGGGGCGGGCGGCAAGACGCCTGTTCCAACACCGCCGCGCATCTGATGAATCCAATCTGTCCAGACATCTATCGGACCACGGTGATAACAGCCAGCCATCATCATCGGAAAAGCGAGTAAAAAAAATGTATAAGAGGAGAAATATTTCGCCCGCTTGTGATTTTTTCTCTTCTTCAAAGATGCTTTCCTAAGATTTTAGACATTCAAACCAACTTTACCTTTTCTTGGTATCTTTTAAAAAAGAGAAGGACAAGCTTTTATCTTTTGATAAGGAGTTTATCATTATACAGGTGCAAATTCTCTCTAAATACCTATATAAGAGGGAGAATAATTTATTTTTGAGCCTTTTCTTAGGAATTTAAGGATCTGTATAATCAAATGACGATGATGACAAAAAACGAAATTTCTCCTTTCTCAAACGCTCCTTTGAAAACCTCTCTCTTTTCGACATCTGACTGCCCAGGCGGATGCCCTGGGAAGGAAGAAGAAGCGGAACAAGACGCCAAAAAATCTCCTGCAAATCCAGAAATTGCATCGATTTTATTTGAAAAACGCAAAGTTCTCATTTTTGGACAAATTGACGATAAAATCGCCCGTGAAGTCACCGCACGTTTACTCGCACTCAGCCAGAAACCTGGTGAGCCTATTGATATTTATGTCAACTCTCCAGGCGGACATGTCGAAAGTGGCGACACAATCCACGATATGATCCGCTTTGTTGGTGCGATCTGTCCGATCAATATGATTGGCACAGGCTGGGTTGCCTCCGCTGGTGCGCTGATTTATGCCGCTGGTGAGCCAGATCGCCGTGTCTGCCTGCCAAATACACGTTTCCTTTTACACCAGCCAATGGGTGGCGTTCAGGGTCAAGCAACCGATATTGACATTGAAGCCCGTGAAATCATCAAAATGCGCGAGCGTCTGAACCGAATTTTTGCAAAAGCCACAGGGCAAGATTTTGAGAAAATCGCAAAAGACACCAACCGTAACTATTGGATGTCGGCAGAAGAAGCCATCAAATATGGGTTAGTTGATAAAGTCATTCATTCTCCAAAAGAGATTAAAAACTGATTTTCTATAAAAATGTGAGAAATAAGACTAGAAAGGGGGTTAAATACCCCCTTTTTTAAGGCTAAGATTCAAGAAAGCCGCATATATTTCTGTGATCTAATTCCGATTTAATCATAAAACTAACTATTGCGATGGGAGCGTCCTGATGTCATCAGCAGAAAATGGGATTTTTGTTAAAAATGAACCTGGTTCCTTCGACCATTCCAACGAAGAAATCAGCCGTAAACGCCTTGAAGCCCTTTGTAGAAACTATCCTGCCCCAACAACACAAAGCACACTGAGTGTTGAAGAGGCCGATCACCGCTCCCGCCACTGGCAGAGTCCAGAAGAGGGCGATATTCAAATCGGTTCTGATGCCCATAAAAAAGCCATTGCAGACATGTTCCGCGAGACCTTCAATCCCTACAAGCCTTCTATCATTGAATGGCCCGAATTAGATGAAGAATCTCTTAAAAAGGTCATATCCTTGCCAATCTGGGATATTGCTGTTCACACTGAAGGGCGTGCCCGCCTCCGCATGGCTGCCTATGCAGAGCTTTTGACTGATCCAGAACTCCAAGATGCGATTGCAAGAAATGCTTGGGAAGAAGACCGCCATAAGACCGTTTTAGCGGATATGGTCACCCATTACGGCATTAAACTCGGGATTGAACCCCCTTATGAAATGCCGAAAGATGCCGAATGGACCTATCTCGTGACAGGATTTTCAGAATGCTGGGACAGTTTTTTCGCCTTTGGCCTTTTTGAGAGTGCAAAACGCTCTGGTCTGTTTCCAGAAAAACTCACCGAAGTTTTTGAGCCTGTCATTCAGGAAGAGACACGCCATATTCTGCTTTTTGCAAACTGGCTTGCCTATCACCGCAAACATCTTTCTTTGCCAGCCCGTATAAAACTTGAAGCCCGCATTCTCGGTGTTCTCTTTTATCTTTTCTATGAGCGTCTCTCCCTCGTCAAAACCTTTGATGAAGACGGTAAAGAACATACGGAAGATTTCAATTTCACTGTTCGAGGCACAGAATGTGTAACAGACAAAAAATTTGAGTTTATTCCTTTTATGAAGCTCTGCCTTGCTGAAAATGAACGCCGCTTTAAAGGCTATGATAAGCGCCTCCTCCGCCCACAGCTTGCCCCTTGGGCCGCAAGAAGAGCCATCGAAGCTGTTGGAACCTGGAAACAGCTTAAATGGGAAGTGACAAGTCTTTTCTCAAAACAGCCTAAACAAGCCTAATTCTTTAAAAACAAATCCCCTGAAATCAGGGGGTTTTTAATCTATTAAATGTGACTTAAAAAACTTCCCCATTCAGCGCATCAATAATCCCACATCCCGAAATTTTACTATGCGGACAGCATTTAATGAGCGCCTTAAGACTCTTTTCCAGCGCTTTAAGTTCTGTTAGCTTTTTCTCCACTTCTTCGAGCTGTTTTTTCGCTAAATTCTGAACATTTTCTGGATGTTCAATATGCGTTTCTGAAGATAATTTTAACAAGCTCCGAACCGTCTCAATCGGAAAACCTAATTTTCGGGTCCTCCGGATAAAACGCAGCTGATTCAAATGTTTTTGCGTATAAAGACGGTAATTCCCTTCAGAGCGTGGCGGTTCTGGCAATAATCCAATTTTCTCATAATAACGGATTGTTTCCGCTTTCGTTTCCGCCTCCCTGGCTAAAACTCCAATCGGCATTTCTTCACAAGAAGACATTTTCAAACCTCCTCCTTGACCCTCTAGTTCCTCTAAGGATTATATTCTTTTTAGACGCTCGGGATACTCTTTTTCCAAACGACTCTTAAAGATAAGGGGAAGCTAAAATGACAAATACCCAAAAAACAACCTGCAGTTGTGGCTGCAGCTATGATTGCAAAGGTGGCGCAGAGTGTAAATGTGGCCCCAACTGCAACTGCGGACCAAATTGTGGATGCGGCTGTAAAAAGAAATAAACAACCCTCCATAACAAGAAATACCCTGCTTTTAAGCAGGGTATTTCACATTTTAATCTCAAATTTCAGCAAAAAACATTATTTATAAAGAAGAGGATTTCTTCACACCGTATTTATAAAATCCCTCACCTGTACTGACGCCCAAATATCCTTTATTGATATAATTTTCTTTAAGCCATTTAGTATTCCGCTTTGCCTGATCGCCTTTGCCATTTGCAGCAATATTGTAAGCGGTGTTCAATCTAACCACATCATAAATCTGAAAAGGGCTCTGCGAACTGCCTGTTGCAATTTTCCAATTTTCGTCAATCGCTTTAGGATCTGCAAATCCGCAAGCTGCCAAATCCAAGGCGGCCTCTAAAAAAAGGACAAGCAAAGAATTTAGAATATATCCCGGCTCTTTTTTCAGCACAAAAGGCACCATATGGATTTGCTTTGCAAAGGCTTTAATTTTTTTCAATAATTACTGGAGAAGTCTCTGGAGAACCCATAATCTCCGCCGTGTTACGTTTCCAAATGCCATTAACAAAATGCAAACATAAAAAAACGGTCAGGACGGCCTGTAAAATCTTTCATCTGACTAAGTAAAAGAGTCGAGGAATTACTGGCAAAAATAGTTTTTTCAGGCGCAAATTTTCCTAATTTTTCATAAGTCTCTTGTTTAAATTTTAAAATCTCAGGAATAGCCTCAATCACAAGATCGGCATCCTCAACAGATTTTTTTAAATCCACACAAACATAGAGATTTTTCCGTGCTTGTGCCACTTTACCCTTCATAGATTTTTTGAAGCTGTACAAAACAGATAAAACATGTCTTTCCCCGAAGAAAAAGAACCTGCAAGATCAGGCTTGGACGGTTAAAAATTTAACTGCTATAATCTGTTCTTGTTTTATTAAGATTTTCCGTGTCACATTCTTCTAATCTTCCGCCATCATCCACCTCTAAAAAAAGGCCTCAAATAAGACCTGCCCGCTTTGTAAGCGGCAGTATCCCAAAACATGTCTTCATCATGGCAGGAACAGGATGCATCGGACTTATCTCCATTTTTCTGGTCGATTTATTAAATTTCTTTTATATTTCTGCGCTTAAAAATCCCTCTTATACAGCTGCTGTCGCCTTTGCAGGCTCTATTGGCTTTATTCTTTCCGCGATTTCCATTGGCAGTTCCATTGGCGTTTCAGCAACGGTTTCCCGCCTGATTGGCGCTAAAAAACGGGGTAAAGCCCGGCGCTATGCCGCAAGCTTTCTTGCCATTGTGGTTGTTATTGCGGCGATTTTAGCTGCCTTAAACTTTATTTTTGCCCGCCCTTTGGTTGAATTGATTGGCGGGAAGGGAGAGGCCTTGGACGGTGCTGTCCTCTTTTTACGCATTTTAGCGCCTGCTTTCCCCCTTCTCTGCCTTGTCATGGCTATTTCTGGCCTTCTCCGATCTCTTGGAGAAGCAAATGCGGCAATGCGTGTTACCCTAAGTGGCGCTGTTTGTGCGGCAATTTTAGATCCTATTTTTATTTTTGGACTTCATTTAGGTCTCGTCGGTGCGGCATTAGGCACAATTTTTTCCCGCATCCTCATTTGCTTTAACGGCTGGTATCATCTTCGGCATCATAATGTTTTAGCCATTCCCAAACTCAAAGATATAAAGCCTGCGCTCAAGACCATCGCCCCGATCGCTTTGCCAGCCATTGCCACCAATTTAGCAACACCTGTTGGCAATTTATTTGTCACCCGTACCATGTCCCATTTTGGGAATGACGCCATTTCAGCCCTTTCTGTTATTGAACGCTCTGTCCCTGTCTGTTTTGCTTTTGTTTTTGCACTTACAGGCTCTATTGGACCGATTATTGGGCAAAATTTTGGGGCTCGGATTTTTGAACGGATCAAGGAGACCTACCTTTGGTCGCTTCGCTTCACCCTAATCTGTGTTGGTCTTATTTGGCTCTTTTTCTTTGCAAATCAGAATTTTCTGATCGCAATCTTCCACATTCAGGGCGTCGGCGTTCCTTTAATTCATTTTTTCTGCAATTTTTTAGTTGGAAGCTATGCTTTTTTAGGACTGCTTTTCGTTTCCAATACTGCTTTTAACAATTTAGGCTTTGCCTTTTTTTCAACGCTTTTTAACTGGGGACGTGCGACTTTAGGAACAATTCCTTTCGTAATGATAGGCGCTCATTGGGGGCCTGAAGGCACGCTTGCAGGCATGGGGGCTGGCATGACACTTTTTGGAACGTTAGCCTATTTCAAAGCCAAAAATGTCATTGAAAATCTCTCCTTGCGCTTTCCAAAAGAAGACAGCTAAATCTCTGCCTCTTCTGCTGCAAAAACAGCCTGATAAAAACGCCTTTCACGGGTCAGCGCATCTAAAACTATTTCCGCCTGTTGAAAGCCATGACCCTCTTCTGGATAAAGATGAAAGCTTGCGCAAGGAAGTTTTTCTGCAAGTTTTTTAGCCTGTTCCGCTGGCACAACACGATCTCTTCCGCCATGTAAAAACAAAATAGGGGCGGTTAGACGTTCAAGCCACGAAATAGGGGATCTTTCTGTATAAACGGCTTTTTCTTCAGGATATTTTCCAACCAAAGATTCCACATAATAAGCTTCAAAACGAGGGCCTTCGCCAGCCAAAGCGGAAAGGTCCGTTACCCCATAAAGACAACAAGTCGCTTTAAAAGGGGAGTTTTCCTGCACTAAAGCGGCTAAAGCCGTTAAACCGCCTGCACTGCTTCCCCGTATAACACATCTTTGCGGATCAATCGGGGCAATTTCTAAAAGACATTTGGCTGCCTCACAACAATCCTGCACATCCAAAACACCCCATTTTCCATTCAAAGCTTCCCGGTAAGCTCTGCCATAGCCGGCAGATCCCCGATAATCGACTTCAAGAACCGAAAATCCTTGGCTAGTCCAATATTGAATGCGCAAATCTAAAGCGCCTTGCGCTGATCCTGTTGGCCCTCCATGGACTTTCACGATAAGCGGTGTTTTGCCTTCTTTTAGAAGCTTTTGAGAGGTTGCTGGGTAGTAGAGCGCTCGTAAAGGAAAAATCCCTTGAGAGGGTAAAAATTCAAGCTGTTTAGGGATAGAAATCTCTGAAGGGGAAAGGTTTTGAGGCAGTTCCCAAGAATACCGAAAAATTTCCAGCTGTTTTATCTTTTTACCGGCTGACAACGAAAATGCCACCAAAGAAAGGGGCGCATCTGCAGGTGCATTCAGACAAATAAAAATCCCATTTTCCAATCTTTCTGGCCGAAAAACAGGAAAAATCCCTTCTAAAACCTGCCAGCCTGTTTTTTCTTCAAAAAACCATAATTTCCCAACTCCTTGAGACAAAGAGCGTCCTAAGAAAATTTTCTCACCCAAAGGCAACAGGCTTTTTTGAGAAAATTGCCAGGCTGGTATCCCGATTTCTTCGGGTGCTGGTGAAAAATCTTCCCTTTTCGCTTCTAAAACCCCTTTTTCTTCAGACAAGGTAAAAAGAACAGGATTCCACATGCCCATTTTATCAGAAAGTGCAGATAAAATAGGGGATTTTTTATCCCAATGAGGCTCCATTAAACTTTCTTGTCCGTTATCTCCTGCGATAAGAAAGGGTGTTTCTTCTGGATTTTTTAAAGAAAGACATTTTAAGGCTGTCGCTGTCCAAGGCATTTCGCCTTCTTTCCAAGAAATAAAAGCAAGATAATTTCCATCCGCAGAACAACATGGCGAAGCAAAAAAATCACGTCCTGAAAGAAGGGTTTTCTCACAAATTTCATCTAAATTTTTAAGAGAAATATAAACAATTTCCTGTGCTTCAGTCCCATTTTCAAAACGTTTTTCTTTAACGGCAAAACACCCTTTTTTCTCAGAATCAAAGGAAAAATCCGCATAAAAATTTTCACTTTCAGCGGAAGATTCGACCAGTTGAATTTCAAGATTTTGGGCCCAATTCTTTGGTGAGAAAAAACTTGCCCAAACGCCACCTCTCTTAGAATCTGCATAAACAAAAACAAAATTTTGTTCTGTTTTATCCCAATATCCTGCCCAAGATCCACCGCCATATTCATTGACTTGAGCGCCAATCTCCACAAAGGAAGAAGAAAAATCTATCCATTTCCGTTCCGTTTGGGAAAGAGAGAGATTTATGCCGCAAAGATGACGTTTTCCACCCGTTTCTAAAGATTTTTCAAGCCAGACAGCCCAATTTCCAAGCGCTTTTAACTCAGAAATTTGACGATTTTTTCCATTGATTAAATCAGCAGTCACCCATGAAGCAGCCATAAAAATCCTGTTTTTAATGTTTTTCCCTTTATTTTAGGAAATAACAGTTTTTTCCTCTTCTGACTTCCTTTAAAAGAAAGGCTAAGACGGTTTTCAAAAATTTATGGAGAGATCCTCTGCCTTGTCATCTGCCAAGCTTAACGGCTTTTTTTCATTTAAGCACTTTTCTTGAGCCTTATTTCCAAAATTACGGCTATTGGGTTGTTGGCGTAACGATTTTTTTGGAAAGTATCGGCATTCCCCTGCCAGCAGAAACTCTGATCATTGCCATCTCTCTTTATGCAGCAAGTACGCATGCGCTTAATATTTTTATCATTGCAGCGCTTACGATTTTAGGGACAATTTTAGGCAATATTATTGGTTATGGGCTTGGTCGGAAATTTGGCAGCAAACTCCTTGAACATTATGGAAAATATATCGGTTTAGATGAAAACCGCCTCTTAATTGGACGGTATCTTTGCCATAGATGGGGACGTATTACGATTATTTTCAGCCGTTATTTTGCCTTTTTGCGTCTCTTTGCCTCTTTGATTGCGGGCACATTACAGATGAAATGGCTGCGTTTTTTAGTGGCAGATATTGTCGGCAGTATTCTTTGGGGATTAACCTATAGCGTTGGGACTTATTATTTTGGAGAACAGGTTTTAAAACTGCCTCTTTATGGGATTATTGCGGTTGTTGTTCTTATCCTTATAGGCTTTGGCGCTTTTCTTTATTTCATCAAAAAAGAAGAGCAGAACCTCTTAAAAAAGGCGCAGCTCTTCTTTGAAACAGCGGAAAATTCCCCTAAACTTTAAAAAGAAGGGCGAACGCAGATCATTAAAACCAAAATCATCATTAAAATGGTCGGCACTTCGTTAAAAAAGCGGTAAAAACGCTCTGGATTTTGATTTTTCCGCACAACAAAAGCTTTTTGATAATGAAAACAAAAGCCCTGAAAAACAATTAATCCAGCAATACAGGCCAATTTTATCCACCACCACGCACTTTGCCAGTCAATCACCCCTGGCAAAAAGCTCATGATACCGCCCGTTAAAAGCGTAAAAACCATGGCAGGTGCCATAATTTGACGCAAAAGCTTATGTTCCATAACGCAATAACGCTCATAGGCCTTGGGCTCTTCACATTCATCTAATTGCGCATGGTAAACAAACAAACGGGGAATATAAAAAATACCCGCCATCCAAGCCGTAAAGCCCATGACATGAAACGCTAAAAGCCAAGGAAGATAAGCAATCACGTTAAATTTTTTCCCTTAAAGCCTGAGAAAGAATTTTCTCAACATCAGATATGTTATAGGCAACAGCAACTTGGCCTTCTTTAAAAAAATCTGGCACTTTTTGCCCAGGATGGCGCAGTAAAATACAGCGCATTCCAGCATTGAAAGCGGCTTTTGCACCCGCGTCACTATCTTCAACAACAATTGTTTTTTCGGGTGAAATTTTTTCCTCTTCAGCCCCTAAAAGATAGACATCTGGCGCAGGTTTTGGTTTTCCCATATCAACAGCGGAATGAACCTTGTTTGGATCGATTTCATCCTCGATTTTAACGGCTTTAAACTTAGCCTGCATTTCATCCATCGATGAATTTGAGCCAACATGGAAGGGAATACCTGCCTTATTTAACTTTTGAAGAAGCGATTTTACACCGTCAAACGTGCGTGCTTCTGTTTTCATAACAGAAATAAAATGCGCTTTGAGCAATTCATCCGCATTTTCAGGGAGTTCCTCTGACGATAATTTACGCAAAATTCTAATAATTTCAGGCATTGAATGGCCTAGAAAATATTTTTCTGCCTCTGGAATGGTCATCTGAATGCCATATTTTGCGGCAAAGTCAACCGAAGCTTTTTGAGCCGCTGGCTCGCTATCGACTAAAACGCCATCGCAATCGAACAAAACGAGCTCTGCCTTTGGATAAGAAAGGAATTTCTCTAAATTTTGTGAGCTAGATTCCACCATGGATTTTATCCTTATTTTAAGAATTTTTAGGCAATGCCCGAATAGTTTCCACCAAATCTTTTACATTTTCAACAGGTGTAAATTGTGGCACACCATGACCTAAATTGAAAATATGCGGCCTGTTTTTCAAAATTTGGCAAATTTCCTTGGCCGTTTCTCTCATTTTTTCGCCCCCGCAAAAAAGCAAAGCAGGGTCTAAGTTCCCCTGAATGACAATATTTTCAGGAATAAGTGGCAAAATTGTTTTTAAATCTGCGGAAACATCTAAACTCACCGCATCAACACCTGTTTCAACCGCATATTCAGGCACCATAACCCCTGCCAAGCGTGGAAATCCAATCACTTTTGTTTCTGGATGAGAGTCTTTAAGCGCTTTGCGAATTTTCTTTGTCGGTTCAATGACCCATTTACGGAATTCATCTGAAGGCAGAATGCCAGACCATGAATCGAAAAGCATCACAGCCTGCGCACCAGCATCAATTTGTCCCCGAAGAAGTTCAATCGTGCCTTCAGTTAAAATCTCCATCAATTTTTGATAACGATCCGGATGATTAATCATCATTTTTCGGAGTTCGAGAAACGTTTTAGAGCCACTTCCCTCGACCATATAGCAGGAAACAGTGAAAGGACTGCCTGCAAATCCAAGTAAAGTTGTCGTTTTTCCAGCCAATTTTTGGCTTAAAATCTTTAAAGCTTCACGCACAGGCGCCATTTTTTTAAAAGCTTCTCCTGATTTTAAGGCTTTTTCACATTCCAAGAGATCTTTTTCTTCTCTGACAGGGGGCATAACAGGCCCAACCCCTTCTGGAAATTTTAAATCCCGTCCTAAAGCCCAAGGAAGAATCAAAATATCAGAAAAAAGAATAGCGCCATCCATGTCATAACGATCTATGGGTTGCAGTGTAAGTTCCGCTGCAATTTCAGGCGTTAAACAACGGGTTAAAAAATCGGCCTTTGAACGCCATTCTCTAAATTCTGGCAAATACCGACCTGCTTGTCGCATCAACCAAACAGGAGGAGGCCATGTTTCTTGACCCGAAAGGGTTTTTAACAAAGGTAAATTTGAAGAAAAACGCATGAAAACTTTCTAACTTTAAAAATAAATGATGCAAAATGCTTTAAAACTTTCTCCTACTAAAAAATCGTTTTTTGAGCTGTGGATCAAGTGAAATAAAGACTGGGGATGAATTTCTTTATTATATTTAATTAAAGATTCAAAAAAAGAAAAAGAATAAAGTCTTGTGGAAAGTGGGGTTTCTTTTTAATCCCTTTATTATCCACAGAAACATACACAAAATAAATTCATTTTCAGCCCTGTAATCTTTAGAGTCTTTGAAAGTATTTTATATTTTTAACAAAAGAGAAAAAATTTTATCCTCAAAGGGATAGTTTTCTGGATAAGGTAAGGGTTATTCACAGCTAAAAATTATTCTTAGGAATTATGCACATTCACTAAATTTTTATCCCAGAGTCATTCACAGGTTTATACACAGATTCTGTGGATGAATTTTGGATAAAATTTAAAATACAGGGAAAGAAAAATGGATTTAGAAATTTCTTTTCCGCTTAAAAGATCGAATATCATCTTAGCAAGCGGTTCTAAAACAAGGGAGAAAATTTTAAAAGATGCAGGTATTTCTCCCCGATTATTTCCTGTGGATTGCCCTGAAGAAGCCCTAAAAGCCGAATTTTTAAAGAAAAATGACTCTCTGAAAGATATTTCCGGACAATTAGCACTCGCAAAGGCGCAGATTGCCCAAAAAAAGCTGCAAAAAGAGACTGATTTTTCTCAAAATCAATCTTTAATCATTGGTGCAGATCAAATTTTAGAATGTGAAGGCGAGCTTTATAATAAACCAAAGACTTTAGAAGAAGCCGAAAAACAGCTTTGGGGAATGCGTGGAAAAACGCAGTTTTTACATACGTCCTTTTGTCTTTTGCAAGAAAGGCAGCCTGTTGTGATCTATACAGAAAGTCCAAAATTGAAAATGCGGCATTTTTCAGAAGCTTTTTTGAAAGCCTTTATTGATTTTGAAGGGGAAGAATTGCTTTTTTGCGTTGGCGCATGCCGTATTGAAGGGCCTGGCATTCAGCTTTTTGAAAAAATCGAAGGCGCACAGGAAACAATTTTGGGATTGCCGCTTTTTCCGCTTTTATCTGCATTGAGAGAAAGAAAATTGCTTCCCGTTTAAAAAATATCTTGCGCTTGGATAAGAAGACAAGATATAGAAAGCAAAGATGAAAAGCACGCTAAGTGCTTTCTAAATGGGGCCATAGCTCAATTGGTAGAGCGCTTGCATGGCATGCAAGAGGTCGTCGGTTCGATTCCGATTGGCTCCACCATTTTTTCTTAAAAATTTCTGTAAATATTGTTTAGGACTTTGGAAGAAGATCCAAGACGGTTTCGGCTGGTCTGCAGAGGCGTATTCCCACGGGACTTACAACGATCGGACGGTTGATTAAGACGGGATGTTCAACCATAAAATCAATAAGCTGTTCATCGGTGAGCTTTTCATTCTCAAGCGCTAATTCTTTATAAATTTTGCCATTTTTACGCAGTAGCGCGCGTGCCGTTATTCCCATTTCAGTAATGAGCTTAACCAATTCTTCATGAGAGGGAGGCGTTTTAAGATAGAGAACAATCTCAGGTTCAATCCCATGATTACGGATGATTTCCAAGACTTTGCGTGACGTTCCACAGGCTGGATTGTGATAAAGAATTATATTGCGCATCATAATCTTCTTAATAAATTATAAAATAATGGAAAAATCCCGATTTATGGGAAAACGTCTGGCTCGACAACGCCATGGTTGCCATAGACGCCAGGGCCCGTTGGACCGCCCGGATAAGGCGGTGGCAGAGGGGGTTGAGGCGTGACTTTAAGCTTGGCATCAAAGTAAGGATCTGTAATCGGTAAAGTCCCATAAGAAGGGTAGGAAGCTCCAGGTAAGTTGGTAATTCCAACCATTGGATTAGGTGCTTTTTTTAATCCTAAAGCTCTTTCAAGAACTTCTTTGCGGTGTTTTTTTGCTTTATTGGCTTGGAGTTGTCGATAAGCCATTGGGGCTTCGGTTTCAGCATGGCTTGAGCGATGGGTGTTATTTGCCGCAAAATCTTCGCCCATAACCATGGCTTCTGATCTTCCTGAGAGAAAAGTGAAGAAAAGAAGGAAGAAAAAGCAAAAAAAGATTCTTTTTTGAGCGAAATTAGAAATAAAAGCCTCTTTTAAGACATGCGAGAATGATTTTGGGCGCTCTTACGTCCCTTATATCATAGTTATTTAAAGGGATAAAAATTATTCAGGATAATTGATGATTTTAGGGCGAGGGCGGGGGAAGACTTTTCCCACTGTGGTAATGAAAATAAAGCCATTTGAGCCATATTCGGCTAGGAAAATTTGGCTTGGATCGCTGATGCCATAGCTTTTCATGTCTTTTTCCAGCTCTTCCTCTGTTTTTTCAATGCTGGCAAGGGCATTGCTTCGGACAATACCGTGATAAATGACAACAGTGGCAGGGACACATTTTTCATCACAGGTTACGGTGAGTGAGCCATTAGGTTCTAATTGCGCGTAGGCGACTTCGCTAAAGGAAAAAATCCCTTGAAGATTGAGTTGTGAAGCCACGTTTAAAATATCGATATTGCTGTTTCGGGCCGTGATGACATCCATAAGAAAATGCCCGTCCCGAATAATAGGAATAGGCGTGCCAATCGTCACACGGTAAAAAAGATCAGTTTTGAGATAAAGATAATTGACACAAAATAAAACAAAAACGCTCAGAAAAAGCGCCACAAAAAAGCTTAAACAGCTGGGGCTGTAAAGGCCGCCCCCGACAACACCCCCCATAATAAAGTTACCAATGAGATCAATCGCATTCATTTGTGAGAATTGTGTTCGACCTGTATAGCGCAAATAAGTCAAAATAATCGCAAAGCCAAAAACGAGCTTTACAAACATTGTGAAGTAATAAAAATGGTCGATTACATAAAGATAATGTAAAAAAACGTGCAAAAAATGGATGAACATAAAGATGTTTTCTTTGGGAAAAGATGCGTGAATGGCCTGATGCCCATCATAAGAGATTGCCGAAAAGATGGCTAGGGAATGAAATTTTTGCAGCGATAGAGATATACAGAGTTTAAGAGGTTATCGATCGTTTCAAAAAAGCTTTAATTGATAAAAGAGCCTTCTGAGTGTCAGAAGGCTTGTTTTATGAACTGCCTGCTCGGCAGTAAACAGGAATCATTTCTTCTCCGCCTCCTTTGCAGATTTCTAAGTTGCCTGTGCGGCAGTGAACGAGATGTCATCTCAACACTAATTGTATCACCATTTCTAAGCTGCCTGTGCGGCAGTGAACTAATACGCGCTCTGATGATGTAGTCGACGCATTTTCTAAGCTGCCTGTGCGGCAGTGAACCAGATGACAGCGTTCGGGAAATCGTGGGAATGTTTCTAAGCTGCCTGTGCGGCAGTGAACACCTCTTAATCTCATTAGACCGCCCAGCTTTTTTTCTAAGCTGCCTGTGCGGCAGTGAACGAAACAGAAAAAAATCCAGACGGCACGCCTTTGTTTCTAAGCTGCCTGTGCGGCAGTGAACAAATAGTACATTAACATTCGTAGATAGTAACGTTTCTAAGCTGCCTGTGCGGCAGTGAACACGGAGTAACACTTGGGGGGTCTATCGTAGAAATTTCTAAGCTGCCTGTGCGGCAGTGAACGGCGTGGTGCAAACTCCTTCCAATCCTGCACATTTCTAGGCTGCCTGTGCGGCAGTGAACGATAAAAACAACAACACAGGAATCGAATGGACTTTCTAAGCTGCCTGTGCGGCAGTGAACCTCTTCTCCGCTTCCCCTCAAGAAACGTTAAATTTCTAAGCTGCCTGTGCGGCAGTGAACTGACCTGAGCATGTGCCTCCGCCAAACGCTTATTTCTAAGCTGCCTGTGCGGCAGTGAACTTTGTTCTTTTAAATAATCTTCATCCCTTTAGTTTCTAAGCTGCCTGTGCGGCAGTGAACAGACGATTATAGAGCGCCATGGCGTACATCTTTTTCTAAGCTGCCTGTGCGGCAGTGAACGAGACTGTTGCGCCTTCCATTCGTCGCTAGGCTTTCTAAGCTGCCTGTGCGGCAGTGAACCACCGCATTACCATAGACAAAAGCACAGCCTTTTTTTAAGCTGCCTGTGCGGCAGTGAACAAATCCTAAATTAGTAGCCGACTTTGTTTCAATTTCTAAGCTGCCTGTGCGGCAGTGAACGAGACAGATATGGCTTTAGATAAAAAATTAGATTTCTAAGCTGCCTGTGCGGCAGTGAACCCACCAAAATCGCCTTTTCTAACGTTTTTTGATTTCTAAGCTGCCTGTGCGGCAGTGAACTCTATTGGAGCAAACCTCCCTTAAAGATTAAATTTCTAAGCTGCCTGTGCGGCAGTGAACATTAAAAAGAAAGTATGAAGAAGCTCCCTTAATTTCTAAGCTGCCTGTGCGGCAGTGAACATATACTACTCCAGCCGCCAGAAGTGCAAGATTTTCTAAGCTGCCTGTGCGGCAGTGAACTTAGTCGTAACATAATTGCCCTCAACTTGTGGTTTCTAAGCTGCCTGTGCGGCAGTGAACTTATTGTTTTTGACAAAAAAAGAATGAAAAGTTTCTAAGCTGCCTGTGCGGCAGTGAACTTGCCTTCTTTTATCCAAAAAGGAATGCGTATTTTCTAAGCTGCCTGTGCGGCAGTGAACATGGCGTGGTATGTTTGGGAGAGGGGAATGACTTTCTAAGCTGCCTGTGCGGCAGTGAACCTACTGCAATCTTCACAACAGCGGAAGCTGACTTTCTAAGCTGCCTGTGCGGCAGTGAACAAAAAGTCGCTATTCGTATAAACAATATTCAATTTCTAAGCTGCCTGTGCGGCAGTGAACAACAAACAAACAGGAATATTTATCATGTCATTTTTCTAAGCTGCCTGTGCGGCAGTGAACAAAAGGCGAAGATCATCGAGAGTTTTACAAAATTTCTAAGCTGCCTGTGCGGCAGTGAACATCTTCAAGCCGTGCCATGGCGTGGTATGTTTTTTCTAAGCTGCCTGTGCGGCAGTGAACACCTGCCGACTTACTATAATTATGTTTATCAATTTCTAAGCTGCCTGTGCGGCAGTGAACAAAATCAATTCGCATCGAAGAAACATAAACCCTTTCTAAGCTGCCTGTGCGGCAGTGAACGGGCGCAAGGATTGCAAGGTACAAATGTTAATTTTCTAAGCTGCCTGTGCGGCAGTGAACATTTTTTAAAGCATGATTTATCTAACATGGGATTTCTAAGCTGCCTGTGCGGCAGTGAACTACTTACAGGGACGATATGGGAACCATCTGCTTTTCTAAGCTGCCTGTGCGGCAGTGAACATTTTTGTGATCTTTTCTGGCGTCACGGATACATTTCTAAGCTGCCTGTGCGGCAGTGAACGTGACCCACTTCCCGAAGGCGCAATCAGCTTATTTCTAAGCTGCCTGTGCGGCAGTGAACGACAGAAATATGGAATCAATCTAAGCCCCGCGTTTCTAAGCTGCCTGTGCGGCAGTGAACCCCCCGATATCACCTTCTTTTACATTTTGTGATTTCTAAGCTGCCTGTGCGGCAGTGAACATCTGATGATACCATGAAGCCATTTTCTAAAATTTTCTAAGCTGCCTGTGCGGCAGTGAACTAGAGATACATGCCTGATCTCCCAAGGAAAATCTAGGAAAAAAAGTTAAAATCACGTTTTTACCCTTTTTTATCGCCCTTCATTCTAATCCCAGAAATCAGCGTTTCTTTTTCCTTTAAAAAAATTAGGGTGATTTTTCTTGCTTTTCTTTTAAGGGGCGTTCCTAATGAAATACAGGTTTTGAAAATTAAGGGAAGAGAATGACTGACCCCGTTGAGACTCCTAAAAAGCTTAAAAAGCGCAAAACGCCTTATATTTCGCCGAGTGATTTAAAAACCATTCTCCATTCTAAGCGGGCAAATTTGTATTATCTTGAATATTGCCGTGTTCTGGTCAATGGCGGACGGGTTGAGTATGTCACGGATACAGATCGAAAATCGCTTTACTGGAATATTCCCATAGCAAATACAACAACGCTTCTTTTAGGGAATGGTACTTCGATCACGCAGGCTGCCATGCGGGAACTCGCCAAGGCTGGGGTTATGGTAGGGTTTTCAGGTGGGGGTGGAACGCCTTTATTCGCAGGGACAGATCATCAGGATCAGATTGATTTAACGTGGCTTTCGCCTCAAAGTGAATATCGCCCAACGAATTATTTACAAGCTTGGGTTTCTTTTTGGTTTCAGGAGGAAGGGCGTTTAAGCGCTGCAAAATCGTTTCAAACGGCCCGTTTGGAGCGGGTTGAAAAATCATGGCTTTCCCGTTCTATGCAGGAAAACGGTTTTTGCCCTGATCTTGCTAAATTTCAGGAGGTTTTAAAAACAGCCCGACAGGAAATTGCGTTAGCGGAAACGGTAGAGGCGCTTTTGATGGCAGAGGCCCGTCTGACAAAAATGCTTTTTGCTTTGGCGGCGAGGGCAACCCATTATGGCGATTTTACCCGTGTAAAGCAGGGGGAGGGGAAAGATGCGGCAAATAAATTTCTCGATCATGGGAATTATTTGGCTTATGGGCTAGGCGCAACCGCAGCGTGGGTTTTAGGGCTTCCTTTTGGTTTAGCGATTTTACACGGAAAGACACGGCGGGGCGGATTGGTTTTTGATATCGCAGATTTGATTAAAGATTCCGTGATTTTGCCAAATGCGTTTATTTCGGCGCAAGCAGGCGAAGAGGAGCAGCAATTCAGGGGACGGTGTATTCGGGCGCTCATCGCAACAGAGGCGCTGGATTTTATGATTTCCCAGACGGAAAAAACAGCGATGGAAACCGCTTTTAGCTATGGGATGGGCGGTAAAGGATAATGGAAGTTCTATTCGTTTCCCAATGTGATCATAAGGCTCTGAAGGAAAGCCGCCGAATTTTAGACCAGTTTGCATGCCGGACAGGGGAACGCTGCTGGCAAACACCGATGACAGAAAAAGGACTGGAAACGCTTCATAAAATGCTGAGTTCTACGGCCCGTAAAAATACAGCGGTAGCGTGTCACCGTATTGGCGGACGGGGTGGTGCAGAACTTAAATGGATTGTTGGGGATTGGCGGCGTTTTGATGCGTTTGGAAAAGTGCCAACACAAAGCACAGAGTTAAATCTTTTAAGATTAGAGGATGAAAACCATTGGGATAGTGGCGAAAGCGTACGTCTTCTGGCCCGTATGGCTGGGCTTTTACATGATTTGGGAAAAGCCAGCCGAGCCTTTCAGGAAAAGTTGAAGGCAACAGAAATTCAGCCCAATCTGCTGCGTCATGAATATCAGTCTGCCCGCCTTTTTGCGTATTTTGTGCGCCAGTCTGGGACAACAGACGCCGATTGGCTAAAGCGTTTGGAACAAGGTGAAGGGGAAGTGCTTTCACATTGGCTTCCAGCATGGGGGCAGGATTTTGAATCTGAAAATAAAGTCAGAATTTTTGAAAATCTTCCACCCTTGGCGAAAGCCATTCTTTGGCTGATTTTTTCCCATCATCGTTTGCCTGTTTCGCCTGACAGTGCGTTTTTTGGAGGGAAGGTTACGGGGCTGAAGCTTGATTTGTTAAATCATCCGCTTGCGAAGGTTTCTGCCGATTGGAATAATCAAAGGCCAGATTCACCCCATTCCTTTGAGAAATACCATGATTTTGGCATGTTGGAAGGGGTGCTTCAATCAACTCTTTTTTCAAAAAGTCTTAAAAATACGGCAAAACGCCTTTTATCTTTGGAAGAAAAGCAAAAAGACTGGCATGGCTGGCAAGAGGATCTTTATATCCTCCATCTGGCCCGTTTGAGTTTAATGTTAGCCGATCACCACGTTTCCTCATGGGAAAGAGTAAAATTGCCGCCTCTTAAAAAGGGGCAGGCTGTTGCCAATACGGGGAGGGACAATGCGCCCAAGCAATCTTTGGTTTGCCATTTAACAGAAATCGCCAAGCAGGCTGGCAGCATTGCGTGTTTTTTAGAAAAATTCACACGGCCTTTGACGGTTCTTCCCTCTTATAAAATGAAGCGTTTTCGCCAAAGAGTGCCGGCAACCTTACCCGACTATGTTTGGCAGAATAAGGCTTGGGACGAAGCGTTGGAAATACGCAGCAAAGCGCTGGAAAAGGGGGCTTTTATCGTGAATATGGCCTCAACAGGATCAGGGAAAACGCTGGGCAATGGGAAAATACTGGCTGCGCTGACTTCAGAGAAAAAACCGTTGAGAATGACTTATGCGTTAGGGCTTCGGGTTTTGACCCATCAAACAGGCGAAGTGTATCGAGAGCATCTTTCCTTAGAGGATCAGGAGCTTGGTGTTTTTGTCGGCGGAGCTGTCAGTCAGGAAATTGCAGCATTTTTAGAGGAAAAATCTCAAGAAAAAGGATCGGAATCAGAGGCTTTTTTGTTACCTGAGGAAATCGGCGAGATGGCTTTTGAAACGGATCCTTCAAAAGAGGAAGATTGGGAGAAATATCCTTTATTGTCTGCGGTTTATGGAGTTGGGCAGGAAAATGGGCGGCGAAATAAAAAAGACCGTTCTTTTCTAGATGCGCCTATTCTGGTTTGCACCGTGGATCACCTTGCGCCAGCGACCGAGGCTTGGCGGGGCGGACATCAAATTAACCCGATGTTGCGTTTAATGTCTTCGGATCTCATTTTGGACGAATTAGATGATTATGCGCTTGAGGATTTGCCAGCTTTGACCCGATTGGTCTGGTATTCTGGCATGCTGGGGCGGAAGGTTTTGCTTTCGTCTGCGACTTTGCCTGAATCTCTGGTGCGGGGAATGTTTTTGGCCTATCGGGCAGGGCGTGAAATTTATTTGAAAAATCATGGGGGATATAGCGGAGCTTCTGCAAGCGATAGGGCAGAGATTCCTTGTCTTTGGGTAGATGAGTTTAACGCTAAAAGTACGATTTGCCCTGATGAAGCTGTTTTTAAAGCAGCGCATCAGAAATTTGCACAGAAAAGGGCTGAAAAACTTTTAAAAAAGGCGAAGGAAAAGCCACTGCGTCAAGGTAAGATTATTGGGCAGGGTGTTTTACGGGGAAATCTGCAAGAGAAGGAGATTTACCCTGTTTTAGCAAGGCTGTACCGAGAGGAAGCTTTAAAACTTCATAAGGCGCATGGTGAAGAGATTCAAGAAGGTGTTTTTCAAGGGAAAAAACTCTCTTTTGGTTTGATTCGAATGGCGAATATTCGGCCGCTTTACCGTGTTTCGCAGGCTTTTTTTGAACTTGGATCTGAGAATGAGGAGACGCAGTTTCATTTATGTGTCTATCATTCCCGTTTTCCATTGATTTGCCGTTCGGCCATTGAGGCTGGTTTAGATAGAATTTTTAACCGAAAAACAGGCAAAGAAGGGCAGGAAAACAAGCCTTGGCAAAAAAGGGAAGTTCGGGAAATTTTAGCGCAAAGTCCAAAAACGGTTAAAAATCATATTTTTATCGTGTTGGCTTCGCCTGTTTGCGAGGTTGGAAGGGATTGGGATGCCGATTGGGCGATAGCGGAGCCCTCGTCTTTGCGTTCGATTATCCAGTTAGCAGGCAGGGTGCAAAGGCATCGAAAGAAAGCGCCGAAAAGTCCCAATCTGCTTTTGCTTCATAAAAATGTGAAGGCGATCAAGGGCGGTGGAAAAGTTGCCTATGAAAAGCCAGGATATGAAAGCCAGACATGGCAACTCAAAACACATGATTTGGAAACGCTTCTCCGTGCTGCGGAATATAAAACCATTACCTCTATTCCAAGACTGCTCGAGCCACCGCAGCGCCTTCCTCGGCAAGATTGGGAAGTGCAAGGGAAAAATCCATTTTATGTTGGAAAAATAGGGGATTTGGAGCTTGCAAAAACGAAAGAAGGCATGGATGCTAAACCAAAGAAATGGGGAAATCCTCAAGGAAGAGCCATGGGGCAGCGAGAAGCGGCTTTATGCTGGTGGCAGGATTTTTCTGAAACGTCTTTGACAGGGCTTTTGGCGCAAAATCAGCCGTTCAGAGAGCAGAGCTTTCCGCAAATAGCGCTGGCTTTTGTTTGGGATACGGAGAATGAAAAGCTTTGTTTTCAACAGGCTGTTCCTACAAGGGGAAAGGAACAGCTTTATGTTTCTGCAGAAAGATCATTGGTTTCTCAGAAAATTTCTTTCGGAAAAAATATAACGCCCTGGAATACAGCTTCTTTAGAAGGGCTTTTGAAAGAATGGTTGGAAAATTTTAAAGGGGAGAGCGAAGAAAGCGTTCAGATGGAAGCGAGACGCATGACAGCTTTTTCAGCCTATAAAAGAGATGAAACGCAAAAATGGCAGTTTAATGATGTGCTGGGATTAGATTTAATATGAAGCTTTCAGCAGAGATAAAATTTTTACAGAAAGGCCTTAACGGAGATAGATTTTCTCTCAAAGGCAGGATAGGGTTTTATCATGCTTTTAATTGTAGGATAAAAGAATGACGAATTTATCCCGACAAAAGATTTTTGAGACAGCGATTGCTTCTTTTCTCAATGAGAAAAGAATAGAAGAAGAGCGGAAAAAGCAGGGATCAAAACCTGAAAAATATAATAAGCCAGAGTGGCTTGAAAAAACGGCCACGATTTTACGCAAAACCAGTGTTCAAATTGGAACGCATTTGCCCAAAGCAACCCATTCGGATGTTAAAGGCGGTACGATTTATGCGAAGAATCTGCCTCAACGAAAAGAGATTGGTTCACATCTTTTATCAGAAGATCAAATTTTACCCGATGCGGCTGGCAATGGGGCAGAAAATGCTGTGGTATTGGAGGGGTGGCAGTTTCTGCATTTGCCCATTTCACTTGATGGAAAAACGCTTCCCTTGAAAGCATGGCTAAAGGCCGAAGATGCGGATGCTTTTGCGGCTTTGAGTGAGGTTACGGGCAAGGGAAAGCAGATTGCTTCACGTTTTCTGGCTTTTGTGGAGCGTGAGGCTGCTAGAGAAAATGAAGGCGTTTCTGATGGAAATTCAAAACAGCTTTATTGGCTTAATCAGGGTGGAAATGTTTTAGAAAATCAGGATTTTATTCTGTTACAGCCTCTTTATCCTTCTTCTCTGGCTCAGCTTATTTATAAAGATTTTCTTTCAGCATCACGTTTTGGAGATCAGGCTAAGGAAGGCAGGAAAGCAAGAAAAGAGAAACGCTTCTGGGAAGGGACGCTTCAGGAATTTCCGAGAATGGCGGTACGTCATTTGGGAGGGACAAAACCGCAAAATGTCAGCCAGTTAAATTCTTTACGCCGCGGCGCCATGGAATTTTTCTCTTCTGCACCCCCTGTGTGGCAGGTTAAGACGCAACGCCGTCCGCCTTTAAAAACAGAGAAACCCATTATGGGATGGATTTTGTCTCACGGGGCAGCGAGAAAAGCTCTGGAGGCGCTTGTTTCTTTCCTTAAAAAGAATCCCAGAGCTGTGATGGCAACACGAAATTATCGGGATTATTTACAAGATTGCCTTTCAGGAGAAATTCTTTCCCAGGCGGAGACGCTTCGCCAGATTTTACCTGTTGGCTGGTCTGCCGAAAAAGCGCACCAAAAATTGCCTTTGTGTGAACGTCTTTGGCTTGATACGGGACGGATTGAAGCAACACAAAATTTTCAGACGGAAGAAGATGAGATTTTTCGCCAAAAATACCATGAGGGTCGCTGGGCAGACGAGATTGCAGATGAGGTGGCGCATTGTATCAATGACGCTTTGCGTAAGGCAGGGCTTGCTGTTGGAGATGTAGAGCATGATTATTGGGCACGCAATCAGGCGCTTATGCTAGAGGTTGCTTGGCCAACGCCAATGCATAGGAAATCAACTTTTCAACGCAGGGCTGATGGCCAGAAAATAGAGGCGAAAAGATGACCCAGACAGATTATCTTCTTTTGCCCCGTTTGAGAGTGCAAAATGCCAATGCGATTTCAGGGCCTTTTACGCATGGATTTCCTTCCATAACCGCTTTTATGGGGTTGATGTGGGCGTTAGAGCGCAAATGCGCACAGGCAAAAATTGAAATTCAGTTTAAAGCTGTGGGCGTTATTGCCCATAAGACGCAGGAGCTTATTGCGGGTGAGGGGTATGGGGCTAAGGCGTTTCAGCAGATGCGCCGTCCTGTTTCAAAAAAGGGTGAAAGTGCGCCGATGCAGGAAGAGGGGCGAATGCATCTTGAGTTTTCGCTTCTTTTTGGGGTGAAAATCATAGGCTATTTGTCAGAGACAGAGCGTTCAGAAATGGCGCATAAGATTTTAGAGATTTTGCAAACCATGCGCCTTGCTGGCGGAATTTTTCTGCCTTCTGCACTTTTTGGCGCAGCGCCGTCTTATAAGGTCATTCCACGTTTGATACAGGCGGAGCGGTTTGAAAAAGATTGGTGGAAGGAAAAATACCGTTTGCTTCCAGGATTTGCACTGATTGAGCGGGCTGATTTGCTGGAGGAGCGTTTTCAGGCGCTGCTTAAAAAGCCAGAAACAGAAGAAAAATTACCTAAACCGACTTATTTAGAGGCTTTTCTTTCACTTTGTGCGGTTCGTTCTTGGGCGGTTACGCATGAGGATGGCAAGGTTGAATGGCAGAGCGATCGCCAGAAAGGTGCGGGCTGGATTGTGCCTATTTCTGTTGGTTATGGTGCGATTGGCCCTATTCATCCTGCGGGATCGGTGAGGGGCGCAAGGGATAGTAAAACAGCTTTTCGGGCTGTGGAATCTTTACAATCTATTGGGGAGTGGCGGTCGCCCCATCGTTTTGAAAAGATTTCTGCTTTCTTGTGGCGGGCTGAAAGTGATGCGGAAAAAGGGCTTTACCGTTGCCGTAATCTGGAAAGTGTCTTTCCCAACAGTGAAGAGGCGCTCTTTGTTAAGCAAAATGATTCTTTAAACTTTGATGATTAAAAATAGAATGGGGGTTTGTTAGAATGGTACAAGATTTAAAAACAGCATCCGTTTTGGCGTTTGAGCGGAAATTTGATCTCTCTGATGCTATTTTTTTCTCTGGAAAATGGGAAAAAAGAGGCAAAAACTTTCAAGAAGATGAGGGATTTTCTCCTATTCAGTTAAGAGAAAAGGCCGTTCGGGGAACGATTTCCAACCGTTTATCCAAAAAGGAAAGTGACCCTGCAAAATTAGATGCAAAAATTGATAAAGCCAACCTTCAAAGGGTTGATGTGGCCACGCTTTTTCCAGAAGAGGACACGTTAAAGGCAGTTTTTAGTTTGCGGATTTTGCCAGGGGTTGGACAGCCTTCTGCCTGCAACAACCACGCCTATGAACAAAAATTATTGAAAACGGTTGAGACTTTCCTCGAAGGCGATGGCATTTCAGATTTAGCTTGGCGTTACGCATGGAATTTGGCCTCTGGCCGTTTTTTGTGGCGCAACCGTTTAGGGGCGCAGGAAGTTGAAATCCGTGTTGCCCAAATAAAACAGGGAAAGCCAGAAAAAACATGGGTTTTTCCAGCGTTGGATTACAGTTTGGCAGGTTTTGAAGAAACACCGCAATCCTCTCAAGATAAATTAAAAGATTTAGCAAAGCTTATTGAGGCTGTTTTAAAGGGCGGACAGTCAGAATTATTCGTGATTGAAGCTTTTGTTTGTGCAGGACTGGGGCAGGAAGTCTATCCGTCTCAAGAGTTAGTTTTAGACGATAGCGGGAGCGATCGTGGTAAAAAAAGTCGTGTCCTTTACGAAGTCGAGATGAAGGGGCAAAAAGTCGCAGGTATGCATAGCCAGAAATTAGGCAATGCCTTGCGGACGATTGATTCGTGGTATCCAGATTCAGAAGAGAACGGCAACCGTCCTATCGCCGCTGAACCTTATGGTGCCGTGACGGTTCAGGGAAGGGCTTGGCGTCAGCCAAAGGCAAAGGCAGATTTTTATAGCTTGCTGGATCAATGGCTTTTGAAGGATAAGATACCTCCATTAGAAGATCAAAAATTTGTGATGTCCATTCTTATTCGGGGTGGTGTTTTTGGTGATGCTGGAAAAGAATAAGAAAGGGAGGAAGCACCATGACCCTTTCACATTATATTGATTTAAAGCCCGTGCCAGAGGAGGATTTGAAAATACCTCAGGCGATGGGCAGTCTTTTTGAGATGCTGCATAAGGCGTTGGCTTTTTCAGGAGAGAGAGGCATTGCAATTTCCCTGCCACATCATTCGGAAGGAACAAAAAAGCATCCTTTTTCTTCTTTGGGAGATGTTTTGCGTCTGCATGGGGCAGAGCAGGCGCTTCAGACGCTTTTAAAGCGTTCAGAATTCCGCACCTTGGCGGATTATGTTTACTTTAATCAGATTCAGCCTGTTCCACGTGAAACAAAAAATTGTGTTATTCGCCGTGTGCAGGTGAAATCAGGAACGGAGCGTCTTCGGCGCAGAGCTATAAAACGGCATCATTTGACAGAGGAAGAGGCGAAAGAGCGCTATCCAGATGGGAAAGAGGCGCTTTCTTTCCTGCCTTATTTCTCCGTGAAAAGCTTAAGCACAGATCAAAAAAATTTTCGTTTATTTCTCTCTCACAAGATGGTTGAAGGCGAGCCTGTTGAGGGGATTTTTTCTGCCTATGGGCTGGGTATTAAAAATGAGGCAGGGCAGTTCCCGACTATTCCTTGGTTTTGAATTTATTTATGGGGCGCAAGGGCGATAATCCCCGCACCGATAAGGCAAAAGGCTAATCCGTATAAATCCCATTTGTCGGGGCGCACCTGCTCGACCAGCCAAAGCCATAAAAGGGCGCTAAGGATATAAATTCCCCCATAAACGGCGAAAGTCCGTCCTGCGCTTTCAAGCGGGATTTTTGTTAAGCTCCAAGCGAAGAAAATCAGGCAGGGCAATGCAACGCCAAGCCAAAGAGGACTTTTTCCTTCCCGAGCCCAAAGCCAGAAACAAAAACAGCCGCCAATTTCGCCAAGCGCAGCCAGCGTGTAAAGGAGAAAAATCTGTAAAAGGAGGGTTTTTGCCATTTTTAAAGTGTTTCCAGAGGTGAAAAAAGCGTTATGGATGCGTTATCACCTCTTATCTTCCGTTATTTTGTGATTTACTTATAAGGACTTACTTGCCTAAAATATTTATTCAAGTGGGTGGGGCAGAAGAAATAATTTTACTTTAAAGCAAAACGGAACAAAAGAATGGATAAGCCAACACTATACCAAAAGGGCGATTGGGATCGTTTTTGGCCTGAAGAAACGGTTTTTGTCCAAAAAGGCCGATCTGCCTTTAACCGTGATGTTGGGCGTATTCTCCATTCCGCCACGTTTCGCCGTTTAGAGCGTAAAACGCAGGTCTTCCCCCTTGGGGAGTCTGATTTTGTTCGTACCCGTTTGACGCATTCCCTTGAGGTGGCGCAAATTGCAGAGGGGATTACCCTTTCGCTTAATGAGCAGTTAGAGGGGTTTAAACTTCCCAAAGAATTCCGGATTGATTTAGATGTGATCCGTGCCTGCGCTTTTATCCATGATTTAGGCCATCCTCCTTTTGGACATAATGGGGAAACCGCTCTGAATGAAATGATGCAGGGCGCTGGCGGTTTTGAGGGAAATGCCCAAACTTTGAGAATTCTCTCCAAATTGGAGAAAAAGCGTGTTGGCGATGGGCAAGCTTTCGGCATGAATTTAACCGCCCGCATTTTAGCTGGCGCTTTGAAATATGATTCTCTTATTCCGCTTTCCTTAGAGGCAGGGGAAGAGCCTTCACGCCTGCGGAAAGGCTATTACGCCTCAGAGGAAGCGCTTGTTGCCAAGCTCAAGGCAAAACTTCTTGGTAAAGATTATAAAAAGAAACTCGCTCAAACACCGTTTAAAACCCTCGAATGCCAGATTGTCGAATTGGCCGATGATATTGCTTACTCGACCTATGATGTGGAGGATTTCTTTAAGCTGGGCTTGATGAGTCCGCTTTCGATGCTTTCGGAATCAGATGCGCTTTATGAAAAAGTGGCAGAGAAGGTGAATTTAGCTCTTTCCCGTCATAAACATACGCAACATGAAGAAAAGCTGAAAGGGCCAGATATCCGCCATATTATCCGCAATGTCTTTCGGGATACGGGATTTGGAAATTCTGTGGATACGCCTGATTTATTTGGCGATGGGCTGGCCGATGCAGCGAGAATGGGGAAGGAAATTGCGGTCGATGGCTATCAAAGGACGCATTTTTTTGGCCAGCTCGTAGGACAGGCCGTAAATGCTGTGGAAATTTACCCAAATTTAGATGTGCCTATTTTATCACAGATCCGTGTTCGTTTTGAAGCATTGCGGCAAATTGAAATTTTTAAACATTTTGGATTTGAGGCCATTATTAACACACCACCGCTAAGAATGGCGGAATATCGGGGGGTACAGATTGTTACAGGACTTTTCAGGGCGCTTGAAAGTCAGCGGGGATTGCCTTTATTGCCGCCAGACATTCAGGAAAAGCTCGCAAAAGCGTCCGAAGAGGCTGGACGGAAACGTGTTATCTGTGATTTTATTGCCGGGATGACAGACCGTTATGCGATTGAATTTTATAGCCGTCTGTATTCACCCCATCCTGAAAGCATCTTCAAGCCGTTTTAAGAGGCAGTGGAGACGAGAGAAAGAAAATAAGAGATGATCAAAGGGCTCTTTTCACAGGAGAATGAGGAAAGTCGCAGGGTATTGCTCTTTGCGCTCTGTTGGGCTTTGCTCCTCGAGGTTTTTTACGTTTGCCTCTCATCTTTTTTTAATACGCCGCACAAAATCGCTATTTGCCATCATGACTGCCTTCACTATCTCCGGATTGCAAATCATGCTTATGCGCTGCTGCCGGGGGAGAAAGTTGGCGCAGGCATGGGGACGAAAGCCCCCTATGCGTTCTTTCCGCTTTTTCCCTTGGTGGCAGGGTCTTTATCGCACCTGCTGCATGTTTCTTTTCTTACGGTTTCGCTGATTTTAAACAGTACGGCGCTGGCTTGCGCTGCCTTTACCGCAAGTTTTTTTGTGCCGCTTAACAATGAACAGGAAAAGCGGATTTTTATCGCTTTTTTTCTTTGTTTTCCGTTTCTTCTCTATGGCTATATGCCTTATACGGAAGCCTTGTATGCGCTTTGCCTGATGCTGTTTCTGGTCTGTCTGCAACGGGATTATTTGCTTTGGGCTGGCATGGCTGGAATCTTTTTGGGTGTGGCAAGGCCAACGGGCTGTTTGATTATTGCGCTTTCTTTTGGATTAAAATTTTGCTTGCTGATTTATGAAAAGCGAATGACAAAACGCCGATTGATAGAAATGGCAGGATCGGCCTGCCTTTCCGCTATCGGCTTTTTAACATGGCTGCTTTATCAAAAATTAACCTCTGGCTATTGGCTGGAGTTTCTTTATGCGCAAGAGGGCTGGGGACGGCATTATACAGGCATTCTTCAGAATCTCTGGATTTACTACGATAATCAATACAAGCCCGGCATGAAGGTTCTAACGGTGATTTCCGTGGTGATCCCAATAGCTGTCTTTTGCTATGCGTTGGCGCAAAGGGCATTTTTTGCGGCTTTGACAATTTTGGCTGTGTTTTGGATGGCGTTTTTTACAGGGCATATGTCTGTCGTGCGTTTTATGTATGCTAATCCCGTTCTTATTGCCGTGTTGGGATTATTGGTGACTAGACGTCATAAATGGATGCAGTTCTTCCTTATTGGGTTAATGCTGACAGCGCAGATTATTTTGATGCTGGTGTGGTTCAGATACGTTACCAATACACCTGGATTCCTTGTCTGAGGACTTACTCAATTACCTAAACTACTTTTAAATACTTTTGAGTACTTACTCAGTAATCGTTTTTATTTTGCTATATTTTGAAATTTTGTTTCTTTTTAGTAACAAAAATTCATTTTCGTACATAAAAAATACGAAAAACCTCCAAAAAACGCCTTAGCGAATTGACCAAAAGTGTATTTGGCTTTTGAAATAGAGGTCTAGCTTTAGAAAAATAAAATAAAAATCTTAAAAGAGCCTAAAAAGTCAGAGAGAGGTGCGTGCGAACTTTATGAAACATGAGAATCTGAGGTCGCTTTCATGGCGGAGGAGAGTCGTCTCACGCACAGCGCTCTTCGTATGCAGTGGCATTACACTGACTCTTTGTGCGGTTGGATTGACAGGCATGGCACGGGCTGCCGATATGGACAGCACCAATGATGAAAGTGCCACGGACCGAACCTCCGTTTCAGATGAACGGGGACGTACCAGCTCCAAGGCCGTCAGTGCAGAGGCAGAAGGACCAGCAACAAACGAACTGATCCATGTTAAAGGGGTCGCCACTACCCCGGCCGAATTGGTTTCAGGCTCAAGGGCGGATTATTTACAAAAAGACCTTGATTTAGGGCCTCTTGGAAAACAAAAAGCAGCAATGGCACCGTTTTCCACCATGACAACGACTCATGATGTGATTCAGGATCAGCAGCTTCGTACCATTGGGCAGACCTTACAATATATGCCCTCAGTCAATTTAGAAGATCGTGGAAATGGCGTTTTCCGTTTGATTAACCGTGGATATGAATCAGACGTTGAGCAGAATAGCCGTATTGATGGCTTAAATGCGATTATCACCACCCCTTATGCGACAGAACAATTCGACTCGGTCACCGTTTTAAACGGTGCGGCCTCTTCCTTTTATGGGCCAGAATCCCCTGCTGGTATGATGTTAATGACGCAAAAGCGTCCAACGGATAAGCCCTTTTTTAACTTTAACTTTGCCTATGACTCGAATGGCGCACCGTTGGAAAGTTTGGATACCTCCTTGGGAAAAGGGCCGGTTAAAGTTCGTTTTAACTATATGAATCAGACAGGTCAGCTTTATACCAGCAACTCTAACGAATGGCGTGATCTTTATTCAGGCGCAATTGATGTTCAGGTCACGAAACACACAAAATTGGAATTGAACGGCTCACAATATAATAATGCGGTGTACGGTTTACCAGGGCTTTTTGCTTATAATACGGGGGCGGCTTTTAAGAACGGTAAGGTTGCGGCTCCAGGATCTCCAAATGCGGTTGGATATTTGCCAGATGCGCCGAATACGAATTTACCCGGCTATGGGAATAACGATACAGGAATGAATGCCTCGACCTCAGTCGGGACGATGGTATTAAAGCATGAATTTACAAAAAATCTGCATTTATCAATCGGTGGCCTCTATGAAGATGCCGCTCGAAGTGCTTTATCCGCTCAAAATACGATTTTTAATCCAAATTCTAATTATGGGTGTGGCGGTGCAAGCACCTGTTATAATCAAACAATGGTTGCATCCACAGGGGCGAATGATTTTAGAACATGGAGTAACTATGCCCATTTAAATTGGGATATGACGGATCCAATTTTACATATTCGCCACCACTTGAATGTGGGCACAACGGGGTATTCCTTGACCAATTTGAATCCTAAAGACGTCAAGGTTGGAATGGGCAATAATGATGGGGAAACGGAAGTCGGTGCATATGGTTATGCTGACCCAGCAACGAATGGTCAGATTGCGCCAGGATCTAGCTGGTTTAATGGGAATGCAAAAGGGGCTGGAGAATTTAGATCTGGTTATACGGGCGTTCAGAATGTGATGTTCGGGGATAGTTTCGATATTGGGGATTATTTCACGGTTTTGGGGCAGATGTCTTGGGGGTGGATTACAACACAGAATTTCGGTAAGGATGGGAAGCTTTTGAAGAGTGGAGATTCCAATGGTTCTTTTGATCCTTCTGTGGCTTTGAGTTTTCACCCTACTAAAAGATTTTCAGCTTATTTTAACTGGGGACAAGATACAGCGCCAGGAACCTTCCTTGCGAGTGGTGTTGGTACGACTCAGCAAACTTTAACCTCTCCTGCTCGTTCTACCCAATATGAAGGGGGCATTAAATATATGTGGCGGGATCGTTTCTTGGTTTCTTTGGGCGGTTTTGGAATGCGTCGTCCTTATACAATCGGAAACTCTGCTGCTGCGAATGGTACAGGATTCTTAGGAGATCAAGAGGACATGGGGATGGAGTTTCAGGTCTCTGGTGCTTTATTGAAAGAGTTGTCAATGTATGGTGGTGTGACCTATGATAATGCCCGTTATCATTGTACAGATGCCGCGCAGTGTGCGTTAGCATATGCAGGGGGATTAGATAAGCAGCCACTTAGTTTTATTCAAAATGCGAGGGTGCTTGGTGTTGCGCCATGGCAGGCAGATTTCCTGTTAGATTGGCATCCAAATTGGCTGCATGGGATTTCCTTTAACTCCAACATCCATTATCAGGGACAGCGTGCGGATAATCTTGGTGGAGACTGTGCTGGTAGTGGTGGGTGTAAGCAAGGTCAGCATTTTGTGGATGATTATGTGACCTTAGATCTCGGAATGCGTTATGTGACGCATCTTGCGGATCACATGGTGGTTTTCCGTGGAAATATTTATAACGTTACTGGCGAAAAATACTGGGCGAGTATTTTTGATAAAAATCAGACAGGCGCAACGAATGGTGGTTTTTCTGCGGCGGCAGGTATGCCCCAAACATGGCATGTCAGTGCCTCTGTTTATTTCTAATCTCAAGAAGGGTTTTAAGGTGAAATTTTTCTTAGGTAGAAATTTTGGAAAATTGGTGCTTTCTTTTTCATCATTGGCCTCTGTTTTTTTGCTCCCTTCCTGCTCCACCTTTAACAAAGGGGAGCAGAAAGTTTTTATTTATTCCAATCCTGAGGACGCAACCTGCAAACTCTATCAGGGTGGGGTTTTGAAAGAGGAATTTCAAACCCCGCATTACGTTATTTTACAGCGGAGCAGCGATCAGGCCCTTAGCCTGAATTGCGCTAAACTTGGCTATCAGCTTTTCGCAAAATCCTTTGAATCCCATATTCGGGACGTGGATTTCAGCGACAGCGCCCTTACCAGCGCTGCCGCAGATGACGCCGAAAATCAAAGAACGTATAGTTATCCGAAAGAGATTTCGGTGGATCTCCAGCGCCTTAAAAAAGGTAAAGCTGAACAGCCCCTCCCGACGGTTTTTCAAAGACCAGAGGGCTATTATTAAGGCTTAAAAAACTGAAAAAATAATCTTTTTAAAAAGGCGTTTTGTATCCTCAAAGCGCCTTTACTTTTATAAAAATGAGGCCATAAATTTTTATGGGGGGATGAAAGAGACACGGAGTCCCTCCACAAATCGGAGAGCCTCATGAGCCCATGAAACTTTTCCCTAAACACTGTTTTAAGGGAGAAAAAAATGGCAGATTCAGGAAATGAAACGTCTCAGCCCCTTTCGGCTGGAGATTTAAAGGCAGCGACAATATGGTCGGCTGATACGGATGGCGAAAAATATCTTTATTTAACTGGTGTTACTATAGGATTTAGCGGTTCTCCATCTGGTGGGAGTGGGGGATATGAAATTTTTTTAGTTTCTTGCCCCAAGACTGGTGTAAGCACTGGTACGATAAAACCAAATACAGGCTGGTTTCCCCTGAATTCGGATACAAATTTTTCGTGGTCATGTCTAGAAGAGTGGTCTGAAGGTTTTTGGATCTCGGAGTTTGCAGGCGCGTATAAGTTTTTAATCCGAGATTCCGACGGCACTACATGCGATCTTAATTATGTTATGGATGATGATACCGCAACATATGAGGATAGCAATGATGGCCTTCCTGTTAGTCCTCCAATTCCTCCATTTAGTTTTCCCTGAGTGATTTTTCACTTTTAAAAAACGCTCTTAGAAAATTTGGGGCGTTTTTTTAGGGTGTTTATGTCACGATTGAAAATAAAAATCATTTTCAGTTAAAAATGTAAATGAAAAGCATTTACAACTAGAAAAGATTTCTTTAAAGAAGACCGTTTATGTCTTTTAAATCTTTGCTTTTGTGCTATAATCGGCTTGTTCTTTTAATCCACAGCAGATGATGATTTTCCGCTGTTTCTCCTGATTTCCTTGGAGAAAAGCTATTTTTCTAAGAAAAATTCTCTGCTGATTTTACAAACAGAAAAGTCTCTTTTCTGTTCTCACTCTCTAGGAAAAGCCATGTCCAAAGTTAAAGACAAAAAAGTTATTGAATTTTTAAATGCACAGCTCGCCAATGAGTTGACCGCCATTAACCAATATTTCCTTCATGCCCGTACCCTCAAACATTGGGGCGTTACCAAGCTCGGTAACAAAGAGCATGCGGAATCCATCGAGGAAATGCACCATGCCGATTGGCTTATTGAGCGCATTTTATTTCTTGGCGGTTTGCCAAATCTTCAAAAGCTCAATCCGCTTTTGATTGGTCAAGATGTCAAGGAAATCCTTGAATGCGACCTCAAGGCAGAGCTTGCTGGCGCAAAATGCCTCCGTGAAGGTATCGCCTATTGCGAAAGCGTCAATGATTATGTTTCCCGTGATTTGATGGCAAAGATTCTCATTGCGGAAGAAGAGCATGAGGATTTTATTGATACGCAGCTCGAACTCATTGGGCGCATCGGTCTTGAAAACTACATTCAGTTGAATTCTGAAGCAGTTCAGTAAGTTTTTCTGACATCGAAATCTTTAAAAAGGTAGGGGAAACCCTGCCTTTTTTTATGGGTGGCTTTAGGTCGCTTTTCTTTTGCGTCTGTTTTCCTGTTTTAAGAAAATTTCAAAATGGAAAATAAGGCGCTGGTCATGAAGAGATTTGGGTGGAAAAAACAACTTTTGGCTTCCTTGCAAGGGCGCTCTGCTGAGCTTGTTGATGACACCCATTCTGCTGCCGGTTGGGGCAGGTCTCCTGATTAGGACAAGAGGCAGAAAGGGCAGAATTTTTTTGCTCTTTAAGCAGGCGGCAAATCTGTTTGGCACATCCTCCACAATCCGCCTTACATTTTTTATGCGCATAAATTTGCGCAGGGCGTGAGGCGCCTTCTGAAATTGCATCAAAAACATCTTTGTCTGAAATGAGATTGCAAGAGCAGACAATCATTTCATTCCTACCTTTCATATCTCCAAAATTTTTTTGAGAATTTTCATCTTCTACAGTTGCAAATGATTATCATTTCTATGTAGTAATTGCAAATGGTTTTCATTTGCAAACTTAGAATTTTTCTGACTGAGGGAAAATTGCTGTTTTAAGAGGGAACAAGAGATTGGCTTGTACGTCATGTAAAAATTGCTGTGCTTTGAGAAAGCATCGTAAATTTTATATTGCTTTTTGCTGTGCGCTTCTTTCTGGTGCTTGTGCGAGGTCGGCTTATGCGGGGGCGCATATTCCGATTACATGGCAGGAGAATAAAGAGGAATCCAAGGAGCATGTTCGGGTTAAGGGTGTACGCAGTAAAATTGATGTTCCTATGCAGGAAAGTGGGGTTAAAGCTAATTATTTGAATAAAGAGGCGACTTTAGGCCCTCTTGGAAAGGTGAATTTAGCCAAAGCCCCCTTTTCCGTGATGCAGACGAGTCATGATGTGATAGAAAACCAGCAGCTTCGTCAGATGGATCAGGCAACGGAATATATGCCTTCGGTGCAGTTGGTGGCTTTGACTGATCCTGGCCTGACACGTACTGTCAACCGTGGATTTGAAAGTGATACCGTCAACAACTCCCGCATTGATGGTTTGAATGTGCTTTCGATTACGCCCTATACCTCCGAACAGTTTAGCGGTCTTACTATTTTAAATGGGGCGGCAGGGGCAATGTATGGGCCAGAAAATCCAGCAGGGGTACTGGAAATGACACAAAAACGCCCAACAGCACGCCCTTTTTTCAATTTTAATTTTGGGTATGATTCCAGTGGTTCACCCTTAGAATCTCTGGATACTTCGATTGGAAAAGGCCCCGTGAAGCTTCGGTTTAACTATATGAATCAGACAGGGCAGAGCTATGCGCCGACATCAAACCAGTGGCGTGATTTTTATGGGGGGGATATTGATATTCAGCTCGCAAAACATACCAAGCTCGAACTGGATGCTTCTCAATATAACACAGGTTTTTATGGCTATCCTGGCTATTTTGCCTATTCCGACGATGTTCCCTTGCCGTCTGCTCCTGATCTTTCTAAGGGAGGGTACGGCCAGCCCTTCACGGGAAGCAATCTTTCAACCAGTTTAGGGCAGGCAAAATTATTTCATGAGTTTTCTCCGAATTTGCGTTTAAAGCTTGGCGGTTCTTATGAAAATTCTGCTCGATATGATTTCCCAACAGCAAATACCATTTTGAGTGATTCAGCCTGTGCTGCAAAAGGCATTACGGGCCCTTGCTATACGCAAAAATCTGCTGTTCCAGCCAATGGGCAGAATTTTGGCATCTGGAGTAATTATGCCTATTTGAATGGGGATTTTCATACAGGCTTGATTCAGCATCATTGGAATTTAGGGAGCAATGGCTATTCTGTTCAAAATGATGCGCCAACGATAGTTCATTCGGTTTCTATTGATGGGAATAATGCAAGACCTTTTTACGACCCAACAGTGGTGCAGGGCATTCAGCCCCGAAAATATGGAAATTTTGAAAATTCTTTAACACAGCAGCAGGCTCTGATCCTCGGGGATAATATGGATATTGGGCGTTTTGTTTCCGTGATGGGGGAAATGTCTTGGGGCTGGATTAGGACACAAAATTGGAAAAATCCTGTAACGGGAAAGGGGAATAATGGCGTGAGTCAGACCAATGGCGCTTATTCGCCTTCTGTGACGTTAACTTTGCACCCAACTTCTAATTTTAATGCTTATTTCAATTGGGGAACTTCTGTTCAGGCAGGGCCGACAGTACCTCCTGGCTCTTATGGCTCTGGTGATGTGCTGCCTGCCATTCAATCGCAGCAATATGAGGGCGGTATTAAATATACATGGCGCAAACGTCTTCAGGTGAATTTAGACGGGTTTGTGATGAGCCGTCCTTATGCTTATACGGATCAAAACTTACTCACAAATGGCCAGCAAACCTATGGGCTTTTTGGCCTTCAGACGGATAGCGGTGTGGAGTTTCAGGTTTCTGGAGCGGTCAGCCGAGACCTCTCTGTTTTGGGTGGTGTGACATGGCTGGATCCGATTGTGACAGGAACGCACAATGCCGCAACAGATAATAAGCAGGTGGTTGGCGTTGCGCCTTGGGTTGCGGATTTCCTTTTGGATTGGCACCCGCATTATCTGCACGGCATCTCTTTTAACTCTAACATTCGCTATGAGGGGAAACGGGCGGCGAACCTTGAAAATACAGATTGGGCTTCGCAGTATGTTACGCTCGATCTTGGCGTACGTTACAGCATAAAAATTTGCGATCATCAGATTGTTTTTAGAGGTACTGTGGATAATGTGACAGGGGAGGATTACTGGGCCTCTGTTTTCTCGAAAAGCTCTGCCGGCTCACCCGGGTCTGGTGAGACGGCCGCCGCAGGTATCCCCCGCACATGGCATATTACGAGTTCAATTTATTTTTAGATTGATTTTTCGTTTTGTATCAGACTGCCGCAAGTCTGATGGATTGTAAACTACAATAATAATATTTTGTTTGAAGGGAAAAAGAAAATGTCGAATAAAATAAAAAATTTAGATGTATGGCCGGATTCAATGAGGAGGGTCGAGGCTCAGCAGGCAAAGTATCCGAATGTGTGTCCAGCAGGAGTAACTGGTTCTGTAATTAGCTCTGAAGGGACACTCTTCGTTTCTACAGCAACAAGTCAGGGTAGTATTGTAAGGTTGGAAACATCAGACGATGCTAACAATGAAGCCACGGATCTTGTTAATCCTTTAGTGTTTTATTTTGCATATCCAGGTGCTGTCGGAATAGTTGCGGGCGTTTTCGGTAATGAAGATGATGGTCCAACCCCAGGATCCAATGTCGGTGATCCCGATCAGATTACTCCAAGTTTTCGCATTAAACGAACAAAGGATGGAATAACTACCAAGAAAAAGGATTTTCCGAAATCATTTCAGGATAGAAATAAAATATACAGTGTTTTTTCGAATGATATAGCCCTGATATTCGCACTTAATCGTGTACAAAACGAAGATGAGTTGAATACATATCCTTTTGGATGGCCTTTTAGTGGATGCATAGCTGGATGTACGCCTTTTACGGATGTATATGCTAAGGCCTCTATTGTTCGTGCGTCCGATTTACCATCCGATGAAGTTATCAATGTAATGGTAAGTTGGAGTGCGAATACTTACGATTACCCACCAGAAACTGTCGCAGGGCAGGTATCTGCTTCTATGTTTCAGAAGTAGATGAATTCTTTAGTCAATGTGGTCTCCTTTAAAAAGATAGAGGAGACCGTAGCCTTGTTACTCTTTACATATATAATGTTAATTTATTTTTAGGGGTTTTAGTCTTTTTTGCTTTCTGTTGTATTTTTGTTTAAAGAGTAAAGCTTAAAGCATGGTAGAAAAAGAAAATATATTTTAGGCTTGTTTTGAGTGTCTAGGACATCGTTATTCTTGCGTTTTAATGGATTTTAAATGTCTCATCGTCCTGTAGTTGTTCCCGTTGTTCTGTGTGGTGGAGAAGGCAAAAGGCTTTGGCCGCTTTCTCGGAAATCCCTTCCGAAACAATTCCTGTATTTAATGGATGAGGAAAGATCGCTTCTTCAGCAGACCGCTATGCGTTTGGAGAATGTGAAAAAATCCGAAAAGCTCAAAAATTTCCATTTTGAAGACCCTATTTTTGTTTGTAATCAGCTTCATGCTTTTGTCGTTACCCAGCAGCTTTTAGAATTGCAGGGATCTAAAGAAGGGGGCGCAACCGTTCTGGTTGAGCCGAGCCGTCGGGATTCTGCACCGGGGATTGCCGCTGCTGCCTTGGTGGCGCAGGAAAAATATCCAGACTCTATTTTGCTGATTTTGCCCTCAGATGCTTTTATTAAAGAGGATGAGGCGTGGGAAAAAGCGATTTTCAGGGCATGTGCCGCTGCAAATGCAGGCTACCTAACAGTTTTTGGTATTACGCCAACCCATCCCGAAACGGGGTACGGCTATATTGAGGTTGGAAAAGCGATTAAAGATTTCTCAAATACCCATTGCCTTTCCCATTTTGTGGAAAAGCCAAGTTTTGAGACGGCGAAGAAATATCTTGAATCTGGAAAATATCTCTGGAATTCGGGGATGTTTATTTCCAAAGCTTCTGTTCTGCTCGAAGATTTTAAAAAGTTTCAGCCTGAGATTTTAGAAGCGGTTCAAAAGGCCGTTAAAAAGCGCCGTTTCAGTTCTGAATTTGAAATTTTAGATAAGGAAGCGTTTGAATCCAGCCCTTCTATCTCGATTGATTTTGCGATTGCCGAACATACCAAGCAGGGCGCTGTTGTTGAAGCCGATTTTACATGGTCTGACATTGGCTCATGGCACAGTCTTTGGGAAAATTCAGAGCAGGATCAGTGGGGAAGCGTCAAAAAAGGGCATGCTTTCCTCAGTGAAACAAAAAATTGCTATGTGCGTTCCCAAGGGCCACTGATTATCACGCATGACGTGGAAAATTTGGCAATTGTGGCAACAAATGACGCTGTGCTTGTCAGTTCTCTAAAGCGTTCTCAAGAGATTAAAGACTGTGTGGCCTCGATTGAGAAAGCAGGTCAAAAAGAGGCTTGTGAGAGTTTAACGACTCGCCGTCCATGGGGAAAATATACAATCCTGATGCATGCAGATGGCTATATGGTCAAAGAGATTTCTGTTCTGCCGGGGCAGCGTCTGTCTCTTCAAAAGCATTTTCACCGGAGTGAGCATTGGGTTGTTGTCAGTGGCACAGCGATTGCAACTTGTGGGGATGAGGTCAAAGAGCTTCATGAAAATGAAGGAATTTATATCCCAAGAGAAACCGTTCACCGTTTGGAAAATCGGGGAACAGAGAATTTGATTCTGATTGAAACACAATATGGTGCGCCTTTGCTCGAGACAGATATTGTCCGCCTTGAGGATGATTACCGCAGGGCATAGGCAGGGGTGTGTTTAAGGTTTAATTTTTGCTTTAACCCATTTTAGGTCTGTAGCTGATGGCATTTTCAAAACTTTCTTTTCTGGTCGTTCTAGGGGGGATGTTGAGTGCCTCTTCTGCGTTTGCGACGCCTGTCTCTGGAGATTTGATGGGGGCAGGTTCAAGTTTTGCAGCCCCTGTCTATATGGGCTGGGCGGAAAAAGTAAAAACATTGGGGCTAAAGCTTAATTATCAGGCCATTGGCTCAAGCGCAGGAGTGGATCAGGCAAAAAATGCGCTGGTTGACTTTGGCAGCACCGATATTCCGTTGCGCCGTGAGGAGCTTGAGAAAAGCCAGCTTTATCAATTTCCTGTGATGATGAGTGGTGCGGTGGTGATTGTAAATCTTCCACACGTGCCTAAAGGGACGCTTCGTCTAACAGGGCCGCTTTTAGCGGATATTTACGCTGGAAAATTAACGATGTGGAATGATCCTAAGATTCAGACGCTGAATCCGGGGCTTAAACTTCCTGCGATTGAAATTGGTGCCGTGCATCGGGGCGATGGTTCTGGCACGACCTATGTCTTTACCTCTTATCTTTCTGAGGTTTCTCCTGATTGGCAGAGAGATTACGGGGCAGGTGCTTTGGTGGCATGGGAAGGTGGGGCTGGCGCTCGTGGCAATGATGGGATTGCGGCGCTGGTTCGGCAAACGCCAGGGGCGATTGGCTATGTTGAATATACTTATGCGTCTGAAAATGGCTTGTCGATGGTACAGCTTCGCAATCGGGACGGCGCTTATGTTACGCCGAGCATGGAGAGTTTCGCCTCTGCCGCAGAGCATGCAGTTTGGGAAGCGCCTTATGATCATTTGAGTGTTTTAAACAAAGAGGGTGGGAATTCTTGGCCGATTACGGCTGCCAATTTCTCTTTAATTGCGTGTAAAGGTTCTGGCAATTCCACAGAAGAAGGCCGCCGTGAGCAAGCCTTTTTTAATTGGAGTTTAAAAGAAGGGGGTGAGGTAGCGCATAAGCTTGGCTACCTTCTGCCGCCTATTTCGGTGGGTTCTGAGATTTTGGCGCATTGGCCGCAAGGAGCTTGTGCTCCTTATGGGCCGCCCAAAGTTTCAGAATAATTTCACGCTTACGTTTGAGGCCATGCCAGCTCAGTAACGTGTCGGCGAGGAAAGCCATCAGTCCAAGAATGGTAAAAGTCAGAGCCGCGGCAAAAAGAATCAACAGCCATGTCGCTGTCCGTGTTTCGTGGATAGATCCAAAAAAGAGTGCAACGGCGGAGGCGCAGGTGAAAGCGCCGCTAAGCGCCAGCAGAATAATGCCAATATCCAGAACTAAAACACGCAGTTGCAGCCGTGTTTGGCGGAATAAGAGATGTTCTGCATTTTCAAGCATTTCCCTTTTATTTGCTTCGTTTTCCTCTGGAGATTCGGCCTCTTTTTCAGAGGCCAAGACTTTGGAATCAATTTCACTGAGACAGTCTGAAACTTTTTGCAGACGTGTATTAAAAATATTGATGAGCGTGCCAATACCTGAAAGCATAAAAACAGGCGTTAAAGCGAGCTGAATAAGGTGAGCCGCTATCACAACAGCATTGTTGCTGACGGAATCTGGGGCGAGGAAAGCAGCGATACCAGTGGCAGGCATGATAGAAAAAGTTCCGCTCTAGAAAGATTAATGTATAAAGTTTGGAAAGGGTCTCTTTCCAAGTTATGATAGACGATACAGAAAATTAAAGAAGTCTAAAACTTTATGAAAAAGCGTCAGTGTAGGGTAAAAAAATGAGAAGGTTGTTTCTAAGTGTTTTACGTCTTCTTTGTCTGGAGAGAAAGAGGGAAACAGGAAAAGTAAGTTCAGCAGATTTTGCGCTTTTTCAATTAGGCTTATTGGCCAGTGCACTTTTTACCTTTTTTTCTGCTTCTCTTCCTGCCAAGGCGCTTGAAAGCGTTCCCCAAGTAACACCCCAAAGCCATGCTACTTTGATGACGCTTGAGGAGAATGCGCTCAAAGGCTCGGATGGGAAAAAACAGATTCTGCATGCGGGGCTTTTCCTTTCCTTTGCACCTCAATGGCATACTTATTGGCGCAATCCTGGGGATGCTGGTGAAACGCCAGAACTTACGCTTGAATTGCATAGTGTTGCGCAGCAGGGGAAAAAAGAGCTTTTAGGGGTTTCCAATGAGATTACCGCTTGGGAAACGCCTGTTCGTTTTAGCGAGGCAGGTCTAACAACATTTGGGTATGAAAATCAGGTTTTTTTACCGCTGGAAATTCCTTTTACGCTGCCGAAAAATTTTTCAGGAAGTTTGAAAGTGACGCTTCAGGCGCGTTGGCTGGTTTGTGAAAAATTATGTATTCCTGAAAAAGCGCATTTTGATCTGGACCTGCCCCTTGGAACAGAAACGGTTATCGGGCCTCAGAAGAAATTTTTTGACCGTTCCCAGTCGCTTGCGCCAAAAAAAGCCCCTTTTGAAACAATTTTAGATAAGGATAACCGCCTTCATTTGAGAGGGCAGGCACAGGGTAAGAAACAGGCTGCAGGCAACACAAAGCAAGCCTATTTTTATCCCTATGAGGCAGGGATTTTAAAAGCCAGTGCGTTACCTGCCATGAGTGAAAATGGTTCGGATCTGATTGTAGCTCTCGTGCCTGAAAAAACGGATTCTGGAGAGGTAAATCTTGCCAAACTGGTGGAGGAAAAAACCCTTCAGGGCGTCATTGAGATGGTGCGTAATAATGGGCAGAATATTTATTACGAAGTTACCCCTGTGAGTGCCTCTGCGGTGGCAAAAACAACGTCCTCGTCGGATTCAGCTGTGGAAAAGGGCACACTTTCCCAAGATGAGGCGTTTCCGTCTGTTGCAAAAGAGTCTTTATCGGGTTTTAGGCTTTTGATTTTGGCCTTTATTGGAGGATTTTTTCTTAATTTGATGCCGTGTGTTTTTCCAGTTTTGGCAATGAAAGTGTTTTCTTTAGCCAGGCTGAATGCAAAGGAACATCATGAGACAGTCATGTCTGCAGTTTTTTACGCATTGGGGACGGTAAGTACGTTTTTAGTGCTTGGTATGGTGGTTTTGGCCTTGCAGCATGCAGGTCATTTGGTCGGCTGGGGATTTCAGTTTCAATCGCCTGTTTTTGTGACGCTGATGTGCTGGCTTTTGCTTTTGCTAGGGTTAAATTTAGCAGGCTTGTTTGAGATTATGCCGCCAGCCTCCGCAGGTAAATATCATAGAGTTTCTGGGCATTTAGGTGATTTCGTCACAGGTGTTTTGGCTGTTGTGGTTGCAAGTCCCTGCACAGCCCCTTTTATGGGGGTTGCTTTGGCAGGAGCATTGATGCTTTCGGGGGGATGGGCTTTCGGAATTTTTGTGATGTTAGGGGGTGGCTTAGCTTTTCCTTATTTGTTGATTGCATGCTGGCCTGCAATGGGGCGTTTCCTGCCAAAACCTGGCGCATGGATGGAAATTTTCAAACAAGCGCTTTCCTTTCCGCTTTTTGCGGCCTGTATTTGGTTAATTTGGGTGATTGCCCGTCAAGGAGGCGGTAATTTTGCGGCTGTTGTGCTTGCTGGAGGTTTGGTTTTGGCGTTTGGCGGATGGCTTTTCGGCCTTACGCAGAAACGGGCTATGCTTGGAAAGCAAAATTCTGTCTTTTCATTTTTTTGCTATCTGAGTGTCATTTTTTCCTTGATTGCCAGCCTGCTGCTTTTGTGGATTTTTGCGCCAAGTGTGCGCCAGCAGCTTATGGCAGAGGATGCGCCTCAACAAAATCTCCATATAGATGAAGAAGCGCATCAGCGCATGGTTTTTACCCCAGAGGCATTAGAGAAGCTTAGAAAAGAGGGAAAGCCTGTTTTCGTTGATATTGGCGCTTCATGGTGTATTACCTGTATTGTGAATGAGCATACGACCCTCAATACACAGGCAGGGGAAGGGGTGCTGAAAGAGGCTGGTGCGGTTTTCATGCGGGGGGATTGGACAAAGAAAACCCGTGAGATTACGCAATTTCTCCAGTTCTACCGCCATAGTGGCGTTCCGCTTTATGTCTGGTTTCCAAAGGATTGGCCATTGGAAAAAGAAGGGATTGTTTTACCGCAGGTGCTGACCCCTTCTGTCTTAAAGAAAACGCTTCAGAAAGATTAAAAATGAAGGCCTGTAAGCTTTTCTGCTTCTTCCCATAGCCAGCGTGCATCACCGTTTTTCTCAACCCAGCGTTCAGAATAAGGCAGGCTTACTTTTTTTGCAGGGCCATTGGTAATGAAAAGCGGGCCGTAATAGCTGCCAGCCTTGGCTCTTGGATCTGTTGAGGCTTGGAGGAGGGGTTTTGCCCCTGCTTCAACACTCATGGCAAAGAGCCACATTAGCTTGAATTTTAGGGGCTCTTTTGTCTCTTCTTTGCCAATATTTGCGCCTGCCTTGGTTAAATTTGTATGGGTAACGCCAGGATGGGCTGCATTAGAGAGAAGCTTCCAGCCTTTTTCACGGGAAACTCTGGCAAGTTCACGGGAAAGAACAAGATCGGCTAATTTAGAACGTGCATAGACAGGAAAAGGGACATAACGTTTTTCTGCCTGCAAATCAGGTCTGAATTTTGTCAGCCCAAACGGAGGAGCTGCGAGTGCACCGCAACTCGACATGGTGGTTACACGGGGTGCATTTGCTTTTAAGAGGATTGGTAGAAGGTGGTGCGTAAGTGCGAAAGCACCAATAAAATTTGTGCCGATTTGAAGCTCAAATCCGTCTTTTGTCTCTTCTCTTCCGGGAGGTGCCATCACGCCGGCATTATTGATAAGAACATCAATTTTCTGTCCTGCGGATTTTAGGTTTTCTGCAAAATTTTCAATAGAGGCTAAAGAGGCGACGTCTAATTCTTTGACGATGAGCTTTGCCCGTGGATTTTGGCGTAAAATTTCATTCTTTGCAGCCTCTCCTTTCGCAAGGGTGCGTACCGCCATGATGATTTCTGCCCCTGAGTGTGCGAGACATTTGGTGGCTTCTTTGCCAATACCGCTATTGGCGCCGCTGATGACAAAGGTTTTTCCGCTTTGGTTTGGGAGTTGGTATGCCATCCTATTTTCCTTTTAAGAAGCACTTGTTTGAGGCTGTAAAATTTTCACTCAAGAGTGGCGTATAAATTAGGGTCGTGTAAAGATTGACGCAAGAGAAGGGATAAAAAATCCTAAAACTTACTTATGATTTTTTTGCCGTTAAGGGAGTTAGCGGTGGAAGATCTGCAATTTTCGTTTCGGCGAGGCATTTCTGAAAATTTTCAAGTACAGATTTATTATGTCCAAATTTCAAATCCATTGAATCCCCCGAAGAGAGGACGATTTCTACATTGTTATTTTGGTAAAAGGATTGGAGCATTTTTCTTAAATCTTCTTTTTCAATCGGAGCAATCCAAGTGTTTGGAGCCTCTGCCTGCATTTGGAATTTTTTAGAATAGTCTCTAGATCGGAGGGTCATTTCACTTTTTTCGCCTAAGGCAACTTGCCATGCTGGGTTGATTGTTGAAATTTCTAAGCCACTTGCTGGATGGATAGAATCTCCTAGGAGATAGCTTGTTAAGCTTAAAGCAATTTTAATTTTTGTACGGTCAAAAGCGTAGCTTGAGAAAAAAGCTGGAAGTTCAAAATGAACCAGTCCGCACCCATTGGTGAGAGGGGATTTTTCGTTTTTTATTGGTGGCGCATAATGACGGTTGCTTGACCAGCCTGTTTTTAAACTGGTGAGGCTGGTTTTAACATGATGCCACTCTTCTGGCGGTGCCGCGCAAGAAGAGATGCTAGAAAAAAAGGTGAAAACACAAAAAAGAGAGAACAAAAAACAGGTGCGAAAAATTTTTCTCATTTCTTCTCCTGCGTGCTTTTTTCTAGAGAAAAGCATTATAGTCCTCAATGGGAATAATTTAAATCACCTTTATCTTAGGATAAGGCTTATTCGTGCAAAAAGAGGTTAATCATATGATTTTATATTTTGATTTTGACGGCACAATCGCTGAAACATCTGGCGGAATTTCCCGTGCAATTCAGATGGCTTTTCAGGCGCACCATCTTCCGCAGCCGACGTTGGAAGCTGTAAAAAGCAAGATGGGCTTTCCACTTTCTCAGATTTTGGCTTCTTTGGCGGAAGGCAAGTCTTTTTCTTCGGAAGAAATGGCACAGCTGATTCAGACATACCGAAAATTTTATGCAAAAATTGCCGCCGATTATATCCATCTTTATGAAGGAATGGGCGAGGTTATTAAAAGCTGTGCACAGCATGGCGATAAAATGGCGATTGTCACGAATAAAGTAACAAAAGGCGCACAAGCAGATGCTCAAAATGTTGGCTTGTCCGATTATTTTGAGGTGATTGTCGGTTCAGATATGGTCGAGATGGAAAAACCTTCTGCGCATCCTTTGATGAAAGCGAGAGAATTTTTAAAAGTGCCTGACTCAGAAAAAGGTCTTGTGATTGGTGATAGTTCTGCCGATATTCTAATGGCAAAAAATGATGGGTTGCCTTCTGTTGGTGTAACATGGGGGTCAAAATCGGAAGCCGTTTTGAAAGAGGCAGGTGCAGCTTATATTGCACATACGCCACAGGAATTGCTGGAAATTATTCAGAACTTTAGGGTAGAAAAAAGGTAAAAGGGGAGAGCCCCTTTTACCTAAATTAAAGTCTAGAGTCCTGAATCGCCAAAGTCATTCCCACCACGTTCTTTATTTAAGGTGACGGCTTGAGGAAGATCAACTTCTGCGAGTTGGTTAAAAACCATTTGTGCAATGCGGTCACCGACTTTGATATGAAAATCCTCATCGCTGTAATTGGTGAGGGGGATATCAAGTTCGCTCGTATAGTCACGGTCGATCGTTCCAGGAGAGTTTGTGACGGCCACACGTCTTTTAACAGAAAGGCCAGAACGGCTTCTCACTTGAAAATCAATTGGCGCTTTGTCTGGAATTTTAAATTTTAGTCCCGTTGGGACGATGGCATGTTTTCCTGCTGGGATCGTAATATCTACAGCAGAATGAATATCATAGCCTGTACTATATTTGGTTGCCTTTGTTGGAAACTGAATATTGTTGGAGTAAGGTTTCCCCTCGGCTTTAATGAAAATAATTTTGACAGGACCCGCTTTGATAACAGGATGGGCTTGTGATTCAGACATATGCTTTTCCTTTAACACAAAAGATTTCATTTATAAGCTTTGCTCAAAAGGAAAAGAAAAAGCAAATAAAACCCCACTTAATTTTTTAAAGAATAAATGGGGGTTTATTTAGATAGCAGAGTCAAATTTATTTGACTTGAAGCACTGTAATGCTTGGGCTGGCGGAACTGGTTTCTTTACGAAGTGCTGCAACCTCCTTCGCCGTGACTTTCTCAGAATGGTTGCCCCAGCTGGAACGGATATAGGAAAGAATATCAGCAATATCCTCATTAGAAAGCTGTCTGCGGAAAGAGGGCATCCGGTACGCATCGGGCATAGAGTTGGCAATCACACGGGGGGAGCCGTTCAGGGTGATATCAATGGAGGATAGATTTTCTCTCAATAAAGAGGAGACAGGGCCAGCTAAAGGCGCAATCCAAGGAGATTTTCCTTTTCCATCCATACCATGGCAGAAGCCACAGCGCTGGGCATAAAGCTTTGAGCCTTTTGCGTTGTCTTGATTTGTCTGGGCATCATATGTCCAAATCTCCTTGTCTTCTTTGGGATCTGCTGGCAAGAATTTGAGGTAATGGGCAATCGCGTAAAGGTCTTCATCACTCATAAATTGCGTTGAATTATTGAAAACATCTGCCATAGAGCCAAAGACAACCCCGTGCGCATTCCGGCCTTCTTTTAAAAAGTGGTAAATGTCAGCTTCAGACCATTTTCCTAGGCCTTTATTGATGCCATTTCTTAAGCTTGGCGCATACCAATTATCGACGGCAGCTCCTGCCAGGAAGGTTTTGCTAGAGGCATCTAGCCCCTTTTCACTCATTGTCACGCTGTTTCGAGGCGTATGACAAGCGCCACAATGTCCAGCGCCTTCCACTAAATAAGCGCCACGATTCCAAGTTTTATCCTGGCTTTTGACTTCTGCGTAAGGTTTTTTAGGCACAAACATGAGATTCCAAAAGGCAAGCGGCCAGCGGATATTGAGAATAATGGGAATTTCGTTTTTCTTATTTGGAACGTGCGCAGGTTTCAGACCATAGCGGAAAAAGGCATAAAGCGCTGTGACATCCTCATTTGAAAGTTTGGAATAAGAAGGATAAGGCATGGCTGGGTAGAGGCGATGGCCATCATGCCCAACGCCCATGCGCACGGCACGGTCAAAATCGCCAAGGCTATACATTCCGATACCAAGTTCTGGGTCGGGCGTAATATTTGTGCTGAAAATCGCCCCAAGAGGCGTTACCATTTTTAAACCGCCAGCAAAAGTTTGCTGTTCGCTCACACTGTGGCAGGCAGCGCAATCGCTGAGGCGGGCAATATATTCTCCCTTTGAGATCAGTTTCGCATCCGAGGTGGGAATGCTGACTTTGTCAAGCGGAGAGGCGGGCAGACGGCACACAAACCAAACTATTCCGACAAAGCAGACCAAACAGGTTGCAAAAAAAGCGCAAACGTAAGGAAGGTATTTACGGTGTAAGAGGGTTGTGAGAAATTTTTTCATCTTACCAAGCTCTCTTTAAAAACGGTATTGGGAAAGCGGCATGGATCGTATCCGCTTACCCACTAAGGTGGAAACAGCATTGGCAACCGCTGGTGGGACAGCTGGAAGGGGGGGTTCGCCAATGCCGCCAATGGGGGCACCGCTTTCAATAATTTTGACGTGGACTTTTGGCATTTGGGAGGGCGGTAAAATGGGATAGAGATCATAATTTCGGGCAACAGGCATGCCGTTCTTATAAGCCATTTCTTCCATTAAAACTTGTGAAAGTCCTAAAGCGGTGCCACTATTGACTTGTGCCTCGACAATGGCGGGATTAACAACGCTTCCGGCATCAATCGCCTGCCAAATGTGATGGACACGCACTTGGCCTTCTTCAATGGAGACTTCGGCGATGACGGCCGCTTCTGAACCAAAAGATGAGGCCATACCAATGCCTCTGGCCCGTTTAGAGCCATCAGAGGCCGTGAAAATCCCTGCTTTCCAACCACCAGAGAGTTCTGCAACGCTTTTGAGCAGAGTGGTCAAGCGCTCATTGCCTTCTAAAAGGCGCAAGCGCAACTGGTAAGGGTCTTGCCTGCCTTTTTCTGCCAGCTCATCTAAGAATGTTTCATAAAAGAAATCATTCATAGAATGGCCAACAGAGCGCCAATAGCTTAAAACCATCGGCGTTTTGACATAAAGCTGGGCAATGCGGCGGTTGGGGATATTGTAGGATTTTCCTGTTAAGCCCTCGACAGCGGCTTCATCCGGCGGAAAAGATTGCTTTCCAGCAATGCCTTCCGCAGGGCCTTCGGTAACAGAAACCGCCTCAATCGCTGTTGGGATTCCTTTAGAATCCAGTGCGCCTTTAAAATGGACGACTGCCATAGGACGTGCAGAATCCCGAAGGAATTCTTCTTCACGGCTCCAAATGACTTTAACGGGTTTTCCTGTTGCCTGTGCCAGTTTAATGGCTTGTGGAAAGGCAATGGTGGTATCAAGTAAAAAGTGACGGCCGAAAAATCCCCCCACGAGAGGCGAATGCACTTTTACCTTTTCTATGGGAAGGCCAGCGATTTCCGCAGCTTCTGCTTGAAAAAGTTCTGGCTGCTGGTTTGGCATCCAAAGCTCGAGCGATCCATCTTCATTAAAACGGGCAAGGGCAGAAGGCGGTTCTAATTGGGCATGGCGGAGATATTGGCTGGAGCCGGTAGCTTCGACAATCGTTGCGGATTCATCAAAGGCTTTTTGCAGGTCGCCAGCTTCTTCAGAAGCCTCGCCAGAGAGTTTCTGACTGGCTAAAAACTCACGGAATTTATGCGTTGAAAAGTCCGTTGGCATATAACGCATTTTGGACGCAGGCCCTGGTTCTTGCCAATCTACTTGCAGGGCTTCAACGGCCAATTTCGCTTCCCACCAATGAGGGGCAACAACAGCAACCGCCCCCTCTAGGCGGTGGACAGAATGCACGCCCCGCATTTGTTTGACCTGATCTTCATTATAAAAATCACCGGGGGTCAGCCCTAGTCTTGGGGCGTGTTGAACCGCCGCATGCAGCATGCCATCGATAGAAATGTCAATGGAATACATGGCTTTTCCTGTGGCCTTATCCCGAATATCAAGACGGGGAAGTGATTTGCCAATCCAGCGGAATTGTTTTTTGTCTTTTAACGTAATGCTTTCTGGATCGGGCACAGGAAGCTTGAGCGCAATTGGCGCAAGATCACCATAGGAAAGTTTTTGATTCGTTGCACTGTGAATAACGGTGCCGTTATCTGTGGTTAGGTCTGAAATAGGCACATTGAGTTTTTGGGAAGCTGCTTGAAGGAGCATGGCACGGGTGAGCGCGCCAAGACGGCGCATGGTGAGATGCCCTGTGCGCACGGCCATGCTGCCACCAGTCCAACGGCCGGGAGGGCAGAGATCTTTTGGAATAATACGGTATTGATCGCCAGGCGGTGCGGTCTCCACGATAAAGCTTTCGGGGTCGGCATCCAGCTCCTCTCCAACCAGTTGCGCAAGGCCTGTGAAAATTCCCTGACCGCCTTCAATAAAAGGGGAGAGGAATTTGATGTGATTATCAGGTGTGATTTCTAAAAAGAAGCGGACATCCGTTCCGGGAGCCATTATTTTTTCTGCGGCGTTGGCCTGCGGAAAGGCGACCCCCATGACAAAAGCGCCAACAGAAGTCCCTAAAAAGCCACGGCGAGAAAGATTTAAAAGTTTTGTTTTCGGAGAGGAAAAGGCATTTTTGGACATGGTTCAGCCTTTCTTTGTGGTCTCATCGGCAATGCCGGCAACATCACGAATAGCAGCCTTGATGGCATTATAAGTTCCACAGCGGCAAAGATTGGTCATTGCCTCATCAATGTCTTTTTCTGTGGGGCGTGAATTGTTTTTCAGGAGTGCTGCTGCGGCCATGACTTGTCCAGATTGGCAATAGCCACATTGGGGCGTTTGATGTTTTACCCAAGCTTCAACAAGTTTTTTACCAATCTCGTCTTCTTCAATTGTTTCAATCGTGGTGATGTTTTTTCCAGCGAGTGTTCCAACAGGCGTGACGCAGGAACGCATGGATTGCCCATCGACAAAAACAGTGCAGGCACCGCATTGCGCTAAGCCACACCCATATTTTGTGCCTGTGAGCTGAAGATTATCACGCAAAACCCACAGCAAGGGAGTGTCAGGCGTCACGTCGAGCTGATGTTTAATGCCATTAACAATGAGTTCAATCATAGGGGCTCCTTAATAAAAACTTATGGCTGGCATAGGGTAGAAATTAATAAAACAATTTTCTTACTTAGAATTGATTTTGTCTTGCTTAAAGCTTTTGACGCTAAAGACCAACTTTTTTTCACTACCGTCGTAAAAAAACTCTTTTTTTAACGCAGACTGAAGGGTGCTTTAAAGATCATTTTTTAGATCAATATCTTTAAGTTCAGAAACAGGGCAGGGAATAAAAAGTGCTTCTTTTAAAAGAGGACGTGCTCCTCCTTCGCCACGATCAGGCAGGGTGTTTAAATCGTTAAGGGCGAAAATAGCTGGCGGGCCTTTGTAGGGATCTGTTTTTGAATCGGACTGCGTAGCAAGAGGAATTTCTCCTTTTGTTTCCTCGAATTTTTGCAGAAGCTTTTGCAAGTGGGTGCTGGAAATAAAAGGCATATCCGCAAGGCAGATAAAAAGATGTGTTATGTTGGGGGAGGCCGAAAGAACGGCCTTTCGTAGAGAGCTTAACATTCCCCCTTCAGGATTGTTGTTTTGGATCAGCTCAAAGCCAGCCTGTGCATAAGGAGCAGTCCAGAGAGAATTTTCCCGACAAAGGAGTATTTTTTGCGTAAAGGAGAAATTTTCTAATGCGCCTAAAAGATGCTGTCCAACAGGCTTGCCATGAAGGGACGCCAAGAGTTTATCCTCCTTTCCAAACCGCCGGCTATATCCTGCACCTAATACGGCGAGAGCAAGTTTCGCTTTCATAAAATACGTCCATTCGTGGCTTTTTTTAGGATTTCGGCAATGATGGAGGCCGCAAGGGTTCGGGCATTTCTCGTAGGGCCGAAAAGACCAATAGGGGCATGAAGACGTTGTATTTCTCTTATGGGGACTCCTTCTTCTAGCAATCTGGCTTTACGTTTTTCATGGGTGTTGAGGCTGCCGAGAGCGCCAATATAAAAAGCGTTGGTTTTTAGGGCTTGGCATAAGATTAGAAATTCCCGTTCGGGATCATGATGCAAAAGCGCAATAGCGGTATTTTCATCTGTCCATTTTTGCATTTCCAATAGCATGGCATTTTGCGTTTTGTGAGGTGCAAAAAAAACTTCTAGCCCAGCGGTTTCGGCCATTTCAGCCAAAACACCTCCTTCATAAGCCCCACCTGATAAAAAGAGTCTGAGGGCAGGGCGGTAGGCAATCGCGAAATGCGTTTCTTTCCAGCCTGTCTCGATTTTGCCCTTAGAGGCCGTAAGCGTTTCTGTCTTTGGGGAGTAGGTTAAAAAGCTTGCTTGGCGGTTTTCAAAAAAAGAGAGGATTTTTTGAATTTCTGTTTTGTTTTTTAAAAGATGAATGGCGAGTTTAATGCCACCACCACAGGGCAGAAGAATATCAAAATGGGGAGAGCCTTTTCCAAAATGGCAAAAACGGTCTTTGCCTTCTTTGAGCGCTTCAAGCGCTTCTTGTGCAACCGCCCCTTCGACACATCCGCCAGAAACAAAACCGCAATAGAGCCCGTCTTCCCGTACTGCCATATGAGCGCCTAACGCTCGGGAAGAGCCTTGGATAATTTCAACGAGGGTAATAAGGGCGCATTTTTGGCCTTGTTTGAAGGCTTCTAAGATGAAAGTGAAAATCTCTTTCGGCCGATCCGTTAAACGCCCTGCTTGTGGGGAGATGGTTATGAGGCTTTCGGATGGCATTTTTTCCATGTCTCCAGCAGGCTTTTTTCATCGACCAGTGTATAAATTTGGGTAGAGGCAAGGCTTGCATGTCCTAGCAATTCTTGAATCACACGCAAATCTGCCCCATTTGATAATAAATGGGTCGCAAAAGAATGGCGCAGGGCATGGGGTGTTGCCGATTCAGGCAATCCGGCCTCTCTGCGCCATTCCCGCATGGCCTTTTGAGCAATGGCAGGCTGTAACCTTCCGCCTCTTGCACCAACAAAAAAGGCAGAATCTTTGTCTAAACCATTCAATGGGTCTCGGACTTTTAAATATTCTTCAAGCGGTTTTATGACTTCTGGCAAGAGAGGAACAAGACGTTCTTTATTGCCTTTTCCGATAATTCTGAGCGTGTTTTTTAAAGTTCGGATTTGGCCAATATTAAGATTGATCGCTTCGCTAATACGCAATCCTGCGCCATAAAGGAGAGAGAAAAGCGCAATATCACGCAACACCAGCTCGGGATTTTTTTCACGGCAGGCGATTTCTGTAGGAGCGCTGAGAGCTTCTTTTTCCGACAGAGGGCGTGGGAGGCTTCGGTTGAGACGTGGCCCTCTGAGTCTGAAAATAGCACTGTTTGACAGTTTTTTTTCGTGTTCGAACCATTTAAAAAAGGAGCGGAGAGAGGAAAGCCGTCTTGCTTGACTGCGCTTAATACTCTCTTTGCTGGTTTTGGGGTTCTTTGCAAAGGTTTGATTCATCTCCCATGCCAACCAACGGCTGAAAATAGGTTTTTCAAGGGTTGAAAGCCGTTCAGTATCGAGTGTGCCGGGCAGGGCAGAAAGAAAAAAACGCATCGCACGCTCTACATCTTGCTGGTAAGCCTCTAAAGTAAGGGGAGAGAGCTTTTTTTCCAAACCAAGCCATAGTCCCCATTTTTGCCATAATTGACGAAGTTCAGGCGTTAAAAGCGGCAGGGGAGAGGATGTTATAGTCATGAGAAAAGATACTGCCTCATCTTTGGGGGAAAAAGAAGAAGATTTGGGGTATCGTCTGCCTGTTTTATTGCGACGTCCATTTGAAAGCGCTTTAGAGTACCGTTTTTCGGAGCCTTTACCTGCAGGGAGCTTTGTGCGTGTGCCGTTGGGTAAAAAATATGCTGTTGGCTGCGTCTGGGATCAGGATTCCGATGTGCCAAAAGAGCTTGCGCCTTTTTTAGCAGAATCATGGCCGATGAAAAAGCTTCGTTTTATTGATGCGCCGTTAGATTTTCCAGCTCTGCCGCTTTCGCTGCGCCGTTTTGTAAATTGGGCTGCCGCTTATTATCTTATGTCCCCTGGCATGATGCTCGGCCCTGTTATCCGCATGGTGGAGTTTCTGCTGCAAAATGGCTGGGGTACGCAAAAAGAAGGCTGGCAGCTAACCCACAAAGAAGTCCCATCTGATTTTAAAATGACGAAGCAGCGCCAGCATGTTTTGCGTATTTTAGAAGGCGGAGAGATTCTTGCCAGTGAGATTTTGCTCGAAAAATCGGGGGTTGGTATTTCTGTTGTGAAAAAATTGGAGCAGGCAGGGCTTTTGGAAAAAGTGTCCATGCCAGAGAGATTGGATTTCGCGCTGAATCCTTTTTTTGAAATGCCTGTTTTGTCGCCCGAACAGCAGGAGGCGGCTGACTTTTTACGGAATTTGGTTAAAAAATCTGCGTTTCAGACGAATCTTTTACAAGGCATTACAGGGTCTGGAAAAACAGAGATTTATTTTGAGGCGATTGCGCAGGCGCTTGAAGAGGGCAAGCAGGTTCTTGTTCTGTTGCCTGAAATTGCCTTGACAGCTCAATGGAAAAAGCGGGTTGAAGGGCGTTTTGGAGGAGCGCCCTTAATTTGGCATTCAGAATTAACGCCAAGGGCACGTTCAAAAGTCTTTGAAAAGGCGTTTTCAAAAGAGCCTGTTTTAATTGTGGGGGCAAGGTCTGCTTTGTTTCTTCCATTTTCCCATTTGGGTCTGATTGTTGTGGACGAGGAGCATGAATCCACGTTTAAGCAGGAAGAGGGGGTTATTTATAACGGGCGTGATATGGCGATTTTGCGAGGAAATCTTGAGAAGTGTCCTGTCATTTTGGCATCGGCAACTCCGTCTTTGGAAAGTCTTATGAATGCGCAGGCAGGGCGCTATTCTTGGCAGAAAATTACAAAGCGCTACGGGCAGGCTGTTCCGCCTGTGATTGAAATGATTGATCTTAGAAATGATCCGCCTGAAAAGGGAGATTTCCTTTCGCCGAAACTCATTACAGAAATCCGTCAAACGCTGGAACGGGGAGAGCAGGCGCTTTTATTTTTGAATCGGCGAGGCTATGCGCCACTGACACTTTGCCGAAAATGCGGTTTTCGTTTTCGTTGTGATCAATGTTCGGCGTGGCTGGTCCAGCATTTTAAGCGTCCTCGGATGCAGTGTCACCATTGTGATCATGTCATTCCTGTACCGAAAGCCTGCCCTGAATGTGGATCAGAGGAAGATTTGGCAATGATTGGCCCGGGGGTCGAGCGTATTGCGGAAGAGGTGGAGCGGCATTTTCCAGAAGCCAGATCTTTATGTGTGACTTCAGATTTAACCTCTTCGCAGACGCAGATGCAGGCGCTTGTTTCTAAGATTGAAAAGGGAGAAATTAATTTATTGATTGGCACGCAGTTGGTGGCAAAAGGCTGGCATTTCCCAAAATTAACCTTGGTCGGCGCTGTTGATGCCGATTTAGGCTTGGGGGGAGGTGATTTGAGGGCTGGAGAGCGTACGATGCAGCTTTTAAATCAGGTTGCTGGACGTGCAGGGCGTGCGGAAAAGCCCGGCAAAGTGTTCTTGCAAACTTATTTGCCAGAACATCCTGTGATGCAGGCTTTGCAGGCAGGGGATTTTGAGAATTTTATGAAGCTCGAAGAGGCCGTCAGGCGTCCGAGTTTCTGGCCGCCTTATGGGCGTTTAGCTGCCATTATTGTAACGTCTGAAAATCCGAAAGCCGCAGAGGATTGCGCTTGGCAATTAGGAGCGTTAGCTCCACAGGGAGAAGGGATTGCGGTCTTAGGACCTGCGCCAGCACCATTGAGTTTTTTGCGAGGTCAGCATCGTTTTCGGCTCTTACTGCGAGGAAAGAGGGGAATTGCGTTACAGCCTTTATTACGGGAATGGCTTGCGCAAGTGAAAATTTCTAAAAATGTACGGATAGGGATTGATATGGATCCTGTTTCTTTTTTGTAGAAATAGGAAAAGAAATGCTAGAAGAAGAGAAGATCGTTTAGAATAAAGGGGAGATTTTTTTAATCTCCCAATGGAAGCACTGAAGAGAAGAAACGAATGGCAGGATTAAACAAAGCATGTATTCTGGGAAACCTTGGCACTGACCCAGAATCCCGAATGATGCAAAATGGCAAGAAGGTCGTAAATCTACGGATTGCAACCTCTCAAAGCTGGACAGACCGCAGCAGCGGTGAGCGTAAAGAGCGTACAGAATGGCATCGTGTTGTGATTTTTAACGAGCGTCTCGGAGAAATTGCAGAAAAATATTTGCAAAAAGGCCGTTCCGTTTATGTTGAAGGGGAACTGCGTACCCGTTCCTGGACAGATCAAAGTGGACAGGAAAAATATACAACAGAAATCGTTTTAGACGCTTTTAGGGGCGAGCTGGTTCTTGTTGGTGGAAGCGGTGGCGGGGAATCTCGCTCCTCTTACAATAGTGATTTTGGAGGGACACCACGCCAGAGTGCGCCTGCACGGAAGCCGCAACAGGAATCCTCTTGGGACGTGCCTTCTGACAGTCATTTGGATGACGATATTCCGTTCTAGGGGATGGCTTATGAGGAAAGCTTTCGCTTGCAGGCGTTGGCTTTCTCTCCTCATTTTGGGAGGGGCTTCCTTTCCCATTCAGGGATGTACGCCTCCGCCCCCTCGTTATCCTGAAAATATTTGCGCTATTTTTAATGAAAGGCGGGCTTGGTATCGTGCGGCCGAAGAAAGCGCACAGAAATGGGAAATTCCTGTTTCTGTAACCATGTCTATTATTTATCAGGAATCTGGTTTTCGAGGGCAGGTCGGTACACGGCGTAACCGTTTATTTGGTGTGATTCCAATCCCAACATCGCATATCACGAGCGCCTATGGATATGCGCAGGCAGAAAATGGGGTTTGGGATGAATATCAGAAAGCGCAGGGCGAATGGCTTCGGCGTCATCGTTTTCGAGATTCCTTTGATTTTGTTGACTGGTATATAACGGGCGCTTCAAAAAGACTCTCTCTTGAAAAGACAGATGCCTATAACCAGTATCTTGCTTATCACGAAGGTATCTCAGGCTATCGGCGCAAGCTCTATGAAAATAAGCCTGAAATTAAAAAAGTGGCGGAAATCGTTCAGGCACGGGCGGATCAGTATGAAATCCAATATCATGCCTGTGCCCCACAGCTTAGAAACAGAAGTTTTGTTCGCTGGATTTTTGAGGCGGTTCTCGCGCATCTTGTGGGATAAGATTTAAAAATCTGAAATAGAATTATCCGCTCTTTCCCACCAGTAACCTTTTTCTTTTTTGGGAAGGTTGGGGAGAAAATCTTGAGGATTTCCTTCAAAGCGCACCGCATTGGTTGGCGTTTCTTGAATATGGATTGATTTTGCGCTGAGTAATCCGCCCGCTTCTTTTAAAAAAGCATTGAGTTTGGAGAGGAGCAGGGTTGCAAGCATTTCTGTTGTTGGGTCGCCCGGTGTTACCATAATGCGTTGAAGGCGCTCAGGCTCTTCTTTTTGAAAGAAATTCAGGAGCGGATCCTTGTCAGAAAGCTGAAAGACATGATCTACATGCGCATCGATAAAATGATGCCAGCGTGATTTGGCCTCGGCAAAAGCAAGGAGCATATTTTCATGCCCATCAAGCTTTTCCCCTTTATGATTTGGCCCTTTGGCCAAGAAAACAGTGACATATTCATTATGTCCATGTGGAATGGCGCAGCAAGGGCTTGAGCCTGAAATCAGGCGATGAGCCATTGCAAAGCGGCGTGTAAATTCCAGTGTAAAATGAGAATTTGTCATGTTTAAGTCTCCTGATATTCTTTCCAGCCTTGCGCCCTAAGGGTACAGGCAGGGCATGTGCCGCAGCCATAGCCCCATTCGTGGCGTTTGCCACGTTCTCCGAGGTAACAGCTATGGCTTTCTTCATTGATGAAATCAACGAGCGCTTTGCCACCTGTTTTTTCTGCAAGTTGCCAGCTTTGCGCTTTGTTAATCCACATTAAAGGGGCATGGAGGCGGAAATGTTCTTCCATACCCAGATTAAGCGTTACTTGCATGGATTTAAAGAAATCATCCCGGCAGTCAGGGTAGCCTGAATAATCCGTTTGGCAAATCCCTGCAATGATGTTTGAGATATTACGCCGTGTGGCGAGGGCGGCAGCAAAAGAAAGAAAAATAATGTTGCGACCAGGGACAAAACTGCTCGGAAGGCCATTTTTATTGAGCTTAACTTCGCTCTCCCGTGTGAGGGAAGTCTCGGAAATTTCGCCTAAGGCTGTCAGGTCTAAAAGATGGTCTTCGCCAAGGCGTTTTTGCCATTGAGGTTTGAGTTTTGGCAGTGTGTTTCGAATTTCTTTTCGGCATTCCAATTCAATTTCATGGCGCTGGCCATAATAAAAACCTATCGTTTCAACACGGGAAAATTTTGCCAGCGCATCGGCGAGACAAATAGCGGAATCCTGTCCTCCAGAAAAGAGAACTAAAGCGGCATCGTGGGAAGAGTCAGAAGGCATAAAAGAGCGTATCAATTCTATCGCAGGCAAAGTGAAATGAAATAAGATGATTTAACACAAAAGGCACATAGGATGGCAAGAAGAGAAAAAAGATAAAAAGAAGCCTTTCATTTTAAAATGTTGGAGCAGAAGTCTCCTTTTTAATATCGAGTTGTAACTCAATATTTATTTTTAGAAATTGAGCAAATAAACAAAAATGCGCATTGATTTATTTTTTTGATGGGTAGAGGGTTTTAGCTGAGTGGAGACAACTGAATAAATATTGGAGGAGGATCGTTTATGAGTGATCTTTCGGGTCAATTAGAATGTGGGTGTCAGGAAAGAGAAGCGGATTATCGTATTCCGTATGGAAGATGGCGGCGGTTTTACGTTAAATCCTTAAAGCAAGAGAGTGCGGATATTACCTCTCTTTATTTATATCCAGTAGATAAAAAAAACATTCCGCTTGCAAAAGCAGGCCAGTTTATCTGTATTGAAGTTGAGGTGCCAGGCGTTGGCCCGAGACGGCGTAATTATTCGCTTTCTTCTACGCCAAGCGACGAATATTTCCGGATTAGTGTTAAAGAAGTGCCAGACGGCCTTGTTTCCCCTCTTTTGACCAGAAAGGTAAAAGCGGGAGATGAGTTTGAGGTCAGTGGCCCTTATGGAGAGTTTTTTTCCAGCCCCGTAATAAGCCTATTGCTCTTATCAGCGGTGGATGTGGCATTGCCCCGATTGTTTCCTTGGCGGAAGAAATTGCCAAAATAGGGTATGAGCAGGAGGTGCGTTATATCCATACAACGCAAAAGGCTGAAAATGAGGCTTTTGCCGAAGAAATTAAAAAATTTGCCGAAGAAGGGCATTTGAAAGCGGATATTTTTTATACCCGTGTCAATGAACTTCCTCCAAATTTGAAGAATGTTACCTATCATAAAGGGCATATTTCTCCAGAATTTTTTAAGCAAATTATTACACAAGATATGGACTGTTATATTGCGGCCCTCAAGGGGTGATGTTTGGCTCAATCAATGCGTTGAAAGCTATGGGGATTCCAGAGAGCCAGCTTTTCTATGAGTTGAACGCTTGTATTTAGACTGGTCTTAAGTGTTTGTTTTTAGAGATGGGACATGCTTTTGCTATTCTTTCCAGAGGCTTGGAAAGCATGTTTCTTATTCAATTCTAAGAATTTTGTGAACTTGCAGCCCAAGCTTCCAGTTTGGGTGCTTTAGGCAGTAAGAGAGCGCTTCCTGTGTGTTTTTAGCCTGATTTTCGTTATCCATAGGCTGAAGGACGAAATGCCGAAAGGCTAAATTTTCAAAATGTTCTGGTTTAAGGGTTTGCTGTGGATAGATGAATTTCAATTCATCGCCTTGTGTTAGGAGAAGTTTCTCTTCTTTAGGGCTGACACAAATCCAATCCAGTAGGTCTAAAACATTTTTTGGAGGACGGATTGATCCATTTGTTTCTAAGGATGTCCGAAAGCCTCTGTTTTTGACTTCTTCTAAAATTTCAGAATCTAGCTGTAAAAGAGGTTCTCCACCGGTGAAGATAATATGTTTATCCGTGGTCGTTCCGGTTTCTTTGATCCAGATTTCATCAATTTTATCTGCAAGCTTCTGAGCAGAAGAGTATTTCCCCCCGTTTTGGCCTTTTGTGCCGATAAAATCTGTATCGCAAAAGCGGCAAGCGGAAGTTTTACGGTCTTTTTCGAGGCCGTTCCAAAGATTACAGCCAGAGAATCGGCAAAAAATACTGACTTTTCCGCATTGAAGCCCTTCGCCCTGAAGCGATAGAAAAATTTCTTTAATAGCGTAAGTCACAGAAAAACTTTTATGATTTAATTTTTAAGAAGGGGGAGTTCTCGCACCATTTTAAAAATCTTTAAAATGGCGCGAGTGACGGGACTCGAACCCGCGACCTCCGGCGTGACAGGCCGGCGCTCTAACCAGCTGAGCTACACCCGCTTATTCTGCTTGTGCTTTGGGATCAAAGACAAACAAGCTGTGTTGCAACAGGATTTAGCAGTGCTTCAGAAGAAAGACAAGTTGAAAAATGATATTATTTGAAAATAATTGGATTTTCCTCTCAATTTTGGGTTCTGAAAGAGAAATCTCAAAGCAACAATATCTTTCCCTACCCGAATTTTTGCGATTTATCCCCTTTAACCGTTCATTCTCTCTTGAAGTTTGTTGCAAAAGAGGGTTTTCTGAAAGGAAGAAGGGAAGAATGACACCTAAAATTTCCCATGCTATTAAAGTTATGTAAAAGGCTGGGTGGCGGGACCACTCACTGGCGCTGAAACTGAAGAGCGTCAACGATTTTATCAATTTCCCGGAGATTTTTTTTGATGACGAAAAAATTTGCAACTTGCTTAGGTCTCGCGGCCTTTCTTATGGCAGGCACAGCCTTTGCAGCGGAAATCACTGCAGAGAAAACGTACACAGGCACGAGTAAAATGCCTCCCAAAATTACAGATAATTCTGGGCATATTATTGCCGATAATCAGAATATCAAAACGGCGGGGCAGGATGGGCCAGCTTTGGTCGAAGATGCGCATTTTTTTGAGAAGCTGGCGCATTTTGATCGTGAGCGTATTCCAGAGCGTGTTGTGCATGCCCGTGGGGTAGGCGCACAGGGTGTGTTTATTTCCGATGTTGATTTTAGCGATTATTCACAGGCCTCTCTTTTTAAAAAAGGAAAAAAAACACCTGTTGTGATGCGTTTTTCAACGGTTTTGAATCGCCCAGGATCACCAGAATGGCTGAGAGATCCCCGTGGTTTTGCCGTGAAATTTAAAACAGATACCGGAAACTGGGATCTTGTTGGGATTGATTTTCCAGTCTTCTTCATTCGGGATGCCATTAAATTCCCAGATCTTATTCATTCCAACCGCCCAGACCCTGTTACAGAAGTTCAGGATTTCGTAGGACGTTTCGATTATTTTGCAAACACGCCCGAAAGCACTTCAGCGCTGACATATCTCTATTCTCAGAAATATGGTGTGCCAAAAGATTTACGTCATATTGATGGGTTCGGTGTGCATGCCTTCCGTACGGTTAACCGTGACGGCAAACAGTATTTTGTTAAGTTTCACTTTAAATCCCAGCAGGGGGTTGAAGGTTTGAATGCTGAGGAGATTGCCCATACCGATTGGAATTATGCGACAAAAGACCTTTATGGAAGCATCCAGAAAGGGAATTTCCCGCAATGGGATTTGTACGCGCAGGTTTTAACACCAGACGAAGCAAAATCCCTGCCATATGATGCCTTTGACGATACCAAAGATTGGGTCGGCGTGAAGGAAATTCGTTTGGGATCGATGATTTTAAATAAAATCCCGGATAATTTCTTCCAATGGACAGAAGAGGCCGCTTATAGTCCAAGCAATATGATTCCAGGCATTTATGCCTCCCCAGATAAAATGCTTCAGGGACGTATTTTCTCGTATCCTGATGCGCAGCGTTACCGTTTGGGTGTAAATTATCAGGATCTTCCTGTAAATGCGTCAGCGGTTGCGATTCATAATGACCAGCAGGATGGCACAATGAGTTCCAAAACTCAAAAGGGTCATGCGAATTATCAGCCAACCAGCCTCTGGACAGATGAGGCGGCAACAGTTGATCAGGTGAATACAGGCGATGGTGCGATTGGCACCTCAGCGCCAAAAGACAGTCCTTATGCAACGGCTGTTTACAGTATTTCTGGCAGAGCCCAGCAGGCTGCGATTGCACCGATGGATGATTTCGAGCAGGCTGGACGTTTGTACCGTTCTTTCTCTGAGCAGGAGAAGCAGGCGCTGATTACCAACCTTGTGAATGATATGAAGGGTTCTTCCTACCGTCAGGCTTCCCGTGCGACGTTGGTCAGGGATTGTGCCTATTTCTATAAGGCAGACCCAGATTACGGGACACGTTTGGCCGATCAGCTGGGGCTTCCTGCAAAAGATGTTAAAGAAGTTGCAAAAAGTCTCTCCTCAACGCTTGGCTGAAGAGAAAGGCTTTCTGTAAGCTTTTTAAGGAAAGGCGCTTGGTTTTACCGAGCGCCTTTTTACGTTTCTCATTGTTCTTCTGCTTCATTCCAGCTTATATTAGAAGGGACTAGAAGGCGCTTTTGAGGCTTTTGAATCTCTGGCTGGAATTGTCAAATGAGGACTTGGAAAAGATAAACATGAAACTGGTTGTTGTCGGGGGCGGTTATGTTGGCTTGGTTTCAGCGGTTTGCTTTGCAAAATCACACGTTGAAACGCTTGTTTTGGAAAAAAATGAAGCACGTCTTGCCCTTTTGAAGAAAGGGCAGTCTCCCATCTATGAACCAGGTTTATCCGAGGCTTTGAGAGAGGAAATATTGGCTGGACATCTTTCTTTTTCTGCCTCGTATAAGGCGGCAATGAAAGGGGCAGAGGCTGTTTTTATTGCTGTTGGGACGCCTGCGCTTGAGGAGGATTCTGCCTCTCAGCAAAAGAATGATTTGGATTTATCTCAAATAGATGCAGCTCTTAATTCCATTGCGGAAAATTGCGCCTCTTCAGAGCTTTTAGTCGTTGTAAAATCGACTGTGCCAACGGGGACATGTCAAAAAACACAAGAATTTCTTCAAAAAAAGCGTCCAGAGGTGGCTTTTACTGTTCTTTGCAATCCTGAGTTTTTAAGGGAAGGGACTGCTTTAAAAGATTTTATGAATCCGGATCGGATTTTAATCGGCCTTCCTGTTTTAGCACCCAAAGAAAAGACGCAGATAAAAGCATTTTTTAAACAGCTTTACCGAGAGATTGATCCAGCACAACAGAAAACTTTGTTTGTCTCTTTAGAAAGTGCGGAGCTGGCAAAAAGCGCTTCAAATGTTTTTTTGGCAATGAAAGCCAGCTTTATCAATGAAATGGCAGATGTGTGTGAAGCAACAGGTGCGGATATTTTAGAGGTTGCGCAGGCAATGGGGCAAGATGTGCGGATTGGGCCGCATTTTTTAAAGCCAGGGCCAGGGATTGGTGGGGCGTGCTTTCCAAAAGATTCGAGGGCTTTGGTAGCCACAGCACAGGCAAACGATCTAAGGACAGATCTATTGCAAGCGGTGATGAGCAGTAATAAATGGCGTCAACAACGTCTTGCAGAGCGTATCTCTGAGCGCCTCGGAGGCGTGTTGAAGGGAAAATGGATAGGGGTTTTAGGGGTTGCTTTTAAAGCCGGAACAGATGATGTTCGGGATGCGCCAGCGCTTTCTATTTTGCCTTATTTGCTTCAAGCGGGGGCTTTGTTACAAATTTATGATCCACAAGCGATGGAAAATGCGAAGAAAACTTTTGAAAAAATGCAGATTTTGAAGGGCAAGGAGTCTTTGCTGCGTTGGATGAAAGCGCCAGAAGATGTCGCAGAACAGGCAGATCTCATATTGCTTTTGACAGAGTGGGGAGATTTTGAAAAACTGTCTCCATCTCTTTTGGCTCAAAAAATGCGTGGAAAAAAGATATTAGATTATCGTAACTGTTTAGAGAGAGCAGCTTTTGAACAAGCGGGCCTGGACGTTGAGGGGCTTGGGCGAGGCAATGCAGCAAGGGAAGATGAGAAACATGCCCAAGATAGACGTTAATTTTAGAAATTGCGGTGTTTTTTCCTTTTTGGCAGGGACTTTGTTAACGCTTTTGCCTTTTCACGCTGCGTGGGCAGAAGAGCCCAGAACTTTGTATCAAGGGGAGGAGGTTGATATTCAAGCTCCCTGTACAGACCTTAAAATTGAGGTGGATGCCTCCTTAACGAATGGGGTGATGGCCGAGAAGATTCCAAAAACGGTTTCGATAAGTGTGGCGAAAGATGAGGCGCAAAAACGTATTTTAGTGCGTGCCAATGGGAATGAATGTACGGTAGGAAAGGGACGTTTGTCTCTCTCAGTACCTCCAAATTTCAGTGTGATTTATCATGATTCGCCTAAGGCTTCAGTGACCTCTTTTGGAAGTTTGGCCTCTTTTGAAGGGGCTGTTTTAGAGGGGGACGTTCTCAATTTGGGACATGTGGATTCGTTAGATCTTAAAATGTCTGGAAATTCCAAAGTTTCTATTGAAAAGTTAAAACGGGCGGCACAGCTGGTCGCTGGTGATAGTGCTTCCTTTTCTGTTCAAGATGCCCAACTGTCTGTTTTCTCTGTTTTTGGTTCGGAAACCGCTCAAATTTTGGTTTCTTCAGGGCATATTGGTGCGGCTCATTTTACAATGGCAGACCGTTCACAGGCACAGATTTTCGCCGCTGTTGGAACATCGGATGTTCGGACGAAAGATGATGGTTTTGTTCGATTAGGGGCGGCAGCGCAAGCGCCCGAAATTACAGATGGCGGCGTATTGCAAAAAGAAGAAACGCCTTTAGGCAGTGTGGTTGTGTCTCAGCCAGATGCTAAAATTGCCCCTCTGCCTGCTGAGATTTTGTCTGCTTTGCCAAAAGAAGCGTTACCTTCCGAAGAGGCGGCAGAGGCGGATCTTTCACAAACAGATGAAAAATCAGAGAAACAGCCTTCTTTAACGCCTTCTGCGGCAGAGTTACAGCCAGCGCCAGGAACGGAAGATTCTGACGAAGTGCCCACAGAGACAAAACTGATTACAACAGCTTCGATAGACCCTATTCAGGCCGAAAAATCCTCTTTGGAGGTTCGAGAGAAAAAGCCGTCTCAAGAGGAGATGGAATTGAGAGAGCATTCCGCCAGTGAGAAAGTTTCAAAGGGTGAGTGAAAAACAAAGAAAAAATTTTGGACTTATTGTGTTAGAGCCTGTTCAGCATCTTGGCCGCTCTTTTTTGGGGTGTTGCCAAGGAACAGGGAAGCTGACTTTTTTTGCACTTGAGGCCATTTTTGGACTTTTTCATCTGCCATTTTACGGTAAAATTTTTTTTGCGACTTTATTGGAAATTGCCTTTCTGTCTTTGCCAGTGATTGCATTGACCTCTATTTTTGCAGGGGGCGTGATTGCCTTGCAAAGCTGGATCGGGTTTCATCAATATCATGCTGAAAATGCTTTGGCTGGCACGGTGATGATTGCGGTTACACGAGAGCTTGGCCCTGTTTTGACGGGTCTGATGGTGGCGGGACGTGTGGGGGCGGCTTTGGCTGCAAATATTGGGGCAATGCGGGTGACGGATCAGATCAGCGCTTTGCGCTCGTTGGCCATTGACCCTATTCGAATGCAGGTGAGTCCACGCCTTTTGGCAGGGCTTGTGGCATTGCCTATTTTGGTTATGTTATCGGATATTCTGGGGATTTTTGGGGGCTTTGCTGTTTGTGTCGGAAAATTGGGTTTTTCGGCGGTTCCCTATATTCATTCCAGCTTAGAGTCCTTGAAGGTGAATGATATTTCGGTCGGTCTGGCAAAAGCGGCTGTTTTTGGATTTATGGTAACGTTGTTTGCCTGTTACTATGGTTATAAATGCAGGGGGGGCGCAGAAGGCGTTGCCAGAGCGGCAACAGCAACGGTAGTGGCTTCCTCCATTATGATTTTAATTACAGATTATTTCTTAACAGATTTGCTTTTTGCAGGATAAGAGGGGGAGATATGTCGAGCCTTAAAAGAGCGCCCTCTCTGCGTATCAGGGGGCTTCGGAAATCTTTTGGCGGAAGGGAAGTTTTAAAGGGCGTTGATTTAGATGTTCCGTCTGGGACATCGATGGTGATTATTGGCGGATCAGGTACAGGCAAATCGGTTCTTTTGCGCTGTCTGTTGGGACTTGAAGAGCCAGATGCCGGCAGCATTGAAATTGATGGGGTGGATGTTCTTTCCTGCCGGCCTTCTTTGGCAGAAGCCTTACGGGCTGAAATAGGGATGCTGTTTCAAAATTCGGCTTTGTTTGATTCAATTTCGATTTTAGAAAATATCATTTTTGCGTTGAAGGCTTTGCCCCGTATGCAATTTTTGCGTGAAAAAGCCCGTTACGAAATCCGTGGAGGCGAAAAGCCTAAATTTACAAAAAATCCTAGCCATCAAGAGCTTGTTTCAAGGGCGAGCGATCTTTTGCACCGTGTTGGACTAAAAGTGCATCAGGTTGGGGATCTTTACCCGGCCTCTGCTTCGGGGGGCATGCAGCGCCGTATTGGGATTGCGAGAGCGATGGCATTAAAGCCAGGCATTTTGTTGCTGGATGAGCCAACAGCAGGCCTTGACCCTGTTATGGTTGCGGTGATTGATGCGTTGATTAAAGAAGCTGGCGGCGATAAACGAACCACCTCTTTGACCATTACGCACGATATGATTTCGGCTTGCAGGGTCGGTAATCGGGCGGCGATGCTTTATGAAGGGCAGATTATTTGGAATGGTCCAATTGATCAGCTCATGTCTTCTGGAAATCCAGTGGTGGAGCAGTTTACCCATGGGCTTTTGAAAGGCCCTATTGAGACGAATTTCGTTCCGCCAGCCACCGCAAAAAGGCTTTAAAATGGCAAAAGCTTTGAAATCGTCTAAAAATCCACAATATCAGTGCCGTGAATGTGGTGAGTTTCACTTAAAATGGAACGGAAGATGTGATAAATGTGGTGCATGGAATAGTTTAGAGGAGCAGAAAGCACCGACGGCGACGATTTTGCCAAATGTTTCACGTGGAACAGCTCCTAAACTAGAAATTTGCCGTCTAGACGGTGAAACGCATCCGCCCCCCCGTATCAATTCAGGCATGAATGAATTTAACCGTGTCTTAGGGGGCGGTTTTGTTTCGGGTTCTGCGTTGCTGATTGGGGGAGACCCAGGGATTGGTAAATCTACCCTGATGTTGCAGGCAGCACATGCTTTGGCCTTTGCAGGAACAAAGGTTCTGTACGTTTCGGGTGAAGAAGCACCAGATCAAATCCGTCTAAGGGCAAGGCGTCTTGGACTGGATAAGCAAAAGAAGGCATTGGATTTGCTGGATTTGGCTTCGTCTATTCAGGTGGCTTCGGTGGTGCAGGCCATTGAAAGTGCCTCTGAAAAAGAAGCACCACAGGCTGTGATTATTGATTCTATTCAGACAATGTGGTCAGAGAATGCAAGTGGCGTTCCGGGTTCTGTTAGTCAGGTGCGAGAATGTGCTTTTGAGCTGATTCGATTGGCGAAAGAACGTGGTTTTGCCTTGATTTTGATTGGGCATGTGACCAAAGAGGGGGCTTTGGCAGGCCCAAGAGTTTTAGAGCATATGGTGGATGCCGTTCTTTATTTTGAGGGAGAGCGTGGCCACCAATTTAGAATTTTGAGGGCTGCAAAAAACCGTTTTGGGGCAACTGATGAAATCGGTGTTTTTTCGATGGAGGAGAAGGGGCTTATGGAAGTGCCTAATCCTTCGGCCCTTTTTTTGGCAGAACGCCGTGGCAATATTGCAGGCTCGGCTGTGTTTGCCGGTTTAGAAGGAACACGCCCTGTTTTACTTGAGATTCAGGCACTTTTAGCGCCAAAAGCAGGCGATGGATCAGCAAGGCGATCTGTTTTAGGGTGGGAAAATGGGCGGTTAAATATGCTCCTTGCTGTTCTGGAGGCACGTTGTGGTGTTTCTTTTGCAGGGAAAGATATTTTTTTAAATGTGGCTGGCGGTTTAAATGTGAAAGAAGCAGGAGCAGATTTGGCGGTTGCAGCCGCTTTGCTTTCGGCCTCAACCAGTGTACCTGCGCCACCAGATGCGGTTTTCTTTGGAGAAGTTGGCTTGTCAGGTGAATTGCGTCAAGCGCCACAAACATCTTTGCGCCTGAAAGAAAGTGCGAAAATGGGCTTTCATAAAGCCTTCATGCCCCGACAGCACGGCAAAGGAAAAAAGGATAAGGTGGACGAGACAATGACTCTCTATCCGATTGGACATTTAAGCGATTTGGTGAAAGAATTCCAGCAAAACGAGAAAAACTAAAAAGGATTAGAAAAATCCAATCCTTTTTAGAAAGCTTTATTTTTTAACGATATTTGCGGTGACAGGCAGGGTTGAAATGCTGGCTGGGTCTTGCGCGTAATTATAAGGAACGACCATAAGGGTGGCGTTCCCATTAAGCGCAGAGGTTGTCACCATATCGGCATCGATGGTTTTCATGAGAAGATCCACGATTTCTTTTTGGCTTAGCCCTGAATCTAAGCGCATCGTCTCAATACTTTCTTTTAATCCGACAGCAATGGCATTTCGCTGTTCGGCAATTCCTTCCCCTTGAAGGCGTTTACTTTCTTTCTGGGCTTCGGCAACGCCGATGAGTTTAATTTTTTGAGCATCGGCAAGATTTTGCGCCGCATCTTTTTCGGCTCTTGCGGCAGTAACGGCATTGAGGGCTTTTTCGACGGCATCTGGCGGAATAGGCTGTTCGACTAATACCGTATCTAAGACCATGCCGCTATTTTGCGCAACATTGGACATGTCGTGCTGAACACCTTGCGCAATCGTGTTTTTATCGCTGTAAAGCTCTTCAAAATTTTTGGTGGAAGCGATTTGGCGCAGGTCATTTTCAATTTGCCAAAGCAGATTTTCAATAGGGTTGTCATTGTTATAGACGAAGGCAAAACTGTCAACGACATGAAAACGTGCGACCCATTTGATTTCAACAAAGACATTATCTTTTGTTTTGCATTTGGAGCTTCGCTCTATTTGCTGTTGACGTAAATCTATAATGGCACGGATTTTCATAAAAAAGGGAATAAGGAAATGGAATCCCGATTGCCAGACATTTCGGCTCGGTGTCCCTAAAAATTCAATTACAGCCGATTTTTGGCCATTGAGAACAATGAAGCTTTTCCAAAGAATGAAGAGCGTGAAAAAGATGAGAAGGAAGAAAAAAATGGCGGATAAACCAATTAAGTCTGCTGGCATTTGAGGCCTTTAAAATCTGCTTTGAGGGAAGAAAACGCTTAGAGGATGATTTTAAATATAGGCAAAAGAAAATCTTCTGTCTTCTTTAAAAAGGCTGGCTTTTTATTTTTGGCAGAGAAGACACAATTCTGGGCTAAAAGCATTTTTCTTTAAAAATAGTATGATTTTTATTAAAAAATATCATACATATATTTTAGGTAATGCTTCACTGTTTTTAGAATGTTTTGAATGGCTTCTTTTCACGCTCTTTATGAAAAATGCTTTGGCAGGAAATGCTCTTGTTCAAAGGCACATGCGCATCGGGCAGAGGTTTCTTTTGCTGCGGATGCGGTGATTAGCCGTAAGAAAAGGATTTTAGGCGTTGTGGCTTGTTTGCTTTCGCTGCCTTTGGGAGCAAATGCGGAAGAGGTAGAGAAAGAAAGTCGCCCTCCTATGGAACGGGTTCGGGTAAAAGGGGTTGCCAGTAAGGTTGCCGATGAGGTGAGTGGCACAAAGGTTAATTATCTCAACAAAGAGTCTAATTTTGGCCCTTTAGGTAAAGTTGAGCTTAAAAAAGTACCTTTTTCTGTGATGCAGACGGGGCATGATGTGCTTGAAAATGAGCAGGTTCGAACGATGGATGAGGCATTTGAATATATGCCTTCTGTTCAGCTTCAGAAATATGCAACGCCAAGCCCCCAGATGGTCAATAGAGGGTATCAAGCTGATATTGTCGCCAATTCCCGTATTGACGGCTTTAACGTGCGCCTTGGTTCGCCTTATACGAGTGAACAATTTCAGTCTATGACGGTTTTGAACGGTGCTGCTGGCTCAATGTATGGGCCGGAAAGTCCTTCGGGTGTTGTTGATATGGTTTTGAAGCGTCCAACAAAAAGTCCATTTTTTAATTTTAATTTTGGGTATGATTCGAATGGTGCGCCGCTTGAATCTTTGGATACGTCTTTGGGAAAAGGCCCTGTTAAGCTTCGTTTTAACTATTTGAATCAGACAGGGCAGTCTTATGTTTCAACATCGGACATGTGGCGTAATTTATACAGCGCAGATATTGATATTCAACTGACAAAGCGGATTAAATTTGAGCTAGATGCAGGGCAGTATAATGTCGGCTATTACGGTATGCCAGCTGGTTTTGCTTATAGTGGGGATACGGCCTTGCCAGATGCGCCCGATCCAACCAAAGCAGGCTATGGACAGAATCAAGGCGGATATACGGCCTCCAGCACGTATGGCATGGAAAAACTCTTTATTGATATTAGCCCGCACTGGAAATTAAAGCTTGGTGGCTCTTATGATAGCAGCACCCGTCATCTTCATACGATTACGAATACACTTTATAATGCGGGATCTAGTGGTTGTTTGGGCGCAGGCGTGGTTGGAGAGGCTTGTTATTCGCAGGTGATGGCGGCTTCAAAATCCAATAATTATGATGGGGTTTGGAGTAATTATGCTTATCTAAATGGTGATTTCCATATAGGCCCTATCACACATCATATCAATCTTGGGACAAATGGCTATAACTCAACCTTGACCCAGCCTAATTTCGCACAGGCGAGCAGAGATTACGGCATAACCGGGTTAAATAATCCGATTGTTCAGCCTTTGGGTTATGTGCCGAAACAATATGGGGGAAACCATGAAGGGAGCATGACTCAGCAGCAGGCCTTTATTTTCGGCGACAGCATGGATATTGGCAAGCAATTCACTATTATGGGACAATTTTCGGAAAGCTGGATTACAGAAGCGAACTATGCCAAGGCAGCGCCTTATGGGAAATCGGGTGGTACATCGGCCAATGGTGTTTTTTCGCCTTCTGTTGGTTTTACCTTTCACCCGAGAACGAATTTGAATTTTTATTTTAACTGGGGAAATTCTATTCAGCCTGGCCCAGAAGCCCCTGGCAATACGGCCAATGAAAATGCTATTTTAAGCCCGGTACGCTCTTGGCAATATGAGGGCGGCGTGAAATATACATGGCGGAAGCGCTTGCAAATCAATTTGGATGGATTTTCGATGTCCCGTCCTTATGCATTTTCCAATCCAGATAATATGGTGGATGGTCTTCCTGTTTACGGTTATTACGGTGCGCAGAATGATTACGGTATTGAATATCAAATGTCAGGCGCTTTAACGAAAGATATTTCGATTTATGGCGGATTTACATGGGATCATGCACGTCTTACCGATACGGGTAATCCGCTTTCTTCAGATAAGAAAGTTACAGGCGTGCCAGAATGGGCTTCGGATTTCTCATTAGATTGGCATCCTGTTTTTTTGCATGGTGTAGCCTTTAACTCGAATATTCATTATGTGGGCACCCGTCAGGCCAATGTGTACAACACCACGCAGGCAGGGGAATATGTGACGCTTAATTTAGGGGTGCGTTATGCAACGCAAATTAGCGGACATAAGCTCGTTGTGCGTGGCAATGTGGATAATGTCACAGGGCAGAATTACTGGGATTCCGCCTTTGCCGATTCAACAGATGGGGCGGCAAAGGGCGCAACCTACAGCGCTGTTCTTGGAACGCCAAGAACATGGCGCATCACCGCCTCCGTCTATTTTTAAAAAAGGATTTCTTACGCTTTAGTCGGGTAAGATTGTCAGGTTGCCGTGCGTGATATGGCGCTCGGAACGTATATGGTCTGCAAGATGGCAGACTTCTTTTGTTTTGCCTTTAAGAATACTGACCTCAAGGCAGCGTTCATGTTTAAGATGAACATGAATTGAGGCGACCGAAATATTATGGTGCGCATGATGGCTTTCGGTAATTTTCTTCGAAATTTCGCGGGCATTATGGTTGTAGGTATAGCTCAGGACACCAACGCAATCATTGATAACATCGCCTTCTTTGATGGCTGCCTGCTGTAATCCTGCACGGGCGAGGTCTCGCAGAGCTTCGGATCGGTTTTGATAGCCTCTACGTTCGATCATTCCGTCCAGCTCCGCCATAAGATCATCGTCAATGGTAATTGTAATGCGCTGCATGGAAATTCTCTTTAAATTAAATAAGTTCTTGGGGAGTCTTAGGATAAGCTGGATTATTTTATAGGAAAAGGGGGCAAAACGGCTTGCGAGAGTAAAAGACTGACAGGATGCGTCATTTTCGCTTGAAAATCTGTAATTTCTTCAACAATTTCGCCCTTTTCCATGATGAGCGCCCGATCGGAAAATTTTCGAACAAGACGTATATCATGTGTTACGAAAAGATAACTCATTTTTTGTTTTTTTTGAAGTTTTTTGAGGAGGTGGAGCGTTTCTACTTGTAAATGAAGATCTAAATTGGAAACAGCTTCATCTAAAAGGAGGATTTTTGGATTTAGAGCCAGCGCTCTTGCAATACAAATTCGCTGAAGCTGGCCGCCGCTGATTTCAGAAGGGTGTCTGTTAAGGAAGTCTTCTGGCAGTTTTACAAGCACAAGCAGCTCTTTGACACGGGCGGTTCGTTCTTCTTTGGTTAGGTTTGAGAGATAGAGAAGCGGTTCTTCTATAATGGATTTGAGGGAGAAACGCGCATTTACAGCGGAAAGAGAATCCTGAAAAATAAGCTGGGTATTCTGATAAAAATCTTTTTCGGTTTGGCGGTTCATGTTTGCAAGATTTTGACCTTCAAAAAAGATTTCGCCAGTGCTGGGCTTTTCCAGCCTCATCAGCAGGCGCATTAAAGTGCTTTTGCCACAGCCGCTTTGCCCTAAAAGCGCAAGTGTTTCCCCTGCATGAAGTGAAAAAGAAATATTTTTCAAAACGTTTTTGAGGCCGTTTTTCTGGGGATAGGTTTTTGAGAGATTGGAAACTGTAAGCAGGGTCAAGGCGTTTTCTCGTCATCTAAGGTTAGGCCGTAAAGGGAGAGATGCGCTTTTAGTAAATGTTTTGTGACCTTGGCTTGAGGCTGTTTAAAAAGGGTTAAAACATCGGTTTGTTCAACAATTTTACCTTTTTCTAAGATAACAACGTCATCGGCGAGGGCTGCGACAACGGATAGATCATGGGTAATGAGTAAAATGCCAAGCCCGTGTTTTTCAGTGAGTTTTTTAAGGGTTTGCAGGATTTGAGACTGTATAATCAGATCAAGTTCGCTGGTAGGCTCATCTGCGATTAAAAAGGATGTTTCACTCAAAAGGGCGAGCGCAATCATTATGCGCTGTAACTGTCCACCGCTTAATTCAAAAGCGTAGGACGTTAAAATTTCTTCTGCATTTTCAAGACCTGCGGCATACAGGGCTTTGCAGATTTTAATTTCGGCTGTTTCGTCCCATTTATCAAGTGCTTTTAAGGTTTCAATGGCGTGATAGTGCATGTTCCGTAAAGGATTAAAGGCGCTGCGGGGATTTTGCAGAATACTGGCGACAATTTTTCCTCGTAAGTTCTCGGGGTGTATTGGGTTTCCATTAAAGGAAAGATTTGTGTAGCTGGCACTGAGGTTCGAGGGAAGTGTTCCTAAAATGCCTAGGCTTGCCATTGTTTTCCCAGAGCCACTCGCACCGACCAAGGCCGTCACTTTACCAGCGTGGAGGGTAAGCGAGAAATCTTCAACGATGTTTTGTTTTTTGCTAAGTGTGTTGAGAGAAATGTTAAGATTTTTGATGGACAAGGTGTTGGAGGTCAATGGCTTTCCCCTTTTTTTGTGAAATGGGGATCAAGCTGATCCCGCAGGGCATCTCCTAAAAGATTAAACCCCATAATGCTGAGAAAAAGACAAAGACCAGGCCAGAAAATGAGCAAGGGCGCTGTTCGGATATAGGGAAAGGCTTCGCTAATCATGACACCCCATTCAGCGGTTGGAGGTTTTACGCCTAGTCCCAAAAAAGAAAGACCTGCAACATGTAAAAGAATATGTCCAATATCCAGCGAAGCGAGGACGGTAATTTGTGAAAAAATCATTGGCAGAAGATGCTTCACAAAAATTTGAAAAGGGTTAGCGCCACTGATTTTGGCAGCGAGGAGGAATTCCTTGTAGCGTGCAGAAAGCACAAAACTGCGGATAAGACGTGCGTACCAAGGCCAATGGGAAAGGGCAATCGCTAAAATCACATTTTCGATGCCTGTTCCCAGAGCACCAATTAAAAATAAAGAAAGGATAAAGGTCGGAAAAATCATGCAAATATCGGTTAAGCGCATGAAAATTTGATCGAGGATACCGCCAAAGAATCCAGCAATGCCTCCAATGAGAAATCCGAGCAGCAGAATAAGACTTAAGGCAGCTAAAACGGCGCTGAGAGAAAGCCGGGTTGCCGCAATAAGGCGAGAAAGAATATCTCTTCCTAAAGGATCTGTTCCGAGAAAATGCGTGCTGCTTGGCGGAGCAAGGCGCAGGTGCAGATCGATTGTGTCAGGCGAATAGGGCGTGATCCAGTTGCCAAAAAGGGCGGCTAAAGCAAAAGGAAGCAAGAGAAGGCAGGCGCAGAGAATGGAAAGATTTTTTCCTTTGCAAGAAAGCGGAATCATTTTTTGACCTCTTGGGCGGTCTGCTCACGGGGATCAATCCAAGCGCAGAAAAGATCAACGCATAAATTGCAGAGGATAAAAATCAAAACCATAAAAAGCGTGAAACATTGGATAACAGGATAATCCCGATTTAAAATGGCAGAGACGGCAAAACGTCCAAGCCCAGGCCAAGAAAAGATGCTTTCAATAATGAGCGTTCCAGCGATAAGTTCAGCGATATACATGCCAAGCGCATTGATCATTGGAAGGGAGGCATTAAAGAAAATATGATTTTTTTCTATTTTGTTTTTCGAAAGTCCCCTCAGGCGTGCATAGAGGACATGGCGCTGTCCTGAGACTTCTAACATGCTTCCTCGAAGAAGGCGTGCATTGATGGCTAAAGACATAAAGGCAACAGTAAAAGAGGGCATGATTAGGCTAGAAATCCCCGTCTTTCCCATAGGTGGAAGTAAATGCAAAGAGAGTGGAAACAGCCAGATAAGTAAAAGGGCTAACCAAAAATTAGGGATGGAAACGCCCAGCAGGGAAATAAAGCGGATAAGGTGGTCTGGCCATTGATTGGGGTATCTGGCGGAAAGAATACCAAGGGGGATAGAAAAAAGAAGGGTTAAGAGGAGGGCAACGCCCGCAAGCTCCAAGGTGGCAGGCAGAAAATAAAGCAAATCCTTAAAAACAGGTCTGCCTGTTGCAAAAGAAAGGCCAAAATCCCCTTGAACAGCATGGCCGAGCCAATGAAGATATTGGGTGAGTAAAGGGCGATTCAGCCCAAGCATTTGACGTGTTGTTTCCAGCGCCTCGTTTGTTGGCGGAATATTAGAGAGGCGTAAATAATCCATCGCAGGATCACTGGGGCCTAAATGAATAAGTAAAAAAATGAATAAAGAGGCGAGAAAAAGCATGAAGGGCGCAAGAGCAAGGCGCTTTAAGGTGAAGTAAAGCATCTTAATTTTTGCTCTCTTGGAGCTTTTCAAAGGGAATTTCCATCATGGTCGCACCAAAATCAATTTTTTGGATTTTGTGATTGGCAACGGCCATTGCCCGAACATAGCTGATAGGCAGGTAAATGGCATCTTGATGCAGGCGTGTGAGAATGTCTGTATAAAGCCGCTGACGCTCGGTTTCATTTTGGGAAACCAGCACTTCTTGGATTTCTTTATCAATTTCTTTTTTGTCAGGCAGGCCAAGTTGCGCCTGATAATCTGCGTGAGAGGGAGCGCGCATAGAGCTTAATAAGGCTGCGGGGGCAAAGGGCGCTCCCAAAATCTCTTCAAAAATGAGTCCAAAATTGCCTTCCCGCTGGCGTGCAAAAACACTGCTTTCCTCTTCGCCAATCAACTGGAGATCGATACCAATTTCTCTGCAGTTCCCTTGGATAATCTCCGCCATAGATTTCATAATGGCATCTGTGCCGACAAAAGAGAGTTCTAAGATAAGTTTTTGACCGTTTTTTTGACGGATTTCGCCTTTTTTAGTTTGCTTCCAGCCTGCTTCATCCAAAAGCGCCGCAGCTTGATTAGGATCATAAAGATAGGGTTTTAAATCAATATTGGCATAAGGGATTTCTTTTGAAAAAAGCGTATCGGCTCTGCTTTGCGTTTGGTAAAGAACCGCAGATAGCAGGGTGTCTTTATCCACGGCATGGTTGAGCGCTTCGCGCACTTTTTGCTCAGCAGTTGGTCCTTTTTGACTGTTTAAAACAATCATTAACGTGCCCAAAGGAGGGGAAAGTTCTGTTTGATATTGGTTTGAGTGTTTTAACTGCTCAAACATATCTGGCGTTAAAGGGCCATTTGTCCCTTGAACCAGATCCACTTGTCCCGTTTCTAAAGCGATTGAACGGCTATTAGGATCAGGAATGACCTTTACATTGATTTCTTTGAAATCTGCTTTCTTTCCCCAATAAGTTTCGTTCCGGCGGAAAAGATCATTTTCGCCTAATTTTGTTTGGGAAAGAATCCATGGGCCAGTGCCAATAGGTTGAAGAATGCCGTCTTTTGTTCCGCCATTTTTAAACTGGGAGAGGGCAATGAATTTAAAAGGACGGGGAAAGGATAAATCTTCTAAAAAGGGGTAATAGCTGTCTTTGAGCTTTATTTGAATTTGAAAGGGGGAGAGGATTTTTACCGATTCAATTTGATTGATCGCTTCGAGCCAGTTATGGCGTATTCTATTGGCTAAAATGGCATCAAAATTGGCTTTAGCCGCCTTTGCATCAAAAATTTCACCATTGGAGAATTTAACATCGTCCCTCAGGTTAAAAAGATAGGTTTTTCGATCTGGAGAGATGTTCCAGCTTTTTGTAAGCCAGGGGTGGATTTTGCCGTCTTTCCCAAATTTCACAAGCGGTTCATAAACCATATCTTGGGCAAACATTTGGTTGGGCGTGTAAAGGTGGGGATTAAGCGGGCCGACATTGACAGGCCAAGAAAAATTTAGCGTTTGCGCCTGTGCATTTGAAAACACACTCCAAAAAAGTGCGATAGCGCAGAGAGTAAAAATCTTACGGTTCATTTTAGGCACGCTTAATAAAAGAAAAGATATGCTATTTATAAAAAAACAACATATCTATCTCTTTTTAAACGTCAAAACAAATTATGGATTTTACAGAATTTTCTTTAGAGCTGTTTTCCTAAAAGCTCTGTTTTCTTTTGATTGAATTCTTCTTCTGTAATAATGCCTTGTTTTTTCATGCTGGCCAATTTTTCCAGCATTTCAAGATGTTATTATTTAGAGACTCTTTAGGGGCAGAGGCTGGAAAAGGTGCAGCGCCAAAACGGTTTTCGCCTTCTTGGCTTGGCATACACCAAAAAACGATATTGACAATCGGAAGCAGCCATCACCATCCAGAATGATTTATGTCGTGTAAACGTCATTTTTAGAGGCATCAATTATAAAGTAATCTCTTTATAAGTTCATGCGATAGAGACGGTTTTTAGCAATAGTTTAGTTTAATGTGGTGCTAGCTCTTTTTTAGAAGGCAATGATGTTTTCATTTTGAGTAATCCAATAAAAAGGCATGTTATTAAAAAATAACATGCCTTTTTTATCGCTTAAAAACACCTTTAGAAGAGATGCGTTTGACGTCTTTAGTCTTCAAGTGTTTTGAAGATGACATCCCCAACTTGTTTCAGGCTATGCGCAATAACGCCGACACCTTTTTTAAAGGCAGGAGGCTCGTCTTGATCTGCTGGACGCAAAACGATGCAACGCATGCCGGCACGGATTGCTGCCAGTGCACCAGGGTCACTGTCTTCAATCACGATACATTCGTTAGGTGGCACGCCTTCCTCTTCCGCCGCAAGGAGATAAACGTCTGGTTGTGGTTTTGGTGCGCCAATATCTGCGGCAGAGTGAATATTGTCGTCTTCAATATGGTCTTCTAAACCAGAGGCTCTGAATTTAACGGCCATTTCTTTCGCAGAAGAGTTGGAGCCAATTCTGAAGGGAATATTAGCGTCATTTAGGCGTTTGAGAAGCGCATTTGCACCTGTGACAGGTTCGGCATATTTCTCTGCAAGCTGAATGAACATTTTTCTAAGGCGAGGGACGGAATCAGCAGGAAATTCTTTGCCGGCCAGCTTTGAAAGGTTTTTGACAACCTGTGGCAATGCAAGACCCAAGGCATGCTTTTCAGCCATTTCTTCTGTCAGATCCAGACCCTGCTCTTTTGCAAAATCAATAATGGCATTCATAGCGAGGGTTTCACCGTCAACGAGAACGCCATCGCAATCAAAAATGATCAGCTTAGGTGTTGGTAAATCAAGAAATTCTTTGAAATTTTCATCTTCAGGTAAAGGCATTCGTTCTCTCCTTAGTCTCCGTGCCCGAATAAGCGACTTTAGCACGAGCATAGAGAATATATAATCTATTTTTTAGCCTTCAAGCATATCTTTTTAGTGGCAAAAAAACAAGGAGAATAGAAAATTTAGCCCAGAATACAGGGAGAAAATATTTAAAAATAGGCTTTTGAGGAAGAAAAAGCCTTTAGCTGAAGGGCTGATAGCGAACTGTAAAGAAGACCATATTGTTGGTTGTATGAGGCGCACCACCTTGTCCCGCAAATGCTTTGAGATAGTCGAAGGCGTATTGCGTACCAACAAGCACAGAACCATAGTCGCCTTTTGTTGCTGTGTACCAGAAACCGCCTGTGACTTCGCCGAGCATTTGAAGATTACTGGCCGCCTGACAGGTTGAGGCTGACGCACCAGGAATGGAACAGCCTCTCATATTATAGTTCGGGTTTCCATAACCATAATAGTAGTTTTGGCCATTGACACTTGTGTTGAAAGAGCTGCTATCGAGAACTGTATCCATACCAGCATAGGCAAAAAGGCGGAGTTTCGGCGTGACATTGCCATACATGCCGAGCATTAAATTCGCTTCTTGAAGCGGTTTTGGTGATCCCTGCGCATTAAGCGTATAATCAGGAAGCTGTGTAGAACCATATCGCCCAAGTCCATAACCCCACATTCCACTGGTTTGGAAAAACAGGCGGTTTGGAATAAGGGGTAAAAGGAAAGCGCCCCCGATGCCGCCGCCCATGGCCGTATGGTTTTGGCCATTGCCGACTTGACTGGTCCGGTCATGGAAAAAGCGCATCATTCCGTCAAATTCAAAATGTCCCCAGCCCGGATCTGCTGTAATTTTAGCAATCACATCTGGCGCAATATCTGTGGCATAGTAGGTGCTTGGGTTATTTGTGCCTGTTCCCGGATGGCTCATTGTGGCCGTTCCCCATGGTGCGTTTTCGGTGCAGCCCGAACTCGAACCATTTTCATCGGAGCAGAAACTGCCAGGAACAACGGCGGAAGGGCTTTCGGCGGAGAGACCAACACCGAATTTATTATGGGCGAACATTTTGACAATACGGAGCTGTGCGTTACGTGTCCATGTAAAACCGGGCACAAGGTTAAGGTCAATCACCAGCGGAATTTGTTCATCTCTCGCCCACATACCTTTTGCAGACATGGTTGCCAAGGACCAGTTCTGCCCAGCCAAAATGTACCAGCCGTTTTTCATATCTTTAAGTTCGCCATAGGCGTTGCGGATACGGGGGCTGTAAGAGCTGCTTTGGCGTGAGTTTGCAGCCGAACCTGCACCGCCAAAATCCATTTCTAAATAGCCGTCAACTTCAAGATTTTTAGTCATCATCCCTTCAGCTAAGACGGCAAGACGGGTGGCACGTGCCGTTTGTTGATAGGTACTTGTCTGGGCATAGGGTGAGTTTCCCCAGGGCGTCGCACTGAAGGCTGTTAAGTTCGCAGACCCTGTATCACGTTCACGCCAGATACCTTCTTCGGCGAAGAATCCACCGAGTGTTAAACGGATACCGCCAATTTGTAACTGCCCTCGGCGTAAAGGGCCGTAAAGGTCAGGATGCGCATTTGGCGTTGCGCTGACTTCAGCAAATGCAGTGCTTGGTGTAAGCGGTTTTGCCAATTCTGCAATTTCAAGGCCAAGAGAGTCTGTTTGGTCGCCTGCCAGAATTTTATTGCTGGAGTTATTGAGGCCTGGCGGTTTGCTGATACTGAAAGGATCTGTATCAACATTGCCACTTCCGCTACCGCTGTAAGGATTGCTTTCTGTAATGGCACGCTGACGTTCGAGATCAGCTCGGATTTTTTGACTTTCAAGCGCTTGTTTCTTTTTTAACAGGCCAATTTCATTCTCCATTTTTTTCATCTGTTTTTCCATAAACAGAATTTGATTGGCTGTTTCGCTAGCATGTGTCTGCCCGTAAGAAAAGCTGAAAAAACTTAAGAGAAGTACGGAGTATTTAAGGATTTTTCTGTTTTTATTTGCTTTTTTTACCTTTTTTTGAATGCAGATTTGCACATTCGAAGAAGCAGTGCTTTTCGAGGAAATCTGATCAGAAAAGGAAGAAAAAAGCGTCAAAGTGAAGGGCCCTTTTAAACGAATGATAGGAGAATAATAAAAGACCTAAAAGAAATCAAAAGCATTTTACGTTGTACGGGTTGTCTGTGTCATCTTGTTTGCTTTTTTATCCAAAAGGAAGGTATCGCACGTCAAAAAAGACCGTATTCTCATCTGTGCGAGGCTTCCCGCCTGTACCGCCATAGGCGGTTTCCCATGTGTAGGAATATTCGATTCCCGTTTTGACGGTGCCGTAATCACCAGAAATAGGGGTAAACCAGACACCACCCGTAGCAGATGAAATATAATCAACATTTTGTTGCGCCATGCATTGACCTGTATTTTCTCCGAAGCAGCCTTCCATAGAGTAATGGGGGTTTCCATAGCCAAAAGGCATCCCGCTAGACTGAAAGGATTCTCGTTTCAGCACTTTTTCCATGCCCCAATAGCCGTAAAATTGTGCCCATTTAACAGGGTTGAAAATAAATCCTGTGAGAACATTTGCTTCAGGCAGAGGGCGAATGGATCCGTCAGGATTATAAGTATAGTCAGGCAGCTGGGCTGCGCCATAGCGCCCAATGCCAGCACCGACAAGCCCAGAAGCTTCAAGTGTTAATTTTTTGCCAAAGAAAGGCAAGAGGAATCCACCGCCACCACCACCGCCGATGGCCGTATTTCCCTTACTAGAGCCTACTTTCTGGGTTGTGTCATGGAAGTAGCGCATAACGCCTTCGGCTTCAAAATGTCCCCAGCCAGGATCCGCAGCGGCCTTGAGGATAAAATCAGGTGCATAGTTGCTGGCGTAATAAGTATCGGGGTTGTTTGTGCCTGTACCTGAGTGGCGATCTGTAATCGTTCCAACGCCAGGGATGTTTGGAACGACAGAGGGAGCTGTTGCAGAAGGGTCTTCCAAGGCGGCGCCAATCGAAAAGCGCTCATGTTTTCCGTGAATGCCAAACGCTTTGACGATACGAAGGCTCGGCGCTCTTGTATAGGTAAATCCAGGGAGATAATTTGCATCGACGGTCAAAGGTGCGGCTTCATCACGGGGAAGCATGCCTTTGGCATTGAGGGTCATGAGTGACCAGCTTTGGCCAGCCATTAAAAACCATCCAGAATGGGAGTTTTTAATTTCGGCATAAGCAACACGCATCCTTGGAATATAGGAGTTTGAAGTGCGGCTGTTTGACATAGAGCCAGAGCCTTCAAAGTCAATTTCCCCATAGCCGTCAACAGTTGTGTGTGGGGTTATTTGCCCTTCAACAAGGGCAGAAAGACGAGAGTGTCTCGCTGTTAATTGGAATTCAGAAGTATCATGGTAGGGAGAGTTTCCCCAAGGAATGGCATTCCATGCAGAGTTTTGGTCGGCGGCCATTTTGCGGGAGCGCCAGAACATATCAAAATCAATAAAACCGCCAAGAGTGACTCGGAGACCGCCAATTTGTAATTGACCTCTGCGCAAAGGACCTTTTGGATCTTCATGTGCCGCAGGTGTATCCGTTAAATGTCCATAAAAGGTATGTGCCATTTCAGGCTTTGCAAGCAGATCTGTTGTGACATCTTTAAGGGGGGCTGTACTGCTCCAGTCGCCTTTTTCGATTTGGACGCGCCTCTCTTCCATCTGGGTAAAGGTTGGGGGGGCAGCAAGGTCTGAGGTTTTATGTGGTGGATCAATATCTGCACCTTGATAAGGATCGCTTTCTGTTTCTTCACGTTCTTTTATGAGTTCTTCCCGAATTTGCTGATTTTCGACTTTTTGTTTTTCTTGGAGGAGAATGAGGTCCTGTTTTAAGCGGGACATTTTCTCTTCTAGTTTTTTGAGAGAATTGAGGTCAGAAGCTTCCTCTGCATGTCCACGGCAGGGGTACAGGCAACCGCAATAAAGGGCAAAACTCATCCCAATCAAACGGTAGGAGGGGATAAAAGAAAAACGTATGGAGTAGGTACAAATATGTTTTTGGAAAGTTAAAACCTTCCGAAGGCTTGGGAGAAGTTTTTTAAAGAAACTTGACCGGTAACACCCTTTGGGCGTAGCATTACCCGCGCGCAAGGGCTTGCACACGATAGCGTAGCCTAAAAGTCTTTATAAAAAGACTGATGTAATAGTGAGCGCCCTGTTCCAAAATAGCCTCTGTTATTTATAAAATCAGATAGGACTTTTCAGCTGGAATTCTATCTAAGCGTTCTTTTGTTTACAAGGATTTTTCTTATTGAATCTCAGCCTTAGGCGCGCGTGTCTGTGGAAAGACGTGAAATATTTGTTTTTACACTATTCGTTTTTAGCCATGGCGGAGGAGATTTTTTAAAAGGCCTTTTCCTTTTTGAAGGTCTCTCTGCTATGAAAGCTGGGATAGCTTGATTCAACCTGAGTTTGCGCTAAGCAATGTAAGGTAGCGGTGGAAAGCTACGAAAGGGAAGTAGGAGCGGAATGGATAAGGTTCTTAAAGAAACGTCAACAGAGCGTTCTTCTTCCATAAGTTCGGAAGAAAAGGCGTTAGAAACAATTTCCTCGTTGGAGGATGTCACAAAGCCAGTTAAAAAATATCTTATTATTTCTGTTCTTTTAGGGGCTGTTGCGAGTATCTTTTTGGTCTTGCAGATGGGGATTATTGCTCATCTGGTAACAGATTTGGCTTTCAATCAAAAAACTATTTTTGAAGAAGAAAAATTGCTGCTTTTGCTGCTGTTTGCTGTGGGGGTGCGCTCTCTTTTACAGTCCCAAGCCGATACATTTGGGGACAAGGCGGCGATTAAGGCAATTTCTAATTTAAGAATGGAAGTTATGGCGCATTTGTTTTGCGCAGGCCCTGTGGCGCTGGATTTAGAGGCTACGGGTAAAACAGCAACGGCTCTATCAAGCGGGATTGAGGCGCTAGGTCCTTATATCGCCCGTTACATTCCACGTCTTTCGGCGATGGTGATTTTACCTGTTATTCTTTTAGCTGTTGTTTTCTCTCTTGATAAAATTAGTTTTGCTGTTTTGATGATTACAGGGCCTTTAATCCCTGTTTTTATGGCTCTGGTTGGCTATGCGGCACAGGCTGTTATGGATAGGCAATGGAATGAATTGCTGCGTTTAAGCGGTTCTTTTCTGGATTATTTACAAGGTATGACAACGCTGAGGCTTTTTGGGCGGGCGCATCATGGCGCTAAATGGGTTGCAAAGATGGCCGAAGGGCACCGTAAAGAGACTTTTAAGGTGATGCGGATCGCCTTTTTAAGTTCAGGCGTCTTAGAGTTTTTTGCTTCTATTTCAATTGCGATTGTGGCGGTGGTACTTGGCGGACGTCTTTTAGCGGGCACATTTGTTTTTCAGGACGCCTTTTTTATTTTGTTACTTGCGCCTGAATATTTTTTGCCTTTGCGTATTTTCTCTAATTCCTATCATGCACGTCAGAATGCCCAGAGTGCTTTTGAGCCTTTGTTAAATCTTTTGTCGCTTCCGCCTTTAGCAGAAGAGGCTCGAAAGCAATCCAGCAAAAGCCCAGAGCCATCGGTGGATCAGGTAAGTGCCGAGCAGCTGGAATCTCTTGTTTTTAAAGGAGTTTGCGCTGGCTACAGGGACGGCGAAAATGTGATTGATGATTTTTCAGCTGTTTTTCTAAAAAATAAATTAACGGTTATTTCAGGGCCAAGCGGCGCGGGGAAAACAACGATTTTCCGCCTTTTACTTGGGATGATTCCGATGCGGAAAGGTGAAATTTTTTTGAAGCTCGCAAACGGGAAATATAGTGCCCGTTCACATCTTAAAACAGGCTGGGTGCCTCAAAGCCCGTATTTTTTCGCAGGGACAATTACTGAAAATCTTCGGCTGTCTGCGCCAAATGCGACATTAGAAGAAATGCGCAAAGCGGCCGAAGAAGCTGGCGCTTTGTCTTTTATTGAGAATTTCGAGGGGGGCTTTGCGTTTAAGCTGGGAGATCGGGGAGCGCCCCTTTCTGGGGGGCAGGTAAGGCGTCTTGCTTTGGCGAGGGCCTTGTTAAGTGGAGCGACTCTGTTGGCGCTAGATGAACCGACTGCAGATTTAGATCAGGAAAATGCCGAGTTGCTGGCTAAGGCGATAGAACGTTCTGCGGAAGGAAGGATTGTGGTTGTCATTTCGCACCGTGAAGATGTTGGCGATTTAGCGGTTCAAAACCTCTATTTAGATCACGGAAAGATTGTTTCAAAAGAATCTTTGGGGGCGCATCAATCATGAAAATCATGCGCTATATCATGGGGCCTTATCGTTGGCTTTTATGGCTAGGTCTCCTGCTTTCCTGTCTTGCGGCAATGGCTAATTTTTGTTTGATGTTTCTTTCTGGCTGGTTGCTTGCAGCAGCAGCAGCGGCTGGAATAGGCGGTTTGGTGGCTCGGAATATGTTTAATATTGCGCTGCCAGCCACAGGGGTTCGTTTTTTAGCCATTTCAAGAATTGTTGCCCGCTATGGAGATCGTCTGCTCAACCATGATGCCGCTTTAAGATCAACGGGACGTTTGCGAGCTTGGTGTTTTCGGCAGCTTATTCCGCATTCTGTACGCTTATCTCAAATGACCCGTGGAGGGGATTTTTTGGGGCGCTGCGTGACAGATACAGAAAAAATGGGTCAGGTCTATTTGGATGTTTGGCTTGTCGTTGGAACGGCGGTAATTTCCTCTATTCTCGCCTCTCTTTTGGTTTCCTGTTTTTCGTTGCCTTGCGGTGTTTTGCTCTGTTTTGCCCTCTTTTTGACGGGTCTGTTATTGCCTTCTTTGGCTGGTTTGTTCGTGGCGGATCATGTTTTGGAGAATGCGAAGCAGATGGAGTCCCTCCAAGGGGAGTTGGTCGAGGACATGCAGGGAATGTCTGATATTTTATTTTGTGGCGAAGCAGAAGAGCGCCTTAAAAAAGTTCAAACCATCCAGTCCAAGGTGAATGATTCAGCCTTAAAAGAGGTCTCCCGTGTAAATCTCTTACGTCATCTTGTGCCAGTTTTGGCGGTTGTGACATTGATTTTTACGGTCTTTTTAGCCGATCAAGCTTATTTACAGAATCAACTCTCAGCCCCGCAAATAGCGATGCTAGCACTGGGGGCTTTGGCCGCCTTTGAGTTTGTTGCCCCTCTGGTGGATGCGAGGTTGGCATGGCATCGTTTTAAGCGTGCGAATGAGAGGATCGTTGCCCTCTGTGGAGAGCCTGAAAAAGACAAGAATTTACCTGAAACACTGTCTTCATTGGGTGAAAAAAAAGATGATAAATCTGCCACAGTAGAGACACATATTGCAACAGAGATTGTTCTTCCGTCTGTAAATAGGCATATTTTGGTACTTAATGAGGTTATGTTGCTTTATCCTAAGCAGGATTATCCTGTTTTGGATAGAATCTCTTTGGTGTTAAATCAAGGGGAACGCGTAGCAATTATAGGCCCTTCGGGGGCTGGAAAGACTAGTTTAGTCCGGCTTTTAGCAGGACTCGTGCTTCCAAGTTCAGGAAGTATTTCGATTAAAGGCTCTCTTTTAGGGGGAGCTAGCGAAGACAAGGCTCTCCAGTCAGTTGGGGTTATGGCGCAGGATTTCCATCTTTTTGCTGGAAGCGTGCGTGATAATCTCCTCCTTGCTTGTCCCGAAGCGAGCACGGAGGAAATGTGGGATGTTCTTGCTTTGGCAGGGCTAGCAGATGAGGTCAAGCAGATGGAGAATGGCTTGGATACTCAAGTTGGGCAGCAGGGGATTCGTATTTCTGGGGGGCAGGGCCGTAGGCTTGCCGCTGCACAGGTACTTCTCCGTAAGCCCGAATTGCTTATTCTTGACGAACCGACTGAAAGCTTGCCTTCAGATGTTGGAACGGCACTCATATCTTCGATTCTTAATGCTTTGCCTAAGGCGGCTGTCGTTTGTATTACGCATCGGCAGGAACCTTTGGTATTTATGGATCGTGTCTTACGGTTACAGGATGGAAAATTTTGTCCGGAGGAATTTTCAAAGCTCGGTTGCGCTTCTAAAGTATAATCGTTCGATATAGGCGTATTTTCTTTTTCCTGAATTCAGGAGATTTATAGTGGATCTAATTAACCCGGTTGTAGTGGATCTTTCGCGATTTCAGTTCGCATTGACCGCTCTTTACCATTTTATGTTTGTCCCCCTAACTTTAGGGCTGACATTCTTTTTAGCGGCATGTGAGACAGCTTATGTCATCACAGGTCGTGAACTTTACAAAGAGATCACCAAATTTTGGGGACTTCTCTTTGGTATTAACTTTGCTCTCGGTGTGTCCACCGGTATGACAATGGAGTTTGAATTCGGGACCAACTGGTCAATGTATTCACACTTCTTTGGTGATATTTTTGGAACACCATTGGCGGTCGAAGGGCTCGTTGCCTTCTTTATGGAAGGAACCTTCGTCGGCATCATGTTCTTTGGCTGGGATCGTCTAAGCCGTCCCGTTCATTTGGCAGTGACATGGATTGTTGCCCTTGGCTCCAACCTTTCTGCTTTGTGGATTCTTATTGCCAACGGGAATATGCAGGTGCCTCGTGGCGGATATTTTGATCCGCACACCATGCGTCTCCAAATGGACAGCCTAGAGCAAGTCGTCTTTAACATGGATGCGCAGGCGAAATTTGTGCATACTTCTATTGCTGGTTATGTTTGCGCCGCAATGTTGGTGATGGGCATTAGTGCCTTTTACCTGCTCCGTGGTCAGTATCGTGACTTTTCCCTTCGTTCCCTTCGTATGGCTTCTGTTTTTGGTATTTTTGCCATTGTCGCATCCGTTGTTGCTGGGGATGCTCTTGGGGTTTCTGCTTACGAGGAACAGCCAACGAAACTTGATGCAATGGAAGGCATTTGGGAAACAACCCAACCTCCTTTTGCGCCTTGGGCAGCTTTTGCTATTCCAGATCAGAAAGCACAGAAAAACCATTTTGAAATTGGGATTCCATATGTTTTGGGCCCATTGGTTACGCATAGTTTCAGCACGCCTGTTTTGGGGATGCGTGAACTTGAGGAACAGGCAGATCCAAAGATCCGTTCTGGTATCCTAGCGCTTACCGCTTTGCAGTCTTATGCAAAAACACAATCTCAGGATGATTTAGATCTTTTCCGTGCCCATGAGGGTGATCTTGGTTATGGCTTCTTGGCTATGCCACATGCGCCATTACAGGATGTTTCGCAAATTACAGCGGATGATCTTGATAATGTTGTTAAAGCAACTCAGCCAGACATTCTTCCAAATGTCTTTGTGACTTTCTGGGCTTTCCGCTTCATGGTTTTCTTGGCAGGTTGGTTCTTGTTGCTTTTCGGTATTAGCGCATGGCTGAGCTTGAAACACCAAATCGAAAACTTCCCATTGGTGCTTAAAGCGCTTGTTTACTCCATTCCATTGCCTGTTCTTGCAACAGAATATGGTTGGATCGTTGCAGAGTGCGGACGTCAGCCTTGGACTGTTTTCGAGAAGCTAACAACATTTGTTTCTGCTTCTTCTCACAGTGTCAGCTACATGGTTTTCTCTTTGGCGGGATTTGCTTTTATTTATACAGCATTCATCATCGTCGAAATGTATCTGATGTTCCGTGTTGCCCGTTTAGGCCCAACAAACCTGTTGGAACACTCCCCAAACGAACAGCACATCAGCCAGTATAGCGAGGTCTAATATGATGATAGCGGGCTTTTCGGTCTATGTGGCCTGTAAATTAATCTGGGGCTTTTTGCTAGCTGTCCTTCTTACCATGATTGGCCTGATGGTCGGTATGGATATGGGCGTTGGCACAATGCTCAATTTTGTGGGGCGTGATAATGATGAACGCCGCACACTTTTGGCAATGATTGGTCCTCACTGGGAAGGGAACCAAACTTGGTTCATTCTTGGTGGTGGTGCGATTTTTGCCGCTTTCCCTACTCTTTATGGGACTTCTTTCTCCGCATTATATGTGGTGATGATTCTTCTTCTTTTCTTGATGATCTTACGCCCTGTTGCGTTTGAATATCGTGGATTGGTTGAATCTAACTTTGGACGTACTTGCTGGGATTGGGCTTTCTTCCTTTCTGGTTTTGGTCCAATGATGATTTTCGGTATGGCAATCGGAAATATTTTGGAAGGTATTGGTTATCACTTCATTTGGGATGGTCAGTATATTCAAGATGAATCCTTCTTTGCTTATATCTTTAATCCATTTGCACTTCTTTGCGGCTTGATGTCTGTTGCGATGAGCATTCAGCAAGGTGCTTCCATCATCATGGTTGATGGTGTTGGTATTCTTTACAAAAGAGCGCAGGCTTGGGGCGTGTTCGCAGGTCCTGTTGCTGCTGTTCTTTTCCTTGTTGGTGGTTTCTATGTCTCTAAAATGACAGGCTTCAACATGGTGAGCGCTGATCCAGCGATGGCATCTTATCCTTTGATTGGTCAGCATGCTGAAATGGTCAGAGGCGCATGGCTTGGTAATTACAGTGCCCATCCAATTCTTTGGATTTTCCCAGCACTTGGATTGCTTGCAATCTTGGCACAATCTGCTTTGATTAAACTTGAAAAAGCAGGTTTGGCATGGTGGACAGGTCTTGTTGCTTGGGCAGGTGTTATCGGCACTGTCGGTTCTGCAATGTTCCCATTCTTAATGCCTTCTTACAAAAACCCTGACCAGAGTTTAACACTTTGGAACTCGGTTGGCAGTGAGTATGGATTGACATGCATGGTTCTTTTGGCTGGTGTCTTTATTCCAGTGATCCTTGCTTATACGGCTTGGTGCTATTGGGCGATGCGTGGCAAAGTGACCATTAACGATGTCATTCAGAATGATCATGGCTACTAAGTCAAACAGGAAAGGAAGTATTCTTTATGTATAAACAAAACTTCAGTTTGGCGAAGCTTTTCCTTGAATTTTGCGGTTTAGCGGCAATTGTTCTTTTTGCTACTTTGGTGGCAATGGTGACTTCTCACTCCGGTCCTTGGTATCTTGTTTGGCTTATTGGCACAACAATGACAGTGGTCATTGCTGCGGTCAGTGGTGAATATGTGGATATTCAAGAAAAGGAAAGAGTTGCAGAAGAAAGGAATAGCAATGTTTGAGTATATTGTTTTCTGTGTTCCCCTTCTCTTTTTGGGGATTTACGTCACAGCTGCACTCGTTATGAAGAAATTATATCCATGATTTCTCTGTAAGAGCCTCTTTTTAAAGGGAGGCTCTACGGGTGAAAAAAGCCTGCCTCAATTTGAGGCAGGCTTTTTTATTGGGATTTTTAGAGGAAACAGAGTCTTAAAAAGGCTGCTGTTTTAAAAGTGAAAAAATTTCCTGACGTTTTGTAAGATTCTCTTCCCATTCACCAGCAACTTCAAAGGTTAGCGTCTGGCTGTTTTGCGCTCTGATCCCTCGGAGGCTCATACAAGCATGTTCGGCTTCAATAAGAACAAGAGCTGCTTTGGCCTCAAGATCTGTCATCAGGGCTTCACAAATTTGCCTTGTGAGGCGTTCTTGGAGTTGGGGACGGCGTGCATAGCCATTCACCATACGGGCCAGTTTGGAAAGTCCTGTAACCTCACGTCCGTTTGGGAGATAGGCAAGGTGAACCTTTCCTGTAACGGGCAGGAGATGATGCTCACAGAAGGAGATAAAAGGAATATCTCTAACGATGACGGGTGTTTTACAATTTTCTGAAGAAAAACGGGTTTTTAAATGATCTCCTGGATTTTCATAAAGTCCGCTGAAAAATTCCAGCCATGCCTTGGCGACCCGTTTCGGGGTTTCCTGTAATCCTTCACGGTTTGGATTTTCGCCAAGAGCCAGTAGCATTTCTTTCACGGCTTTTTCCATCTGTTTTTGAGCATTATCTGGCAATGTAAGAGCGTTGTTAAGATTTTCGGTCATTGTTTACCTGTCTCTTGTTTTTGGGGCTTAATTTAAGCAGGAATTTATGAAAGCGCTTCAAGCCATTCTTGAACGGTTTTTGCGCCAATTTTTAGGTTTGGATTGATTTCGAGAAAGGGTTTGAGAACAAAATCCCGTTCATGGGCGTAAGGGTGGGGAAGGTTTAAGCTTTTATGGCTGATGTGAAAATCAGCATAAAAAATCAGATCCAAATCAATCTGGCGAGGCCCCCATTTTTTAGAAGGTACGCGGCCGATTTCCCGTTCTAGTTTTTTAAGTTCTTTTAGAAGGCGGAAGGGGTCACGTGTCGTTTTGGCAAGAAGGCATTGATTTAAGAAATTTCCTTGATTGGTTTCTCCCCAAGGAAGTGTTTCTAAAATAGAAGAAGTTTGTAGAACTTCGACCCCTTCTAAAAGATCTAATCCCTCGATAGCAGCTTTTAAAAAATTTTCCCGTTCGCCAAGGTTACTTCCAAGGGCGATGCCAATCGGATAGATTTTTGACGCATCATAAGTGACCTGCACATTTTTATGATTTTGCGCATTTTCAAAAGGGGAATTGATCGGTGCAAAAGGCTTTTTAACCGTTACATGCACATGATTTAAATTTTTAAACGTTTGAAGGAGGGCATCGGCCAGTTTTTGGGAAAGGGTTTCAATCAAATCAAAACAGTGGTTCTGAACAAAATTTTCACTGAATTCGCAGAGTGTGGCATAGCAAATTGTTTGAGAAAGCCTGTCTTCCCCAGTAGCATCGAGCCATTCACTCGGGGTAATAGAAAGATCAAGCGAAATGAGAAAAGGTTGCGCTTGATGTTTTTCATGGGGCAAAATACCGTGCTTGGCCATGATTTTCAAGTCTCTGATTTGAACAAGAGGTGGTTTTGATAAAATCATGGATGGGATTCCTCGAGAGAGAAAAGTGTTTTTAAAATTTGAAAGAAGCTTTTATGCGCCGAAATATCGTGCACTCTAAGGATATCTGCCCCCTTAAGAGCTGCAAAAAAATCAGCCCCTAAGGTTGTGGGCAGTCGTTCTGAGGCTTCGTGAGGCAAGGGATTAAATTGTCCTAAAAATCCTTTTTTAGACAGGCCAATCAGGATAGGAAGCTGATAAGTTTCTTTTAAAAAAGGAATGAGAGAAAGGCATTCGATATTTTGTTCAGGCGTTTTTCCGAAGCCAATGCCAGGATCTAAAATAAGTTTATCTGTTGGAATACCTGCTTTTTCGGCAATTTTTAATGATTTCTCAAAAAAGATTTGAAACTGTTCTTTCAGCGGAAGATTGGGATTTTTTTCGGAGAGGCTTTGCATCACGACAACAAGCGGATGTTTGCCTGTCTTTTGGGCGCTTTGCGCAATGATAGTGGCCATGTTCGGATCTTTTTGAAGGCCACCGATATCATTAATCATTTCAGCACCATAAGGCAGGGCAAAAGCAGCTGTTTGAGCTTTATAGCTATCGAGAGAAAAGGGGATTTTTGCGTCTTTTAACAAGGTTAAAATAGGCTTCAAACGTTGAATTTCTGTTTTTGCGGAAAGAGGTGTTGCATTCGGCCGAGTGGATTCTGCGCCAACGTCAAGAATATCTGCCCCTTCATCTAACAGGCGATTTGCTTGTTCGAGGGCTTTAGATGGAGAAAAAAAACGCCCTGCATCTGAAAAAGAATCAGGGGTAATATTGAGAATTCCCACCAATTTGGGCAGGTGAAAAACCTGCCCAGAAAGAAGCTGTTTAGTCATAAATTAAATTCAGCTTGGGTCGTTAGGAAGCTCTTTGGTGAGTTGATTCATTTCATCAAGGCTCAAACCGCCTGGAACAGGCAATTCGCCAAAGAGGAAGTAGGGTGTGCCTTCCATACGGGCTAAACGGGAGAGGTGAATATTTGCATCCATTTCTGAGGTAACTTTTTTATCAGACAAATCTGCATGGAAGCGTTTCATGTCAAGTTTAAGCTCGGTTGCAAATTGATCAATTTTTGTTTTATCAACCGCAGGCGCTTTCATAATGAGATCGCGCATTTCTTTATATTTATTCTGTTGCTCTGCTGCCAAGATCGCTTTGACGGCATATTGGCTTGTTTCCCCCAGCAAAGGCACTTGGCGTTCAATAATGCGGACATTTGGGTTGGCTTTGAGATAATCGGCTAAAACAGGCACCATACGCTTGCAGTAGCCGCAACGTGGATCAAGGAAGGCCGTGATGGTCTTGGAAGCCTCACTATTGCCCCAGATGGTTTGCGGATTGGCTTTCATGAAAGTTGCCCAGTTTTCATGAATGTTTTTTGTGACAGCCGCATTATTTTCTTCATCTGCTTTGTCACGCAAGGACATCAACGCATCGGTCAGAATGGAAGGATCATTTTTCAATTCATTGCGTAGAATTTTGATGATTTCTGCGCGTTGCTTTTGCGTGAAGGCAGAAGCAGAGACTTTTTCAGTCTTTGCACTGTCGGCAGCGTGCACAGGCGTAAAACTTGTAAAAGCGACGCCTGCAAGCAATGTCAGACAACTTGCGGTTTTTAGAAGAGAAGATTTTGAAATAGGATTCATTATAAAAACTTTTTGAAATGAATGGGTTAGGAAACTTCTTGTACTTATAGAAAAGCATAAAAGGGGTGGAAAAGGCTAGAAATTTCGAGTTGAAGAGCGCTCTGATTTTGACAGAAAGTATCTTGTAATCAAAAAGGCGAATAGAGGTGTCCTATTTTTTAAGGCAAAAACAGCCTATAAAATAGAGAAAAATGATTTTTGCGAAGGACAGAATTGAGTATATGGCGTGGGTCTATTTATTGCTGGCGGGAATGACAGAGCTTGGGTTTACAACCTCAATGCGTTTTATTCATGGCTTGCGGGATATTGGTTGGATTTTTTCCGTTTTTGTTTTCAGCGTCATTAGCTTAACGCTCATCCATATGGCCGCAAAAACGATCCCAATGGGGACGGCTTATGCGGTTTGGGTTGCGATTGGCGCTGTTGGAACCGTGATCATAGGCATGGCTTTTTTCAACGAGCCCGTTTCGGTTTTCCGTTTTGTTTGCATCGCCGGCATTATTTTATGTGTGGCTGGCTTGGAATTAACAGGAAATTAAACTTTAAAAGCGCTGATAAAGAGAAGAGCGCCAGCGAGTAGAAATTTAGAGGGGATCCATTTGTTATGACAGAACTTCATGCGCCAAAAGCCCGTAAGGAAGAAAATAAAATCACCCAGCTGGGTCGGGTAAGAAATGATCCTTATGCCTGGATGAAAGATGAAAACTGGCAGTCGCTTTTAACCGATCCTTCAAAAGTTCGTCCTGATATTAAAAAACATCTTGAAGCAGAGAATGCTTATACAAAAGAAGTTTTGAAAGGAACTGATGATCTTCAAAAGGTGCTTTTTGAAGAGATGAAAAAACGTTTGCCACCGAAAGAAAATGCGGTTCCCCGTCCAGATGGGGAAATGTACGCTTATAGTGCCCGTTTTGAAGAAGGGGCACAGCATCCCCTGCATGTCCGTTACCGTTTGGGGACGGGCAGTGATCCGCTTGAAAATTTGGGTGAGGAGGAAATTCTTCTTGATGAGGCAAAAGAGGCGGAGGGGAAAGCTTTCTACCATGCTGTGGGGTTTTGCCATTCAGAAGATCACCGCCTGTATGCATGGGCAGAAGATACACAGGGATCGGAAGTTTATCAGATTAAAGTAAGAGAGATCGCAACAGGCAATTTTATTGGAAAACCTGTGGCTGGAAGTACAGGGGATTTCCTTTTAACGCCTGATAATCAGTGGATTTTCTGGATTTGGCGAGATGAAAATGGCCGTCCTCGGAAATTATTCCGCCGTAAGCTCGGTGAAGAAAAAGATATTTTAGTGTTTGAGGAAGAGGATCAGGGCTTTTTTCTTCATCTTTCCATTACGTCCTCTAAGCGTTTTATTAAATTAGGACGTGGTGACCATGAGAGTTCTGAAACGCTTTTGATTAAGGCAGATGCGCCAGAAAGTGAGCCATTTTCGGCAGCGCCATTGATTCGAAATGAGCGCTATGAGATTTTTGACTGGCAAAATCGTTTTCTGATTTTGACTAATCGGGATGAGGCGGTCGATTTTCAGATTTTGCAGTCTAAAAACCACCAAACAGGCAGGGAATCTTGGGAAGAATTTTTACCGCATTGCGCTGGGCACTTTTTGTTGGGCTTGAATGTTGCGCAGGACTGGATTGTCTGGGCAGAGCGTTTTCAGGGAAATCCAACCTTGCGCTTTATTTCGTTTGAGGATGCAAAATTAGGCAAAGATATTCGGGAAAAGTCCAAAGAAATTGCGATTAAAGACCCTGCATATGATTTAAGTTCTTTAGGATTCCTAGGCTTTAAATCTTCGATTATCCGCTATATCTGGCAGTCCCCTTCAACGCCTCCGCACTGGGTGGATGAAAATATTGCAACAGGGGAGAAGAAACTCCGTAAAATTTGGGAATCTCCTGTTAAATTTGACCCTGTTTTGTATGAGACGAAACGTCTTTATGTCAAAGCCAGCGATGGAGAAGAAGTGCCTGTGACGCTTTTGATGCGTCAGGGAACGAAACAAGACGGAAAAACACCGCTCCTCCTTTATGGTTATGGTTCTTACGGCATTTCCATGGATGCGGATTTTGTGCCCAATATTTACAGCCTTATCAATCGAGGGTGGATTTTTGCGGTTGCTCATGTTCGGGGCGGTACAGAAAAGGGCTGGAATTGGTTTTTGGAAGGCCGTAAGGAAAAGAAAACCAATACATTTACCGATTTTGTCGCTGTCGCACGTTATTTGATTGCTGAAAAATACAGTTCTGCGGAGCGTATGGTTGCGCAGGGCGGTTCTGCTGGCGGTATGTTAATGGGGGCTGTGGCAAATCTTGCACCAGAGCTTTTTGCCGGTATTGTGGCGCAAGTGCCTTTTGTCGATGTGCTGAATACGATGTCAGATATTGATCTGCCTCTGACGCCTCCAGAATGGCCAGAATGGGGGAATCCGCTTAAAAATGAGGTGGATTATGATTTAATCGCTTCTTATTCGCCGTATGATAATATCCGCCCTGTGGATTATCCTGCAATTTTAGCGATGGGCGGACTGTCTGACCCGAGGGTGACATATTGGGAACCTGCAAAATGGATCGCTCGTTTGCGGGATGAAGCAAAATCGGGGGCATTTCTTTGCCGTATCAATATGGAATCAGGCCATAAAGGCTCTTCAGGCCGTTTTGACAGGTTGCACGAAGTGGCATTGGTTCAGGCCTTTGCCATTTGGGCCGTGGAGCAGAAAACAGGTGAAAAGCTCAATCTTGAGGCAATTGCTTAAGGCTTAGGAATGGCCAAAAAGCCAAAACATAAAGAAGAAGCTGAGACATTAGGGGCGGGGGAGAAATTTGTTCTTTCCGCCCCTTGTGAAGCTATTTTAGAGATAAAAAAAAGCCTTTTTCTCGCTTATGCCGCCCCTGTGGTGGATGAGGCTTTTGCGATGGCTTTTTTTGAAGCGCACGCCAAAGAAGATGCTTCTCATAATTGCTGGGCTTTTCGGGCTGGAGGCGCTGTGCGTGCTTTTGACGCTGGAGAGCCGGGCGGAACTGCGGGCAGACCTATTCTTTCTGTGATTGAGGGAAGAGATTTAGAAGATATTGCGGTTCTGGTGATTCGCTATTTTGGGGGCATAAAGCTTGGGGCTGGCGGTCTGGTCAGGGCCTATTCAGGAGCAGCGGCAGCCTGTTTGAATGAGGGGGTGTATGAGATTTTCATTCCGATGCAAAAGGCCTCTTTGACTTGTCCCTTTGATCTGTTTGATTTCTTTTCTGCAAGTCTGGAAAAATGGGGCGGTAAAATTGAAAATAGAGAATTTGGCGGACAAGGGGTTCGCTTAGACGTGACCCTTCCCATAAAAATTTTTGAAGAAGCGCAAGCTTGGCTTTCCGACCACTCACGGGGACAGGTGAGGTTTGAAACGGAAAAAGAAGAAATTTAGGAATTGGGATTTTCTTTCTTTAAAAAATTAAGCGTATTTTTTTTGAATCTGTTATCATTGCAACACTTCTATCAGAGGGGATAATTTATGCGGAATAAAAGCGTTAAACTCATTTCAGCACTTTGCTCAGGATTTCTAGGCCTTTCTTTTTTATCGGTTTCGGCTGTTTCAGCACATGAAAAGAAGGACCCGGCTATTCAGCCTTCTGCGGATTGGATGCGCCAGGCAGAGGTGATGATTAGTGCAAATGCCGAAAATCCTGGCGCTTTAAACTTCACACCGATTGCTCCAGCGCAACGCCAATTTGCGATTGGGCGGAAATCATGGACAGGCTGGGTCGGCAATATTCAAGTTCAGCAAAAAGAATCTGTTTCAAAACCTGTTGTGAATTATGCCTGCCTGCTTTCGGTTGTTGAGAAACCGCCTGCGAAGAAGATTTTTGCAAATTACCTCTCACCAGCCTCAAAGGATTCAATTTATACAATTGCTTCCAAGGCGTGGCTCAAACAGAAATATAATAACGAAATCTGCGGCGATGATGGCAAGAAATGCATGTTTGACAACGACAAGCTGGCAGGGGCTATGAAGGCTGAAAATATGTCTGAAAACCCTGTGACTTTTGTTAAAGGAAAGACTCTTGCAGAGCCATTGACGTATGTTGCCTGCCAAGCTGGAACAATACGGCAATAGCTCCTGTATTTTAGGCTTTTATCTAGGGAAAAGTTTTTTAAAGAGAGACAGAAAGCATGTTAGAAGAAAGACGGGTTGGCAGTGCCAGAGTGATCACTTTTTTAGATGGCATCAACCTCATTACCTCTGATCTCATTCCGCAGGCAGATTGTGAGGCTGGGCATGAAATTTATGCGGAAAATGGTTTAAATCCTGAATTGCCGATTCCTTCTCCCATGCAGGCTTTTTTAATTGCAATGCCGAAAAAGGAAGGCGGAGATAGTTTCTATCTGGTGGATTCAGGCTGTGGGGGGCAGTTTGGTTCAGCCTTTGGAAAATCTTTTAAGAGTTTTATCCGAGCTGGCTATGATCCAAAATCTATCTCCCGTATTTTTTTGACGCATTTTCATCCTGATCATGTGGGGGGGCTGATTGATGACGAGGGAAGGGCACGTTATCCGAATGCTTTCTTGACGCTTTCACGCCTCGAATTTGCATTTTGGAATAATGAGTTTAACGCTTCGATGCATCCAGAGATGAAGCCTTATTTTAAACATGCGCAACGTGTTTTTAAGGCCTATGAAGACAAGGTTCAGCCAGCAGAATGGGGGGAGGAAGTCGTTAAAGGCATGACGCTTGTGAATTTGGAAGGGCACACGCCCGGCCATAGTGGGGTGCGCATCGAAAATGGCGGAGAAAGTCTTTTAATCTGGGGTGATATGGTTCATGCGGCGCAATTTCAATTGCCACATCCAGAGTGGTGCATCGGGTACGATATTGATCGGCAGGCTGCGTTAAAAACCCGTCTTTCAACGCTTAAATTTCTTTCAGAAAGCGAGACATTGGCAGCAGGTCCGCATGTTTTTGGGTCTGGAAAAATCCGGACAAATGGCAAGGGCGGCTATCAGATGGAAGAGGATTTGGACGTTTAAATTTCTAAAAATTTTTCCACTAAACGGACAAAGGCTTCAGGCTGTTCAGCATGAAGCCAGTGCCCAGATTCTTCGATAGTTTCAATGAGAAAATTTGGGAAAAGCCGAGAAATAACGGCCTCGCTGCTTGGGGTGAGATGATTCGATTTTCCACCACGCAAAAATAAAGTTGGTTTGTGAAAAGTTGAAAGGCTTTTGCCTGCGGGCCATTGTGTCAGATTTTCAAAATCAAGCGCAATTTGCGCCATATTATTTTCCCAATAAGGGAAATTTCCCGGAACGAGATTTTGCGCCAACCACATGGAAATCATGGCGTTTTCGGCTTCGGAAACTTTTTCTAAAATAAAATCAGAGGCTGATTTGCGTGTCAGTAAGGCAGGAAATTCTAAGCGTGCCAATTTGACGGCCATTTGCTGATAAGGAAGGCTAAAGGCAACAGGCGCAACGTCCGCAACAATCAGCGCTTTAAAAATCTGTTTCCATTCTGCCTGATGCCGGCTTTTTTCTAAAGCAGCGGACATGGCAATTTTTCCACCCATAGAATGGCCTAACAGAATGATATTTTCTAATTTTAGGTGAAGGCAGGTTTCGATGACATCTTCCGCCATAGCCTGCATGTCCAAAGGGCCTGAATGCGCTTGCCCGTGATTGCGTAAATCAAAGGCTAAGCATTGGATTTTTTTAGAAAAAGCCCTGCCAATCTGTCCAAAATTTTTTCCCCTTCCAAAAACACCGTGCAGGAGAATGAGCGTTGGTTTTTGAGGGTTAATTTCAGTTTGAAAATCAATAATGGGCAGCAGCATAGATTGGGAAGACTCTTCTTAAAAAGAATGAAGGGAGAATATTAGGTAAAAAGGATAAAGTGTAAAAGTTTGAGATGATTTTATACTTGTCCATATATATGAAATAAAGAAGATTGAAAAAAAGGAAAGAACATGTTTCACGTGGAACATGTCTTTTTGGAATAGGGAATTTGTAAAATAGGAGTTTGATATGTTTGCGTTGCTGGCAGGGTTAATTCCTTTTACATTATTTAATTTTTTGGCCGTGGTCTCGCCAGGGTTAGATTTTATCTTTGTTTCCAGAACTGCTTTGATTTCTGGAAAGCGTGCAGGGGTGCAGGCGGCATTTGGTGTGTCTGTTGGCTGTATTTTCTGGGGATTGGCGGCTTTTTTTGGAATTCAGACCTTGTTTAAAATTTTGCCTGTTTTTTATGTGGCCTTGAAAGTCGTTGGCGGGCTGTATCTTGTTTATACGGGAATTCAAATGATACGGGGGAGCTTTAAAAAGCAGGAAGAAATTTTAGAGTTTGCGTTTCAGCCTGCCAAAAATCCCTTTATCCGTGCCTTGTTTTGTAACCTTGCCAATCCAAAAGTGCCTATTTTTGTGACGGCAATTTTTACAAGCTGTTTTCCGTCAAATACGCCTTTATGGGTAGGGTTATTGGCGGTACTGGTTATGTTTTTAACAGGCGTATTGTGGTTCTCAATTGTGTCTGTTTTTTTAAGCGCACCGAAAGTTGCAAAATGGTTTTTCCATAAACAAAGTTTGATTGATCGTATCGCAGGCAGTTTCTTTGCTGGCGTTGGCGGTTTCTTTATCTGGGAAGCGCTTCAAGAGGGCTTAAAGAAAAGCTAAGCAGGTGGTATAAGCAAGACGTTAGGTTTAATCTCTTTAAGACAGGATTTCATAAAAAATGAGCGAGACAACACCGCCAGACCGCCTTTCTATTTGGCCAGATTCCCCTTTTTTTGATGAGGGGACGTTAAATAAAAATCTTCGTCTGCGCTTTAATGGTAAAGAGCGTCATGACGCAGAAGAATATTGCATGTCCGAAGGCTGGATTCGTGTTTCAGCAGGCCGTAAATCCCTTGATCGTCGTGGCCGTCCCATGACGCTGAAGCTTACAGGAAAAGTCGAAGCTGTTTTTGATAAATTCCCAGATGAAGCGGAAGATTAGGTTTAGAGACTTTTTATTTCGAAGTTTAGAAAGCGAGGTTCTTTTGACCTCGCCTTTGTTTTTTTTACTTAAAAATAAAAAGGTTTAGATATCTCTAATCTTGATGAATTGAGGTAGAGATACAGTACTTTTGATAAAATTAAGCAGCTTGTTGATGCGGGTGAGTCCGAAGATTTGTATATGGATTACAAGTCAATTACGACAAAAGACGAAGATGTTGTTTTCTCAAAAAGTGATGCTGAGATTTTGGGAAAAGCTCTCTCTGGATTTGCAAATACGATGGGCGGATTTATTCTTTGGGGAGTTCGGGAGGAAGGAAAGCCCAAAAAACCACAGTTTCAAAACGATATTTTTAAAATAGAAGCGGCGGTAAAAAAATCAAAAAACTTTTGGACGAAAATACAGGGAGGGGCGTGCTGAGCCACCACCGATTAGTATAGAGCATTTTGTCCTTGATAATGGGGATAAAAATTCTTATCAGGCTGTTGTTTTGACCTGTATTCCTAAGGGAAACTCTACTCCTCTTCGTTCTTTGAAGGATCAAAAATTTTATTTGCGATCAGGTGAGTCTTTTATGAACGCACCTTAAATCCTGTTATTGCTGGAATGTTTGGAAAACGTCCTACGCCAGAAGTGGAGATAGATATTTGTTTTGATGGTTGGAGTTTAAAAAATCCGTTTTCTTCGGAGAGAGATTTTGGAGAGAGTTTTCAAAAATTCAAAGGTAGTGTTTTTATTAAAAATAGCGGTATTAGTAAATTAAAAGAGCCTTATATTTCTGTTAACCTAATTAAATCTAATTGTTTACACTACGCACCGTTCGAAGAATATGCCTCAGAGTTTTATACATCTTCAAATGGTATGATGGCTCCATTGCCGCCAGATTTGAAGTGGATTCCTAATGGTCGAACCGTCGAAAATTGGCGGATTTCTCCTGAGAAAGCTTATGATTCTGTTGTTCATATCGTGTCCCAAAATCCATGGGAGTCCGTTGTTTCTGGTGAAACGTTAGCTTGCACTTTTGGTTTGGAATTTGTGGATGAGAAAGTCAATGTGGACGCTAAAGAAATAACTTTAAAAATTGTTGTTGGGGCAGATGATTTAGCTTCAATAGAATATGAAATTTGCTTTGATACCGTTTTTTTAAGAGAGTTTAAAAAAATTAGAAATGAGTTGTTAGATCTGAAAACAACTCTTTCTAATAGGACAGAGGAGATGTGTAACTTAAAAAGTAAACTGAGTGATTTAATCGCTTCTAAAAATCTCAAAAAGAATTAGTTTTTTGTCTTGAGGGTGTGGATATTGCAGAACGCCGATGCGCTTCTCATATAGGAGAGAGTAGCTTTATTAAGAAATCTTTAGGGGTCATGCGTGCGTAAAGAAAATCCGTCAAAAACAAGCAAAGATTTACTCAAAGGTCCTTGCATTCGGGTGCGTGGCGCACGGACTCATAATCTTAAAAACGTGAATGCGGATATTCCACGAAATACGCTGACGGTAATTACAGGGCTTTCTGGGTCTGGAAAGTCTTCTTTGGCGTTTGATACGATTTATGCCGAGGGACAGCGGCGCTATGTGGAAAGTCTTTCGGCCTATGCACGGCAATTTTTGGAATTGATGGGTAAACCAGATGTTGATTCTATTGAAGGGCTTTCGCCTGCGATTTCCATTGAGCAAAAAACAACCTCTAAAAATCCACGTTCTACCGTTGGGACGATTACAGAAATTCATGATTATATGCGCCTTTTATGGGCGAGAGCGGGGATTCCTTATTCGCCAGCAACAGGCCTTCCGATTGAGGCGCAATCTGTAAGCCAAATGGTGGATCGGGTGATGGCCTTGCCAGAGAAAACACGTCTGATGCTGATTGCGCCTGTGGTTCGGGGGCGTAAAGGGGACGGTGCCAAAGATTTAGCTGAGCTGGCGCAAAAAGGATTTTCCAGAGTTCGGGTCGATGGTGAAATTTATGAAATTTCAGAAGTTCCGAAATTAAACCGCAAAACACGTCATGATATTGAGGTCATTGTTGACCGTATTGTCGTGCGTTCTGAGATTGAGCGTCGCTTAGCAGATTCTCTTGAAACAGGTTTAGAGCTTTCTGATGGGTTGGTTTTTCTTGAAGAAGCGCCTTCTGCAAAAGCAGAAACGGAAAAAGAGGGCAAAGAGCTGATTAAATTAAGCTTTTCCTCCCGTTATTCCTGCCCTGTTTCCGGGTTTATGATTGAAACCATTGAACCGAGATTGTTTTCCTTTAATGCGCCCATGGGGGCCTGTCCAACCTGTGATGGTTTAGGATCAGAGACAAATTTTGATGCAAATCTGATTGTGCCAGATGAGGAATTGAGTCTCAAAGAAGGGGCGATTGCGCCTTGGCGTGATAATGGTTGGGACAAAGGGGATGTGTATGCTCAGACGCTTGAGGCTGTGGCGAAACATATGGAAGAGAAAACTTCTACGCCTTGGAAAAATCTCAAACCAGAAACGCAGGAATATATTTTAAGAGGTGGTCGGGATATTCTTGAAATTCCTTATGTGGAAGGGTCTCGGGTGCATCTTGTCCGCCGTATTTTTGATGGGGTGATCGGGCATTTGGAAAAGCGCTTTTCCCGCACCGAAAGCAACCATATTAAAGATTATCTTGGCCGTTATCAGTCTCAATCACCTTGCCCTACCTGTCAGGGCGCACGTTTAAAGCCCGAAGCTTTATGCGTAAAGGTGAATGGGGAGGATATAGCCCATGTTTCTGAGATGACAATTTCGGATGCTTTGGAATGGTTTTCCCATGTGGAAGAGAAGCTTAGCCCTCAACGTGCCGAAATTGCGCATCGTATTTTGCGTGAAATTGTCGAACGCCTGCATTTTTTAGAACGTGTTGGTTTGGATTATCTAACCCTTTCCCGTTGTTCGGCGACTTTATCAGGGGGAGAAAGCCAGCGTATTCGTCTAGCCTCTCAAATTGGATCAGGGCTGACAGGGGTTTTGTATGTGTTAGATGAACCCTCTATTGGGTTGCATCAGCGCGATAATGACCGTCTTTTGGAAATGCTGCGCCGTTTGCGGGATTTGGGAAATACGATTTTGGTAGTGGAGCATGATGAGGATGCCATTCGCCAAGCCGATTTTCTGATTGATATGGGGCCTCGGGCAGGGGCTCTTGGAGGGGAACTTATTGCGGCGGGTACGCCGAAAGAAGTTGCGGCGCACCCAACAAGTTTGACAGGATTGTGGCTGGCAGGAAAAAGAGGCATTCAAGTGCCTGAAAAGCGCCGTAAGCCAAAAGGCTGGCTGACGCTGAAAGGGGCTTGCGGCAATAATTTAAAAGATGTCACCGTTAAATTTCCTTTGGGCATTTTTACGGCAGTTACAGGGGTTTCCGGATCAGGAAAGTCCAGCCTTGTCATTGACACCTTGTTTAAAGCCGTCAGCAGAAGATTGATGCGAGGCTCAGCTGTGCCTTTAGAATATAAAAAATTAGACGGGCTGGATAAGCTGGACAAGGTTATCGAAATTGATCAGTCGCCTATTGGACGTACGCCACGTTCCAACCCTGCGACCTATACCGACCTTTTTACGCCTATCCGGGAGTGGTTTTCAGGTCTCCCAGAGGCAAAAGCCAGAGGGTATAAAGCAGGGCGTTTTTCGTTCAATGTGAAGGGGGGGCGCTGTGAAGCGTGCCAAGGTGACGGTGTTTTAAAAATTGAAATGCATTTTTTGCCAGATGTTTTTGTCACGTGTGATACCTGTAAGGGCGCACGTTATAATCGAGAAACCTTAGAGGTTCATTTTCGAGGAAAGTCGATCGCAGATGTTTTGGAAATGACAGTGGATGAGGCTTTACCTTTCTTTGAATCCATTCCACGCATTCGGGATCGTTTGGCTATTTTGCAGCGTGTTGGGCTTGGTTATATCAAGCTGGGGCAGCAGGCAACGACCCTTTCTGGGGGAGAGGCGCAACGTGTAAAATTGGCGAAAGAATTGGCAAAAAGGGCAACAGGGAAGACGCTCTATGTCTTAGATGAGCCAACAACAGGACTGCATACGGAGGATGTTGCAAAGCTTTTAGGCGTTTTGCAGGAGCTGGTGGATCAGGGCAATAGCCTTTTGGTGATTGAGCATAATTTGGATTTGATTAAATCAGCAGATTACTTGATTGATGTCGGTCCTGAAGGGGGCGCTGGCGGAGGTGAAATTGTGGCCGTAGGCACACCAGAAAAGGTGCTTTCAGAAGAAAAAAGCTATACTGGACGTTTTCTTGCGCCGTTTTTGACACAGAAACCATAAGGAAGAGGGGAAGAGGCTTCCCTTTTTCCTTTAAAATCTGGTAGAATTCACAATCATTTATCTTCAAGGATTATGGCTTACTGAAATGTTTTAGGTGCTGGCTTGGCTGGCTTGTTTTGATTCCTCTGAGAAGTAGAGAGGTTTTATGGATTTTGAAAAAAACAAGAGGCCCGCTTCTTTTATTCAAAAAGGCACCAAAGCTCAGGCATCTGTTGTGCTTGCGCAATCTCCTGTAACTTCTTTGCCTCTTCCGCTTTGGGCCTGGCAGGTTAAGGGCGAAAAAGTTGAAAAATACGATTTTAACCCAGAGACTCCTTTAGAGCAGCTTGCCAAAGATTTAGATGCAGAAGGGCTTTTGCCGACCAAAATTGATGATTGGGAATCAGAAGTGAATCGCTATCTCTCCTCTTCGGAAGAAGATGAGGCGGCAAAAGATGGAGATAAATGGTACTGGCTTCATTTTCCGAGCATCTCTCCAAAATTAGCAACGAAAATCGAGGAATTAGGGCTTTTCCCGGAAGATATGCCGCTGGTTTTGAGTGAGCCAGAGCCTGGTGTTGCGCTTGAGGTTGAGGAAGGTATTGTTTGGGGGGCATTTCCGGGCTTTGACGCCGATGAATCCCCAGATGAAGGTGATTTTGCAACATGGCGTTTCGTCATGAGTGAAAATCTTTTGATTACGACCTCTGATATGGTTGTGCCAGAATTGGAAAGAGCCGGGAGAGGACTTGCGACACGTCATCCCAGTTTGATGCCTGTGACACCTGCTGAACTGGTTGACCAGGTTTTGAGAGAATTTGCGCTCAGAGTACGCCGCCAGATTGATAAATTAGATGATTCGTTGGACGAGCCAGAGGTTGATTTGGTGGTGAAGCATCGGGAACAGCGTGGGGTTCGTGCCGCTTTGGGTAAAATTCGTCGCCGATGCACTGAGCTGCGCCGTGTTTTGTCGCCTGTTAGTCGTGTGTTGCAGGAGTATGATTTGCGATTGCCAAAATGGGCAGATTCCTTGCAGGAACAAGGTGAACAGCAGGTTAAGACAGCCTTGGATGATTTACAGGCTTTGCAAGAGCGATCCCGATCTCTTCAGGACGAGTTAGCTTCTAATCAGGTAGCAGAAAGCAACGATCGGCTTTATATTTTATCTGTTGCAACTACCTTGATGGTGCCTGCAACTTTGGTGACAGGATTCTTTGGTATGAATACCAGTGGTATGCCCTTTTCAGGTGGAAATTGGGGTACGTTGGAAGCTGGTTTTGTATGTTTTCTCTGCATGGGACTTTTCTGGATCTTAATTCAAATCAGCAGCCGCAGATCATGAGATCATTTTAAAGTTTCAAAAAAATACATAGATGAAAAAAGGCGGATGAAATTTCATCCGCCTTTTGTTTATCTCATCTAAAGAGATGCTTTATTTACTTTCACCTGCCAAAAGATCAGAGATCATTTTGGTGAAGGAGGTTGGGTCTTTGAGATGCTCTCCATCCTGCAAGCGTCCAAGATTCATTAAAATCTCGGGATAATGGCCAAGATCTTCGCCTTTTTCTGCTTTTTTTGCGAGCATCGCAATCAATGGGTGGCGGGGATTCAACTCTAAGCTTGGCTGGGAAACAGGTACGGGTTGACCTGTGCGGCGCAAAAGCTGTTGCAGGGCCGCATCTGGACCGCCATCTGTGGTGAGAATAAGCGCACTTTCACTTAGATTGTCTGTTGAACGGATTTCTTTTACCTGATCACCCAAGAGTTCTTTCAGGCGGATATCGAGCGCATCTAAGTTAGCGGCTTCGCCTTTGAGTTCAGGTGCTTTGATTTCCTTGAGGTCTTCATCACTTTCCGTAACAGATTTCAGTTTTTTACCGTCAAATTCATGGAGGCGTTCTGGCCAAAAACTATCAACAGGATCGCTGAGGAGGAGGACTTCAATGCCACGGGCACGGAATTTTTCCAAATGTGCTGAATGGCGAAGAGCTTCCAGCGCTTCTCCTGTGATGTAATAGATATTTTTCTGCCCTTCTTTCATACGTCCGACATAGGCAGAAAGATTTGTCCAACCTTCAGGATTTTCGGTAGAATGAAAGAGGGAAAGAGATGTGATTTTGTCACGGTATTCGCTGTCTTCCCAAATTCCTTCTTTGATTACAGCCCCAAAATTTGCCCAGATTTTTTCAAAATCGGACTTCTCTTCCCCTTCTTTTTTGATTTTACCTGCGGCTTTTTCTAAAGCGGCAAAGGCTTTATGCGTTACCGCCTTGCGGATACGGGAAAGGGTTGGCGTGGATTGCAGCATCTCACGGGAGACGTTTAAAGGAAGGTCCGATGTATCCACAACACCAGCGTAGAAGCGTAACCATGCAGGGAGCAGTTCGGCTTCATCTGTGATGAACATACGGCGGACATAAAGCTGAATTTTGCTTTCACGTTCCTGACGGGAGAAAAAGTCGAAAGGGCGCTCACTTGGAATGAACAGGAGAGCTGAAAATTCTGTTAGCCCTTCTGCATGCCAGTGCAGAATTTCTGCTGGCTTATCAAAATTATGGGTCAAGCCGTGATAGAAAGAATTATATTCTTCTTCTTCGACTTTGCTTTTTGGCTGACTCCAGAGGGCTTTACCTTTATTTAGAGGAATAAATTCAGGTTTTCCGTCTTTTTCCTCTTCCAGCGTAACGGGCCATGAAAGGTGGGAGACCCATTTTTCAGCAATTTCATGGATACGGCTTGGACGGAGAAATTCTTCGGCATCCTCTTTGATGTGCAGAATGATTTCTGTACCGGCATGTTCTTTTTGGGTGGCTTCAAGCGTATAAGCACCTTTACCGTCAGAGTGCCATGTCCAAGCTTCTTCCGAGCCAGCTTTTTTAGAAATGACATCGACTGAATCTGCGACCATAAAGGCCGAATAGAAACCAACCCCGAATTGCCCAATCAGGTTAGGACGCTCTTTGTTGTCTGCTTTAAGCAATTTTTCTTCAAACGCTTTTGTGCCAGAACGTGCAATCGTTCCGAGATTTTGGGCAAGCTCCTCACGGCTCATGCCAAGCCCCTGATCGGAGATCGTTAAGGTTTTTTCTTTTTCATTTGCCTTAACGATAATGGGGGATTCTGCTGGCAGGGCAAGAGAAGCATCGCTTTGCGCTTCAAAGCGTCTTTTGTCTGTCGCATCGGCTGCATTGGCGAGAAGTTCACGAAGGAAAATTTCCCGTTCGGAATAAAGGGAGTGAACAACGAGGTCTAACAGACGGCCAACCTCTGCATTAAATTCGTGACGTTCGACAGTTTTGTTTTCCTCTGAGGAGGTATGATTTGTTTTTTTTGAATCAGTTTCGCTCATATTTTATCTCTTTAGAAACAGGCGTAAAGGCGTATTGCCTAGGCCGCCTAACAGTCTTCATTTCTCCCTAGATGGGAGGTGGGCGATTTAAATTCAACTCTTCTCTATTATGAGAGGGTATTTATGTATAAAATGTCGTTGAACTCACTATGAGATTCGTTTCGCAGTTTCTTCTAGATAGAAACATTAAGATGAGATAATAGATGAAATTGTAATGAAAATCCGGGTTTCTTAATTTAAGGATTGAACAGAGTTATGTCTTATACTGTTGGACAATATCTAGCAGATCGCCTAGTTCAAATCGGGCTAAAAGATCATTTTGCGATTGCTGGAGATTATAATCTCGTCCTTTTGGACCAGTTTCTCAAAAATAAAAATTGGAATCAGATTTATGACTGTAATGAGCTGAACTGCGGTTTTGCAGCAGAAGGTTACGCCCGTGCGAATGGTGCTGCTGCTTGTGTTGTGACTTATACGGTTGGTGCAATTTCTGCCATGAATTCCGCTTTGGCAGGTGCTTATGCAGAAAACTTGCCTGTGCTTTGCATTTCTGGTGCGCCAAACAGCAATGAGTATGGCTCTGGTCATATTCTTCATCATACGATTGGTAAGCCCGAATTTACGCAGCAGCTTGAGATGGTTAAGCCAATTACCTGTGCCGCAGAAACAATTAAGCAAGCCAGTGAAGCTCCTGCAAAAATTGACCATGTCATCCGGACAATGCTTGCAGAGCAAAGACCCGCTTATTTGGATATTGCCTGCAATGTTGCAGGTCTAGAATGCCAGCGTCCTGGTCCTGTGGAAGATATTCTGCCACAGATGCGCACAGATAAGACTTCCTTGAATGCAGCCGTTGATGCGATTGCAAAGAAAATTGAAGCTTCTGAAAAAGTCACAATTTATGTTGGTCCAAAGGTTCGTCCTGCCAAAGCTCAGGAAGCCGTTGTTAAACTTGCCGACAAGCTTGGATGTGCTGTAACCGTAGGCCCTGCTTCCATGGCACTTTTCCCAGGACAGCATCCAGGGTTCCGTGGCACATATTGGGGCATTGTCTCCACAGGTGATGCGAACCAGCTAGTTGAAGATGCTGAAACATTGATTGTTTTGGGTCCTAACTGGAATGACTATGCAACTGTTGGCTGGAAAGCATGGCCAAAAGGAAAACGCGTTGTCAATATCGAAGAAAAAGGCGTGGAAGTTGACGGATATGCCTATTCTGGTGTGACAATGAAAGAAGTTGTTGAAGCTTTGGTGGCGAAAGTCTCCAGCAAGCCTGCAACAGCTAAATCCAGCAAAGCCCCTCATTTTGAGTATCCAGTTGCAAAACCAGATGCCAAATTGACGAATGTGGAAATGGCACGTCAGATCATGGAAATGTTGGACGGTAATACAACATTGCATGCAGAGACGGGTGATTCTTGGTTCAATGTCAAAGACATGAACTGGCCAAATGGCTTGAGAATTGAAACCGAAATGCAGTATGGCCATATCGGCTGGTCTATTCCGTCAGGCTTTGGCGGTACAATCGGTTCTCCTGACCGTAAGCACATTATCATGTGCGGCGATGGTTCTTTCCAGCTTACCTGCCAAGAAGTCAGTCAGATGATTCGTTACAAATTGCCAGTAACAATCTTCTTGATTGATAATCATGGTTACGGGATCGAAATCGCTATTCACGATGGCCCATACAATTACATTCAAAACTGGAACTTCTCAAAGCTCATGGAGGCTTTCAATGGTGAAGGTGAAGAATGTCCCTATTCCCATCAGAAAAATGGGAAAAGCGGTCTTGGTCTGAAGGCAACAACACCTGCAGAACTTGCAGATGCAATCAAGAAAGCCGACGCAAATAAGGAAGGCCCAACCTTGATTCAAGTTGTTATTGCTCAAGATGACTGCACAAAAGACTTGCTGACGTGGGGTAAGGAAGTCGCAAAAACAAATGCACGTCCCCCCGTTGTTAACGAAAAAGCTTAAATCCTAGATGAAATAATCCTGCCCCGATAAAGGGCAGGATTATTTTTTAAGAGATTGAGGAGTTAGACATTATGAAAGCAGTATGTTGCGGTAAAAATCATACCGTTGTTATCGAAGATAAAACACTTCGTGCGATTAAGCCTTCAGAAGTTCGCTTAAAAATGGAGCGTTGTGGGGTCTGCCATACAGATTTGCACGTTGCTCACGGAGATTTTGGCGATAAGACGGGTCGTATCCTTGGCCATGAAGGTGTCGGTAAAGTTATTGAAGTTGGCTCTGATGTCGCTGAATTGATGGGCGAGGGTGCTTTAAAAGTTGGCGATCGTGCGTCTGTGGCTTGGTTCTTTAGCGGTTGTGGCCGTTGTGAATATTGCGTCAATGGAGATGAAACACTTTGCCGTCAAGTTCAGAATGCGGGTTACACTGTTGACGGTGCAATGGCAGAAGAGTGCATTGTTCCTGCAAATTACACAGTTCGTGTTCCAGATGGTTTAGACCTTTCTGCGGCATCTTCTATCACTTGCGCAGGTGTGACAACGTACAAAGCGGTTAAAAATTCCAAAGTGAAGCCAGGACAATGGCTCGTTATTTTTGGTATTGGCGGTCTTGGAAATCTGGCACTTCAATGGGCTAAGAATGTTTTCGGCGCACGCGTCATTGCTGTTGATGCTAATCCGATTTCAATTGATTTCGCAAAAGAATTGGGTGCGGATCATGTGTTGAATGCGCTTGATAAAGACCTCGTTCAGAAAATTCAGGATATTACAGGCGGTTCAAAACCTCTTTCATCCGGTCTCGTCCCGGGTGGTGCACATGCAGCAGTCGTGACAGCAACCGCAAAACAGGCCTTTAACGCCGCTGTGAATTCTGTCCGTGCAGGCGGTACTGTTGTCGGTGTTGGTTTGCCAGTCGAGACGATGGATCTTTCTATTCCCCGTTTGGTGTTGGATGGAATTAAAGTTGTTGGTTCTTTGGTTGGAACACGTGAAGATCTTCGTGAAGCTTTTGAATTTGCTGCTGAAGGCAAAGTCAAATGTGTGACAGAAGATCGTCCAATTGCAGATGCTCCAGCTATTTTCGAAGAAATGCATAACGGTAAAATCCGTGGCCGTATGGTTATTAATTTCGATATGTAATTTTTCAGAAAATATTGCTCTGTTTTATGGAAAAGGAAAGGAAGCTGATTTTTCAGCTTCCTTTTTTTATAAGATTTTTTATCATCTACATCATTGGTGGCGCATTGATATCCATAAAATTAATAATTCTGAGATTCATAAATTCTAAAAGAGCGTCTGGTCCAAGAACACGCCCGTAACCAGAATTTTTACTTCCTCCAAAGGGAATATTCGGTCTGGAAAAAGGGGGATGATTGATGAAAAAAGCGCCGCTTTGGATTTGTTGGGCAATTTCAAATCCTTTTGCTTCATTCTGTGTGTAAATAGAGCCTGTTAAGCCAAACTCACTATCATTGGCGCATTGAATGGCTTCTTCATGGCTGTGTACGCAATAAAGATGCGTCACAGGTCCAAAAAACTCTTCGTGACGGATATTTTTTCCTTCCAGCCCTGTCATGAGGAGAGGAGAGAAGAAAAATCCCTGAGAGGGTATTTTTAGGTTGAAGCTTTCAACTGTAACCCCTTCTTCCTGTGCGCATTCAACCTGCTTTTGAAGTCTATGGAGCGCTTCTTTAGAGGCTAGAGGTGCTAAAGTAGTTTCGGGATCAAGCGGATTCCCAGCTCTTAATTTTGAGACTTCTTTTCGGTAAAGCCCTAGAAATTCATCATAGACTTCTTCCATGACAATAAGTCTTTTTGCCGCAATGCAAATTTGTCCCGCATTTGAGTGTCTGGCAAGTACTGCCCATTTTGCGGCTTTTTGGAGATTGGCATCTTCTAACACGATGAAAGCATCTGATCCGCCCAGTTCAAGGATTGATTTTTTTAAGTGTTTGGCCGCAAGGCTCGCAACAATTCTACCAGCTCCCGTAGATCCTGTGAGAGAGACGCCCTGAATACGACGGTCTTTCAGAAGCGTTTCTGTTTGATGGTTAGCGGTATAGAGATTTTGAAAAACGCCTTCAGGAAGGCCTGCTTTCTGAAAAAGGTCAACCATTATCGCAGCGCATTGAGGGACATTGGGCGCATGTTTGAGCAAGACGCCGTTACCTGCGGCGATTTGAGGGACGAGGACTCTAAAAACTTGGTAAAAAGGAAAATTCCAAGGTTCGATGAGCAGAATAATACCTTGAGGGGTTGGGTAGAGAGTAGCTTTACCTTCTTCGGGAATTAAGGGGGTAATTTTTTTCGGTTTTAAGACAGAGGCAAGGTGATCTGCAAAATAATCACAAATATCGGCGCAAACGCCGATCTCCCCTTCACCTTCGCAGAGACGCTTTCCCATTTCCTGTGCCATGAGGGTGGCGTATTTTTTTTTATTTTCTCTTAAAAGCGAGGCTGTTTTATGTAAGATTTCAGTACGTTTGGAGAAGGTGCTTTGACGCCATGCGCAAAAAGCTTGATGCCCCTTTTGCAGAAGAGATTCAATTTCAAGATCAGAAGTTTCGGGAAATGTTTTTAAAAGTTTTTCGTTATAAGGGTTGATGCTGGCATAGGCCATTATGGTCTTCTCCTTTTGGTATTTTTAATTAACTTTATATCCTGCATAAAAAATAATGTTAGCTTTTGTTTGGTGCTGGAATGTGTTTGGCTCACTTGCTTTTGCAATAAATTAGGAATGCAGTTTTGAAATTAAACGCTTTATTTCGCAATGCAATCACAAAGACAGGGAATAGGATTATTTCTACAATTCCGATTGCTGTGGATGTGTCTGTTACGAATTATTGTAATGCGGATTGCGATTTTTGCGGTTTTAGAAAATCACTTAATCAAGGGGAAAAAAGAGATTTCCTAGATGCTCAGCTTTTTATCGGAGCACTTCCAATTTTAAAGCGAAGCGGCGTGTCTTTTATTAATTTCCAAGGTGGAGAGCCTCTCTTGCATCCTGAAATTTTGGAGATGATCCGTGCTGTTTCTCAGATGGGAATGAAGGCAGATTTAATTACCAATGGCTGGAAACTCCATGAACAGGCAGGGGCTTTGGTCAAAGCAGGACTGCATTGCCTTTTTGTTTCTTTGGATAGCGAGAATCTTGAAAAGCATGAAAAAAACCGCAGATTAAGAGGCGTTGGAGAGCGTTTAAAGAAAGGCATTGCGGAAATAAAAGAAGCAGGTATTCCTGTTATTGCTTCAGTCACAGTTTCAAAACTTCTTTCGCCTTTAAAATTACCGCTTCTTCTAAAGGAGTTGGGCTTTTCAGGCGTTACATTCTCTTATCCCCGTCAACAGCCTTTTGCTTCGAGTTCGAAGGTTTATGGTGGAAGCTCAACCTTGGTTTCTTTTTCTGTCAAAGAGCTAGATCAATTTTTAGTTGAGATTAAAAAATTAAAAAAAGCTTTTCCAACCCTCAACCCGATTGCTGGAATTGAAGATATGCGACGGCATATTGCGCAAAAAAGGGAAGCCTATCCCTGTGTTGGAGGTTTTAAATATTATTATCTTGATTGGCATTTAAATCTTTGGCGGTGTGAGGCCTGGGGAAAATCTTTCGGAAAATTGACAGATTTTGAAAAGCTTCCTGAAAATAAGGCTCATTGCACAGAATGTATGTTGTCTTGTTATCGGGATTCAAGTGTTTTGATGTTTGCGCCGCTCTCTTTTGGAAAAGTCTTGCAGAAGCTTTCAAAAGCGCATTATCTAGAGGCTTGGCAGCTTATACAAAGTCCATCTTTTTGGAACTCTCTTAAAGCAGGAATACAAGATGGCTGGCTATATTGGAAGATTTTCAAAGGAAAACAAAAAAGGCGTAAATGTTGAAACTCTCTTTTTTCTTGCGTCCTTTAAGGCGTCCGTGTCTTTTTTTACTTTGCAGCAGTGCATTACTGACGGGATGCAGCAAAGTGTATTGGCGGGATGGGCCGTGTGATGTGCGATCTGGAAAACCGGAGCTGCGTTTTGATTTTTCTGGTGCTGCAAAAAAAGCGGAAAAGCAGAAAGATAGTGAATCTGCGGCTTGTGAACAGAACCGCTTGAAATTGGATCGTCAATCGAGAGAAAAGCAGTCGCATCTTTCAGAGCTTTATCCAAGGATGCAATCGTTGCCTAAACCGAGTGAGGCATTAGCGTTATTAGAGGGAAAAGTAGATCGCCATTTTTATACAGTTGATGGCGGTTTATCTGAAATTAAGGATTGCAAAGGCGAAGATTGCGCCATGAAAGAAGAGCCCCGTAAAATTACGCCAAATTTATATGAGGTTTATAATCAGAGTGAAAATGACGCATTTTCGGTTCTGTATCGGGATGATTCTAAAAAAGCCTTTCAGAATTGCCCGGAAGGACAGTATGCTTATTGGCGGATTAATATTGAAAAATATGAGACGGCTTTTGGGGATGAGCAGAAAGCCCCAGCTTTGGTGCGCCTAGGATGTACAGCAAATTGGTCCGATCCTTTTTCAATTCCAGAAACAGAAGGCCGTGTCTCTTCTCAGATTTTGCCGCAATCTTCAGCCCCCATTGTACCAAAAGATTTTTCAGGGAAGGAATTGCCAGTGCCTCGTGCATCTGCTTCAGGGCCAGCACCTGTGGTAACCTCGCACATTCAATCTTTATTTCCAGAATCTGCAAAACCAACGATTCACGATAAGAGGGCGCATAGTCTTTATAAGGATATTCGTCCGGAAAGCATGGATAACTAATTTAGATTCCCGGCCAGTGGTCGGGATGAAGCTGACGGTTAGATTCACTTTCGGAGAGGCCAGGGAAGAGGCCAATATAGCAAAGATTTTCGATTTCTTGGACGGTCGTCGTTGTGCAGTGTAACGGTTCATTGTTGTTACAGAGAACTGCTGCTGTTCCCTGTCGGGGCACATAAATAACTTTCCAAACCTTATCTGGAAGCCTTGCATTGTTTTTACCAAAGGATTGAGAGGAATCTCCAAAAATGACACCTGTCAGGACATTAATGGTTCCATATTCTGCGAGCAGTTTTCGAGTATTTTCTTCCAGTTTGCGCCATACTTTCTGTTTGAGGCTTGTTGTAACAGGGATAATATTACTTTGCAGCATTGTTTGTTGTTTTGCTTTTGCGCTTGCCATATCGCCGATAGCGGCAAGGGAGAGGGGTTTCCATGCGCCTTTTTGATAATCAGCGAGAGATATTCCCTGATCAATTCGGGGATCGGTATTAATATTACCGATTGGATTGGCTGTTTTTTGGGAGACAATTGTTTGATCTGCCGTAAGTTTTTCTGCGGCCCAGAGGGGAGAACGTCTGGAATTTGAGTAGCCTACGGCATAATTATCATTGCAAAGAATTTCGCCTGCCGTTGGAAACTCCCCTGCTGCAGCAAAACGAGGGCATTGCGCAAACGCTTTTTGAGGTGAGAGGGTAAGATAGAAAAAAGCTGGAAGAAAAAATGAAAAGCATTTGAGGATATCAAAGTGTGATTTTTTTTTCAGCATTCTTTTGCTCAAACGAGATAAGGAAGAAAAAATTCTTTTTTAAAAAATTTAGGGCGTGTATTCAATAGAATATATAAGAATATATATTTTTGGGTTAGATAAACTTTTCCATATTTAACGTGTCTTCTTATTTCAAATTTGGAGTAATAAATGTCAAAAGTAGCCATTGTCCTATTCGTAAAAAATGAAATTACAGATATTTCATTTTGGATTGCATGGCATTTCCACTGCGGTTTCGACAGTCTCATTATCTATGATGATTACTCAACAGACGGCACGTGGGAGCTTTTGTCCGAAGCTTCTCAAGTCTTAGATATTCGCCTTCACCGCGCTGTAAAAGCAGACCAATTCAACCATCGTCAAAATTTCAGCTATATGAACGCTCTTGAAAAATATCGTAAAGAGTTTGACTGGCTCTTATATCTAGATTCAGATGAATATCTTGATATTCGTAACGGTGAAAATGTTCATGATTTTTTAGAACGTTACCCCCGTGCAAATGCCATTGCACTCAGCTGGTGCTGTTATGGTAGTAATTGCCATGCGGTTCGGCCACCATCATCAAATGTTTTTCGTAACTATCCCATGCACTCGAATCAAGATTTTGAATACAATTATATTGTCAAAAGCTTTATTCGCCCTAAGGAGACCGAAACGAAATATATTAATCCTCACCGTTTTGAGGTTAAGGGACACTATGTCACCGTTGATCATAAAGAAATTCAATGGCAAAAAATACATCCTGAATGCACAGAGACACTGGCACAGTGGGAAACAGCACGTATTAACCATTATGTAATTCGAAGCATGGCACACTTCGTTCAAAAAGTAGAACGCAGAGTTGATATTAGAGAATCAAGATCGGGTATGCATCTTTTTAATTTCTACGATCAAAATCATCATTACGATACAATTTCAGCTTCTCGCTATGATGGAATGATGCCTTATCTCTATGCAATTCAAAATCGTGTAAACCAAAAATATTTATCTCTGATGATTGCAACTTGTGGACGAGGTTTGAATGGTGAAATAAAAGACTGGCCAACTTATCTTGAAATGAGCTTTAGCACCTACACCCTTCGTACCGCTCATGGCACTTCCTTATTTGCCCATCCAAAAACAGGACGCATTAAACACGCTAACACCGAAGAGGTTGCAAAAGAAAATTTAGTTCCAGTCATTGCGCTTATTTCATCAAAATGGCCTGAAAAAGTCTTTTTGACAACCGAAAAATATGACCTACCATTATTTGCGTCTGAAGACCCACGAGTTTCAACTATTTTGTCTTTTCAGTTAGTGCAACATGGTAAAAGGTTCTCACTGCACAATCCCATCACAGGGTTAATAGCCTGCGCCCTAAATGCCGAAGAGAATGGGGTTAACTTAGAATTTTCACGCTGGCGTGTTTTGGAATGGGAACTCTTCGAAGCAACTCCTTCCTCTCTAAAAAAACTGGAAGCACTACAAATGTTACCCTCTCTCTTTTCCCATTTTTTAGATGTTTCAAAGTTAAAAATGATTGATAAAAAAAAGACGGCAGATCTATTTACAGGGATCTTTCAACTCCTAACACCGGAACAACAAAACTACTGGAAGGCCCGTAACCAAGTCCCTGATTATCCTTGGCTTCACCGTACCGCACTACTCAGCGTATAGATTGTATAAAAACAAACTCAGAAACTGATTCCCTATATTCCACTTTCGAACAAAAATTTAAGTCTTTCTATTCTTTATAGAAAAAAAGAGATAAATTATCAGTATGAGATAATTAAGGTTATCTTCGATGAGCAAATACCATACCCCCAAAGAAAATAGACAAACAATTCCTGATCCTACAGCTCATGTACAAAATATTTCTATGAATTTTTAATCAGAATCTTTTTTATTTTAATCTTATTTTTCTCTGGAATGAAGCGCCTCCTTGTATCTTACAGGCAGAACACTCATATTTTTACAGAGTTTTTATAAAAGCTGGTAAAGAGAGGCTAAAATGAGCGATAAGTGGATGATCTATGGTGCAAACGGCTATACAGGCAGACTTATTGCTGAATTAGCCGAAAAGATAGGGATGACGCCTGTCCTTGCCGGACGCAATAAAGAGGCTTTAGCCAAGCTTGCGACAAAGCTGGACTTTGAATACCGTATTTTTACATTGGATAATCCTTCAGAAATTTTGAATTCATTGCAGGATATTGATGTTATTCTTAATTGCGCAGGGCCCTTTCACATAACATGCGCTGAAATTGTAGAAGTCTGCCGTCAGACAAAAACGCATTATGTTGATATTACGGGAGAGGGTGCTGTCTTTGAGATTGCAAAGGCAGGACATGAGATGAATGTGGCAGCTGGGATTGTTGTTTGTCCCGGGGTTGGGTTTGATGTCGTGCCCACAGATTGTCTCGCCGCAAGTTTAAAAGAAAGAATGCCGAATGCTGTAAGTCTTTCCTTAGGATTTCAGACAGAAATGAAACCCTCCCGGGGGACTTTATTGACGATGTTGGATGACCTCGGAAAAGGCACTTTGGTACGCCGTGATGGACATTTACAGCGTGTTCCCTTTGGAAAAATCCAACGTGCCGTTAATTTCGGGAAAGACCCTACGAATGCGGTCTCTATCCCTTGGGGAGATGTCGTGACGGCGTATTATACGACTTCTATTCCCAATATTACAGTTTTTGTGCCGATGCCTCCGGGCAGAATAAAATTTATGGCATGGCTTGAGAGGCGTAATAATTTGTTACGTCGAACAGGGATCAAAAGGCTGATTTTAAATTATGTTAAGCGCCGTGTTAATGGACCTACGCTCGAGGAGCGGGGAAAAAATCCGGCCCATGTTTGGGGAGAGGCAAAAGACGCACAGGGCAATATTCTGATAGGCCGTTTAGAAACGTTAAATCCCTATACTTTGACACTCTGTTCGGCGTTGATGGCTGTTCGTTTTCTCTTAAAGTATAATGGGAAAGGAGGCTATTTTACGCCAGCTCAACTGATGGGGAGTCAGTGCGTTGAAGAACTGCCAGGTGTTAAACCAATGGTCTTTAAAAAAATAGAGACTTTGGGCGTTTAAGCCTAAATTTTGGTATAAAAAAAGAGGAAGCTTAGCTTCCTCTTTCTTATGCTTTTACTAAAGGATTTAACCTTTATAAGCTGAGAGAGATTCATTGATGCGTTTAAGAATAAGACCACGATCGTGGGGTCTTAAACGCGCAAGTTCACGTTGCTCTCTTGTCACAGGCGCTTCTCCTGCGGCAAGAGCTTCAATATCTGCTTTCATTTGAAGTTGGTCCGCACGTAGATCCGCTTTGCTTGGCATTTTAGGGTGGGCTGGTTTCCCATTTTTGTCCAAACGAACAGGACCAGGAGCGAGAACAATTCCTGTTCTTCCTAATTCAGGAGCGCCTAAATCATCAGCTGGTTCTTCTGCAGGAGCTGCAGATTTATCCGCAGTGGAGAGAGTAGATTGTGTCGCAGGCGCAGCAATAACCTCTCCGGCCGTTAAAAATGTTGCCGAAGAGGCCGCAAATAAAACGGATGCAAGTAAGAATTTGTTCATAATTTCTTCCTTAAAAATGAAGCAAGGACAGATCTTTAGTTTGTGACAAACTTATCTTATTTACCTTGTTCAGCTGGTGCTGGTGCAGCAGGGGCTGGCTGATTTGCGTTTTCTGCTTTTTGATCAGCTGTTGTTGCAGCTTGGTCGCTGGCAGCAGCAGCCATTGCTTTGGAAGCATCAGCAGCAGCTTCAGATTTTGCAGAGTTGGTTGCGGCTTGCTCGTCATTTGCAACAGCTTGAGCAGGTGCGCCAGCGGCTTTTTCGGCTTCAGCAGCAGCATTTTCAGCATTTGCAGCTGTTTGTTCAGCATTTGCAGCAGCCTGTTCTGGTGTGGCAGGGGCTGTTGCAGCAGCTTGATCTTGCTGATCAGCAGGGCCTTTGTCGCAAGCGCTTAAAAAAGTTGCAGAAGAGGCAGCAAATAGGATGGATGCAAGTAGAAACTTGTTCATAATATCTTCCTTTGTTTTAACAATAATGGAGCTATGATAGATTTTGAGAGTATTATAACCCCAAAATCTTCAAAAGGTATAGACACTCGAACACTATATAGAATGTCAGACGAATGTACACACAGGAATATATTCATTTTATGGCATATTTAGACTAAAGTCTTGAATTATTGCTGGTCGTGTTGGAATAAATACAGATTTTATGGTGAATTTTTTTCTGAAAAAAAGAGAGCAGGAGACTTTTCAACTTTCTGATCTCTCTCTGCAACTCAATAAATTTTCCATTACGTTAAAGAATCACCCTATTTTTTTTATGGATCATTTTGAGACCTCGCTTTCTGGATGGACGCTCCTGCATGGCTTGAATGGAAGTGGAAAAAGTACCTTTATCCGTGCGATGCTTGGGCTGTTTCCAACGGTGCATGGGACATTGCGCCTTTTAGGACAGTCGCCGCAGAAGGCGCGATCTTTGGTCGGTTATATGTCTCAAAAGAGGGAAGAAAATGCCCTTTTTTTACCAACTTTAAGTCATGTCGAGGCGGCCATCCCTTCAAGTTCTGGTCTGTTTTCTTTTCGAAAAAGAAAAGCGGAAGCTTTGTCTCTTTTGGAGGAGTGTGGCGCAGGACATTTAGCGAATCGTCCTCTAAAAGTGCTTTCTGGCGGGGAGCGGCAAAAAATTGCATTGGCGCAAGCAATCGCTGGCAATCCAAGACTTCTAATTTTGGATGAGCCTTTTATCGCTCTTGATTTTAAGACCCGTGAGGAAATGGTACGGCTTCTAAGGTTTTTAGAACAAAAGAGAAGGATCGGGATTTTTATTACAACACATGAAGATGTTTCGTTTCTACCCTCCGAAAGGAGAGATCTTTATCTCCGAAATGGAAGCCTTTCCTGTGCATGAATTGTTTTTAAATGCTTTTTTTGGCAGTTTTTTCGTTGCTCTTCTTGCTGGAATTTTGGGTTGGATGATGTTGTTGCGGGGGCAGGCTTTTGCGGCGCATGCCTTGCCCGATATTGGTTTTAGTGGTGCTTCTGTGGCCTTGGTTTTTGGGGTTAATCCCATTTTTGGACTGCTCTTGGCCTCTTTAGGCGGCGCTTGGGTGATGGAGGCGTTTAGTTTTTATGAAAAAAAGAGTGATTTGAGTGTGGATAGGAATGCCTCTGACCGTTTGACAGGTCTTGTTCTAGCTGGGAGTCTAGCACTTGGGATGGGCGTTTTAGAAGCATTTCATGCCTCAGAATCAGACACGATTGAGCTCTTATTTGGTGGATTGATGCATTTGTCCTTAGAGACTTTGTGGCTTTTGGCTGGAATGAGCCTTTTTTGTCTCATTGGATTGTTGTTTTTATATCGTCCCTTACTCTTTTCAGCGCTTGCACCAGAGATGGCGATTGTGCGGGGCGCAAACACATGGTGGGTTGGCATGGGGTTTATGACTTTAGCCGCTCTTGGTTGTGCTGTTTGTGCCGAAATTGCGGGGGCGTTACTGGCCTTTAGCTTGATTATCGGGCCGGCGTCGGCGGCTTTTGTTCTTAACCTTTCTCCGCTCAAAGGAATGATTTTTTCCGCGATTGTAGCGCTGATTCTAAGTTGGGGGGGCATTGCGCTCTACGGCTTAACGGGACTGCCGCCAGCTTTCTGGATTGGGTTAGGGGCTGTACTGAGTTATTTGATTGGGATTTTTCTAAGAAGATATTTTGGCGAAAAGCCAGAATTCGTTGCATGACCCCTTGCAAACGTCTTTAAAATGGCGTTAGGAAAGAGAAGCTCTGATGTCGGAGCGTAGCTCAGCCTGGTAGAGCGCTACGTTCGGGACGTAGAGGCCGGAGGTTCGAATCCTCTCGCTCCGACCATTCAGAATAGCTAAAATGTCTCTTCCGAAGGACAAATGATCTCTCCAAGGAGATTGACGGCTTCTTCTGAATCATTCAGACAAGGAATGACTGCGAAATTTTCTCCCCCTTCTTTTAAGAAAATTTCTTTTATTTCTCGCCCTAATTCATCAAGTGTTTCCAGGCAGTCTGAAAAAAATCCTGGTGCCATAATGGCTAAATTCTTAATGCCATGATGTGCAAGATTTTTGACAGTATCAACGGTATAGGGTTGAAGCCATTCCGCCCCTCCAAAACGGGATTGATAGGTTAGGGGCATTTCCTCTTCGGAAAGCTGCATTTTCTCACGCAGTTTTTGGGCGGTAAAAAGACAATCTTGGGGATAAAGATAATCTTTTTCAGCCATTTTTTTTGGAATGCCGTGAAATGAGAGAAGAATTTTTTCAGGACTGAAAGAAAGCTTTGTGAGCTCTTTTTGTAAATGGCTTGTGAGGGCAGAAAGATAGAGGTCACTTTTGGCAAAGGCGGGCACAACAGTAATAGCTGGCTGATTAGTGAGCGTTAAAAGATGTTTGTAAACCGCATCTAAAGCGCTGGCATGCGTTGTGGCAGAATATTGAGGATAAAGAGGTAGGATCAGAATTTTGTGGCAGTGCTTTTTCTGCAAAGAATCTATTTTCTCTGCAACAGAGGGCGTGCCGTAACGCATTGCCCATTCGACCTGAATTTCTTTATCGGCGAGACGGTGTGCTAAAAGTTCTGCCTGCCGTCTCGTATAATAGCGTAAGGGACTGCCATCCTTTGCTTCATCCCAAATGCGCTGATAATTGCGCCCTGTGATAAAAGGGCGTCGAGGTAAGATCATCAGGTGCAGAATGGTTTTCCATAAAATCGGCGGAAGATTCACGATACGGTGGTCTGAAAGAAATTCTTTGAGATAGCGCCGAATGGAAAAATAGTCTGTGGCTTCAGGTGTGCCTAAATTGATCAGCAGGACACCAGTTTTCTTTTTGCTAAAGGGCATAAAGTTTACGACGTTTTAGGCGTTAGTTTTTTCTCTTTAAGGAGGTATTCTGCGATTTGAATGGCATTCAGAGCAGCACCTTTCCGAATATTATCCGCAGCACACCAGAAAGAAAGTGTGTTTTCCTGACTGGCATCTATTCTTAGGCGGGAAATAAAAACTTCATCTTCTCCAACGACTTCAACAGGGGTGATATAACCACCATCTTCGGGTTGATCCATAACAATGACGCCAGGCATTTTTTTGAGGGCGTCTCTGGCTTTTTGCAGGTTGATTTTCTTTTTACATTGCACATTGAGGCTCTCACTATGTCCAATAAAGACAGGGACACGCACGCAGGTTGCATGAAGCTGAAGATCTGGATCAAGGATTTTTTTAATCTCAACTTCCATTTTCCATTCTTCCTTGGTGCGTCCATCTTTGAGAAAAGAATCAATATGGGGGATAAGATTGAAAGCAATTTGTTTTGAAAAAACGTCAGATTCTATTGCATCGTTGACGAAGCTTTTTTTGGTTTGATTGTAAAGTTCGTCCATAGCTGCTTTTCCAGCGCCAGAAACGGATTGATAGGTTGAGACAACCGCCCTTTTTACACCAAAAACATCGTTAAGGGCTTTTAGAGGCAAGGCCATTTGGATTGTCGAGCAGTTGGGATTTGCGATAATATTGCGGGGAATTTTTTGCAGAGCCTGTGGGTTGATTTCAGGAATGACCAGAGGGACATCAGGCTCCATCCGAAAATGGCTGGAATTATCAATGACAAGACAGCCTGCCTTGGCAGCAATCGGTGCATATTTTTTAGATTCACTGGCGCTGGTCGCAAAAAGGGCAATATCAAAGCCTGAAAAATCGAATTTTTCCATATTTTGCAGGGTAAGAACGGTGTTTTCGCCAAAAGAGACTTGCCTTCCTGCACCCCGTGCGGAGCAAAGTGCCGCAATTTCTCGAATAGGGAATTCACGCTCTGCCAAAATGCGAAGCATTTCGCGACCTACAATGCCACGTGCACCGACGACAACGACGTTGAATTTCATGTTTTTATTCCTTTAATTCCCGTTTTTTGGGAAACTGCTTTTTAGTGCTGTCCGTTGCGATGTTGTGAGACGAGTTCTGGAGCGATTTCCATTTCACTATTTTCAAGCAAGTGTCCGTCTTTGGGGTGAGGGGAGTTATGTGTGACAAAGGCTCTTGTAATCTTAGGAAGATCACAGGATTCTCCCATTTTGATACGGCGTGCAAGCGGTTCCATCGGATTGATCACGGCGAGCAAATGTTTGCTTGAAATATTGATTTCATCAATATCAGTATAGGCAATACAGTCAGGTGCGACATTGCCTCGGTGGCGGAGTGGACGTGTGTAAGAATGCCCGTAAAGGATTTGCGGAACTTTGCGGGGATTTCCCTTTTTATCATATTCAAAATAGAGGACATTCACCATCCAATAGTAATTTTGGGGATCTGCTTTGAGGGGAAGCCAGAAATTGCGGTCTTTAAAAGCAGCACGGGTGATGTTGTTATATTCTTGTGAGACTTTGATAAGGGTGCGCTCTTCATCCCATGAGAGATGCACGGCATTGACATGGATATTATCATCATCAAAGGCTTTATCGTAGAAATCCTGCTCATCTTTCATGCTCGCACGGAACGGAATATCGCTAAGCCAAGTTAGGATAACATAGTTGCCTTCTTGGCTATTGAGGGTGGAGGTTAGGATTTCCGCCTGTGCCGAAGTTGCATTTCCTAAGCCTGTAAAAACAGCCAAGAGAAAGAAAGCTTTCAGAGAGGAATGGCGTAAAAAAGAGGTCGATTTTAGGAGATTAAAAAAAGAGGACATGCTTCTCATTTTATACAGAAGTGGAATGAAAGAAGGATTAGGCATGATGCCATTTTTTCCAAAGGGCGGAAAGGGTGTGGCGTTTAGTTTCCAGCCACGCTTTCCAGGAATGGTGCATATAGTTGAGTTGAATGGTTCGGCGTTGCCCCTCATAGGGAAGATGCCCATGCCAGCTATGATCTGAATTGGGGAAAATAATTAAGGTGCCGCCTTTTGGGGGAACGGCTCTTTCATTCGCCGTTTCAGAAACGAGATGTTTAGGGTCGGCACTATCGCAAAATTGGAGACATCCTGCATTTTCTGGCCATTCTTTGTCCAGAGGGTTGAAATAAAGCAAAATAGTGACCGCTTTGCTTTTTGAATCACAATGCATTTTTCCGTCAGAGGGGCGGGTTTGTCCTCGAAGGGTTAAAAGCGTTGGAGGATTTTCGAGAGAGAGGTTAAACTTTTGCGCCACTTCTTTTTGCAGTTTTTCCCCTTCAAACTCTAAAAGCATTTGCTGAAATAAAGGGGCGTGACGGAAAGAAGCAGCAGGGAAAGAACCCCCTTGTGAAATCTCAGGAAAAAGGGGGGAGAGTTTATGAAATACCTCTGGAGAAAGAAAATTCTCAACCACAATATGGGGCGTTGGGTGGTTTCGTATTGGAGCGGAACGCAGGGCGTCATAGTTAAACATGGGGATGGAGCAGTCAATGTTGGGATGTTGGCAAGAGAGCTAAATGTTGTAACGGCGACTGTTGGAGAGTTTCCTTTTGTGATCTGCGAAGATTTAAAATCTTATTTTCATAAATTCTTTTCTAAATATAGGGAAAAAAGAACGAAAATAAAAATTTAATGCTAATATATTTAAGGGTGCTTTTAAAGAAGCCCAAAAGAGGAGGAGCGTTTTGAAACAGAAAGATCGTCAAAAAGACCAGCAGACGCTCTCAAAAGAGGGTGAATCTTCTGTTGGCTTTAAAAAAGAAATTGACTGTTTTGGAGGGATAAATGCGCTCTATCTGGAACAGCTTGAATCAGACTCTTTTTTAGATCCTTCGGACTTTCGTCCGTTTAAAAAACAAGAGTTTTTTCAATATTCAGACTCTTCAGAGCGTTCTTTGGCAAAGGATGTCGATATTTGGCGGCGTTATGGCTGGCGTACGGCAAAGCTTGATCCACTGGAACGTAAAAAAACACCTGATGCCCTTCTTTCCTTAATGGAAAAAGCTTCAGAAAACCTTAAAAAGCAGGAAGCCTCACAGCTGGCGCTTTTGCAAAAAGCCTATGGAACGCATATTGGTGCAGAATTTATGCACTTAGAAAATCCTAAGGAGCGTCAATGGTGGATTGAGCGTTTAGAAACGCCTTCAGAAGAGGCGGCGCTGCTTTCTCCGCAGGATATTTATACGGTTCTTAATAAAACAGAATTTTTTGAGAAATTTTGCCACCGTCAGTTTCCAGGGGTGCGCCGTTTTTCCTTGGAGGGGAGCGAATCTTTAGCCGTTGCGATTGAAGGGCTCTTAAAGGCCTTTGCAGGACAAGGTGGAAAAGAGATTGTTGTCGGACTTTCGCACCGTGGCCGTGTTAATCTTTTGGGGGGCGTTTTTGGCGCTGGGTGGGAGCGTGTTTTTGGAGAGTTTCTTTCCGATAAAGCCCCTGAAAATTTCACAGGCGGTGGTGATGTTAAATATCATTTAGGCTATCAAAGTGAACGGTTTTTTGCAGAAAATTCACAAAAGCTTGAAATAACGATTTTGCCGAACCCTTCACATTTGGAGGCGGTTGATGCGGTAAGCTTAGGGTACGTTCGGGCAAAGCAGGACGGAAGTCAAAGAGCGGAAAAAGAAAATTATGCTGCCTTATTGATTCATGGGGATACCGCTTTTGCTGGGCAAGGCGTTGTTTATGAATCATTGCAGATGAGTCAGCTTTCTGGCTATCAGACAGGTGGCACTATTCATTTAATTGTGAATAATCAGGTTGGCTTTACCCTTTCGCCCGAAGATGCTTATTCAGGGTCAAGCTGTGCAAGTTTGGGAAAAGCGTTTGAAATCCCTATTTTGCATTTAAATGCAGATTGTCCCGAAGAAATTGCAAAAGCGATGCGCTGGGCGGTCGCATGGCGTCAGGAATATCGGCGTGATATTATTATTGATCTGATTGGGTATCGGCGTTTAGGCCATAATGAAACTGATGACGCCTCTTTTACACAGCCTTTGGCCGTGGAGGCGATTAGCAATCATCCCGGCGTTTTTGAGAAATATGGACAAAAGCTTTTGGCAGAGGGCAGGCTCTCTCCCAAAGAGGCTGAAAGAATTCAGCAAGAGACCCGTTCCTCGTTTGAAAAAGCCTTTAAAAAAGCGCAAGCAGATCAAGCTTTGGAAGAGCGCAAGCGTTTGTTTGTTGTTAAAACGCCAGATGAAGGTTTTGCCGTTCGTGATGACCGTGCTCCACGGATTCAGCCCATGACAGGTATTCCTTTTGAACGGATTCGGCGCATTTTAGGGGTTTTTGATCCAGAGCGTATTGCTGAAATTTGGCCAGGAAGTCAGCTTTCTCCAAGGCTTTCCCGTTTTTTGGAGGAGCGTAAGACACTCCGTGCGACCTTAAAGGCAAAGAATTTTGAAGATAAAATCTTGAGAGAGCACAATTTGGATTGGAGTACGGCAGAGGCACTCGCTTTAGGCAGTATTATTTTAGACGGGCATGGCATCCGTCTTGCTGGAGAGGATAGTGCAAGGGGGACATTTAGCCATCGGCATTTATTAACGACAGATCAAAAAAGCGGTGAGCGTTTTTCACTTTTAGAAAAATTGAGCCGTCGGCAAGGGCGTGTTGAGATTGTAGATAGTCTTTTGTCAGAATATGCGGCGATGGGTTTTGAATATGGCTATGGTCTCGGAGATCCTCAAGTTTTAGGCATTTGGGAAGCCCAATTCGGTGATTTTGCCAATGGGGCGCAAGTTGTCATTGATCAGTTTATCGCTTCTGGGGAGGAGAAGTGGAATCAGCTTTCCAGTTTGGTTTTGCTTTTGCCCCATGGATATGAAGGGGGCGGGCCAGAACATACTTCGGCGAGGATTGAGCGCTATTTACAGCTTGCGGCACGCAATAATTTGCGAATTTGCATGCCTTCCAGCCCTGCCAGCTATTTTCATTTATTGCGCCGTCAGAAAACACGGCGTTGTCCAAAACCTTTGATTCTTTTTTCTCCAAAATCTCTTCTAAGGCGGAAAACAGCCCGTTCTGCCTTAGAAGAAATCGGTCCGCATACACGTTTTGAGCCGATTTTAAGAACGTTGACAGGTGCAAAACTCAAACAGACAGAGCGTCTTTTGATTTGCAGTGGAAAAATCTTTTATGATTTGGCTGAGGCTGTCGAGGAAAGAGAGTTGGAAAAAATTGGATTTTTACGGCTTGAGCAGTTTTATCCTTTCCCGATTCATGAGTTAATTACAGCCCTAAATGCGTGTGATGTTTTGAAAGAGGTCGTCTGGGTACAGGAAGAGCCTGAAAATATGGGGGCACGTTCTTTCATTCTGCCATGGATTTTAGAGGCACTGAAAGAAGTTGGAAAAGACTCTGTTAAGTTTTACGGGATTTCCCGTGAACCAACCTCTGGTGTAGCTTCTGGCTGGATGGGAACGCACCGAAAAGAGCAGGCGGAAATTGTCGAACAGGCGTTAAGTGCGTTCTGAGCAAGCTATTAAGTATAGGCAGAGATATAAAAAGGGCTGGTTTCCCAGCCCTTTGCATTTTTAAAGAAAGTATTTTTCTTTAGAGGAGATAGGTTTCGTCATCGCCATGTTTTTTATGCAATCCTCTGAGGCATAAACCATAAGAAAGCGCCACAAATCCAAGCATGAGAAGCTCCATCGCAATCAAGAAGCCGAGAAATTGTAGGCTCGCACCGTTGAGGTTAAGAAAGAGAACAACACCGAGGAATGCTGTAATCACTCCTCCAAAAAGCACCCAAGCATAACCAGGTGCATGACGGCTATGGATGGCGACAAAAATTTGCCCAATGCCTGAAAAGATAAAAAGTGCTCCAAGAAATGCCGTGACAAAAATAGCGCCAGCCACGGGCTGAACGCACATGAGCAGACCGCCAATAAGCAGGCAAGTGCCCGTGAGAATGCTTTCCCAACGGTGGGCATGGTAGCGGAGATAATAAGAGGCGCTATGGGCAAATCCCATTACGAGTTGGACGACACCGCCGATAATTAAACAGACGCCCAATAGGACGGTGCTGGCGAGGGTGAGAAACACAGGCGCACCGAGGGCTAAAAGTCCCAAGATTAAAAGGGCAATACCACAGCCGATAAACCATGCCGGATTTACCTTGAGAAGCGAGCCAATTTCCGCTTTGAGAATTTGGTCTGGTGTGATGTCGGATTCGGTAAGAAAGCTCATTGAAAAATTCCTAAGCGTAAGATCATTATGAATCCAAGGGGCAAAGCAACAAAGGGGGCTTTCTCTGCCGAGGATAAAGATTAGAAATTGATGATAGGTTTAATTTTCCAAGAAGGAAATCATTCCTTTTTCTTTTGAAAATAAAAATAGAGATTTTGCAATAGGGTAACACCAAGTGCAGCGGGCAGGGCGCAGAAAAGGAGAAGTAAAAAGGTTTGCAGAGCCATCTTAAAGAGGAGAAGCCCTCCCAAGGCTAAAATGCCAGCAATCAGCCAAAAGCGCATCTTGGGCAGGGGCTTTGAAGAAAGCGGACGGAGCTGATTTCCCCGAAAAAGAAGAAAAACAGCCCCCCAGCCGAGCAAAAAGAGAAACAAAATCATGTATTTTTCCGTATGCACATAAAAAGAATAAGCCCGAACAGTACAAAATGCCCTTCGAGTAAAAGACTTGCGGTATTAGGTAAAAGAGGAAGATGTCGCCACTCTCGTCCTAAAAGCGTGATAAAGGGTAGGGCAAGCGCAAAAAAAACACTCCCTTTTAAGGTAATTTTCCAGAGGAGACGAAGCGCCTTGTCCGCAAAAGGAAAAGAGCCAACCCACCGAAAGAGGGAGAACGCTAATCCGATGAGGCTGAGACCAATCCAGACACAGAAAAAAGCGTCTACCCTTCCTTGGGGTGCGTGAATGGATAAAGAAAGAGGGATTTTCGGTGAAAGCCATTCCAACCATAAAAGCCCTAAAAGGGTAAGTGGCAGAAGGCCGAAGGCGGAAAGGGCGAAGGATTCCGCAAAGGAAAAAGCGATTTTATCGCTGCGTGAGGGGCAGGCATTTCGCCTGTTGAGAGCAGACCGCTGTTTCATAAGCAAAAGAAAACTTCCAGCGCCAAGCGCTGCCCAAAGCAAAACGGCACTGAGAGAGACCACCCAGCGCATTTCTCCCGTAGCCCAGCGCATGAGATGAAGCCCTTTTACAAAAGCAGTAAGAGAGATGTTTTTATCGGTTGAGGGGGCGATATTCCAGCTTTTTACGCCTATCTGTGTCAAGGCCAGATGGGGGCGTGTCAGGGAAATAGATTTGCCATCTGAAGGCACTAAGAGCGCTTGATGCGGTGCTATGAGGAAAAAGCCCTGATTATCTTTTCCCCAATAGTGAGCACCTGCCTGATAGAGTTCTTTATAGGCTTCTGGCGGAAGGTGTGCAGGGAGGTTTTTTTGAGATTCCGTTTCGGTGACGCTGATGACGGGACGAGGGGAGAAATCTTCGACAAGATGCTGGCTTTCAATCCAAACGCCTGTCACAAGCGCTGTCAGTAAAAAAGGCAGGGCGATGAGCGTGCAGAAAAGATGGAAATCCAGCGCACGCCGAGGGGTTGGAGAGAAAAGGCGCAAGAGCTGAAAATCGCTTTTCAAGCGTTTCCAATGAATAAGAATACCTGAAATGACCGCCCCTAACCCTGCGAGCGATACAAAAAGCCCGATAAAATCAATGACTTTTCTATTGAGGTAAAGGGTTGAATGCAGGGCAATAAAAAACCCTGTTTCTAAACTAGGCTTGTCTTTAAAAGGCAGACCCGTTTCAGGATGGAGGGAAAGAATGGTTTGGAAAGCATTCCCATCATAGCGGATAAGGCGGAAAACAGGGTCTTGAGGCGTGGGTAAGCGAAGAAAAGCGGGTGCTTCACCCCTTGTTTGTTCCATATATTCTGTTGCGACGGCAACGCTTTCTGCGCTGGGCGTATGAAAAACTTTTGAAATAGAAGGCGGAAGGGGTGAAACCCAATGATCGAAGGCGGGGCCAATCGTGCAAAGCCCACCCGTTAAGCAAAAAATAGCTAAAAGAGAGGCGCAGAAAACACCGATCCAATGATGCCATTTTGCAAAAGTTTTTCGAAGTGTTTCCGGCATTTCAGACAGAGCGCTTTCTTGAAAGCATTGAGGGTGAGTGCAGGAAAGACAGAAAAAACATAAAGAGAATCGTAACAGACTAACAGGATAAAAAAGACAAAATTACTATTTGTTGCAAATGATTTGCAGTTGCAAAGATGGAATGCTATAAGCCATTTTAATTGAAAATGACAATCATTCGCAATAAGCGGTTTTAAGCCTCTCTTCCTTGGTTTGGGAATACAGAAAGAAATTGCACGAAGTGTAAGAGAGATGCCGGAAAATTGTTAGGGAGAAAGTTTTTTTATTTTGTCTGTGAGAAAGTTAGATTTATCCAACTGTCTTTTATCTTCTTTTTGTAAAAAGAAAATCCTTTCCAGGCGAAACATTTCTCAGTTTTCTTGGCTCTGCCCACTTGCTTTTTGTGTTTTTGTTGGCGGTTCATTGTGTTTTTGTACCGCAGCACGTGCCACCACGTCCGAACAAACACAGCTAGATCAGAAACCCAAAGATTTCCATGATGGGGAATTAAGTGTCAAAGTTTCCCAAAAACATGAAAATGTCGTGATTCGGAGACGTCCAAAACCTAAACAGGAAGTAACTCTTGGGGGGGATTTAGGGCTTTTAGGGAAAGGGCGTGCTTTAGACACGGCTTTTAACGTGCGTTCTTATACGGCGGATGCAATTGCAAATGTGCAACCAGAAACCCTAGCAGACGTGTTGAAAAACGATCCGGGTGTGCGCACGACCTACGGTTACGGTAACTTTTCAGAAGTCTTTATTATTCGTGGTTTCCCTGTGGTGAGTGACGATGTTTTGATGAATGGATTGTACGGGATTGCCCCCCGTCAGATGGTTGCGCCACAGCTTTATGGCGGGGTTCAGCTTTTGATGGGGGCGAGCACACTCATGTATGGCGCAGCGCCTGGTGGTTCGGTTGGGGGGGCGATTGATCTTTCCTTTAAACATGCGGGGAAAAAGCCTAATTTCGATGTCACTGGCGGTTATGGGAGTTTTGGATCTGGGAATGGGGCGATTGATATGGGCAAACGTTTTGGTCATCATCAGGAATGGGGCGTCCGTATGAATTTCGCTGGTAGTGATGGCGAGGATTCCATTCATAATGAAGGACGGCATTCTGTCGCATTGGGACTGGATGTTGATTACCACAATGTTTCCAACACGACCCGTATGACTTGGGATATGAATTACCAAAATATGGGCGTGACGTGGGGACGGCCAGAAGTGATTGTCGGCCCAAGTGTGACGGTCACGCCTCAGCCTGTTGGCGCAGCCTATAACTACGGGCAGAAATGGGATTATGAGCAGACAGATTATATTTTTGGAGAAATGGGGCTTGAGCATGATTTCGGCAAGCATCTGACAGGCTATTTAAAATTTGGCGGAATGACAGGGAATGAAGCGGGGCAATACGACACGCCAACCCTTACCAATGGCGTGACAGGAGCAGCGACTATCCTCGCATCTTACGTTCCAACTGTGCTTTCGAATAAGAGCTTCGCTGGCGGGGTGAAGGGAGATTTCCGTCTTGGCGGGATTAAAAACAAATGGAATTTTGCCGGAAATGCCCTTTGGGAAGATCAATATAGCGCTTACGCTTTTAGCAATGGAAAGTTGCCAGGCAACATTTACCATCAGTCTCAAGAGTCTCTTCCTCCTGAGGGAATTATTGGAGGAGATTTGTCTAATCCAGGAAAAACAATTAGCACCAATCTCTACGGAATTGCCTTTGCAGATACAGCGAGTTTTTGGAAGGATAAATTTGCGATTACCGCGGGATTCCGTTGGCAGGAATTTAATGACACGAATTATCATTATACTGATGCAGGCGTGCCGGGAACAGGCAGTGTTTCAGCACATTATAATAAGGGGGCGATTACGCCAGCGGTGACAGCTTTATTCCATGTAAATAAAAATACGTCGCTTTATTTCAACTGGGTACAGGCTCTGACCCAAGGCCCAATGGCACCATCTGGAGGTGTTAAGAATCAGAGTGAAATTTTTTCACCTTACCGTACTAATCAGTATGAGGCGGGGATTAAATATGACACGAGACGGTTTGGGGCTTCGCTGGATTTCTTTCAAATGGAAAAGGCCAATGCCTATACCAATGCAGAAGATTATTTTGTGGTGAATGGGTTGCAACAGAATCAAGGAATTGAAATTGGCATTAACGGCCTTATTTTACCCCATTTGCGCTTTACAGGCGGGGCAACCTTAATTCGTTCAGTTCAGAGTGATGCTGGACCCAATGCTGGAAAAGGAACGATGGGGATTCCAAATTATAATTTTAACGGTAATATTGAGGCTGATGTGCCTTGGCTTCATGGGGCAACCTTTATTGCAGGCGTTGACAGCACAGGATCGCAATGGGTCAATAGCAATAATACGTTAAAGCTCCCCGGTTGGACGATTCTGAATTTAGGGGTACGTCATACATTTAAAATTGCATCTCATTCTCTTACCGCCCGTTTCAATGTCAATAATGTTACCGATGCGAATTATTGGAGTTCCTCTTATGGCGGTTATTTGCAAATGGGATTGCCACGGACATTCCAATTTTCAATGACAGCGAATTTTTAATAGAAATTTTTTAGGAAACTGAGAAACGCACGAAAAATGGGGAGAAGGGGCGTGTTTTTTTCTCCATGTGTGGAAACAATCATAGAGAGGCGCTTTTCCTTTCTATGAGTTTTGAGTATGGTGCAACACCATATATAAAAATCAGCACGCTTGCCTTGATGAAAATAAGAGTGGTTTTATCTCAGGTAAGTGACGTGCGAATGATCTGTAAAACGGAAACAAAAAGGCTGGATTTAACGGATGACATGGCTAACTGAATATGTGCGCCCAAAGGTAAGGGGCTTGTTCCAGCGTGATGTGCCAGAAAACCTTTGGACGAATTGCCCAGGCTGTTCACAAATGCTGTTGGTCAAGGATCTTGAGCGCATTTTGAAAGTATGTCCGCATTGCGGCCATCATTTGAAGGCAAATGTTGCAGAACGTTTGAAATGGACGTTTGACAGGGGCGAATACCGTCTTTTGGAATTGCCAGAAGCGCCACTTGATCCGCTGGGCTTTCGTGATTCTAAGAAATATACCGATCGCTTGGCGCAGGCAAAAGCCAAATCAGGCCTCAAAGATTCGTTAACCGTTGCCGCGGGTAAAATTTCAGGCGAGGAAGCGGTTGTCGCCGTCATGGCCTTTGAATTTATGGCGGGGACGATGGGGGCAGCCTTAGGTGAAGCCTTCCTTTCCGCTTGTCATTATGCGGTTTTGAATTATCTGCCCTTGATTATTTTCACAACCTCTGGCGGGGCACGCATGCAGGAAGGTGTCATTAGCCTGATGCAGATGCCACGCACAACACTCGGTATTCAGATGCTGCGTGAGGCAGGGATTCCTTATATTGTTGTCCATACAGACCCAACAACAGGGGGCGTTTCCGCCTCCTTTGCCATGTTAGGCGATGTGCAGATTTCAGAGCCAAAGGCTTTGATTGCTTTTGCTGGCCCCCGTGTGATTCGTGATACCGTTCGTGAAGAGTTGCCTGAAGGTTTCCAACGTGCGGAATATTTGCAGGATCATGGCATGATTGACCAAATCGTTTCCCGTCATGAAATGCCAGAATATCTCGGAAGGTTGATTTCTTTCCTCAAACCTTCCCCTGAAAAACAGAAGGCAAAGCTGGCAAAAATTGAGAAAGATGAATCCTCTCTCCTTTCAACCTATACCGCCTTGCTGCCAGAGGGATTTACTCACGAGACAGTGAATGTTTTTGCTTCCGCAGATAACTTGCCTGCCGAGGAAACAGCGGAAGACTCAGCCCCTTCCAAAAAATCTAAAAAAGACAAGAAAAAGGGTAAATAAAAGCATTTACTGGGGATAGTGTATCATGACAAAGAAAGTGCCGGGCAATGAGATGCTTGGCCTCTCCCCACGCTCTAAAGAGATTTTAGAACGCCTAAAGAAACTCTATCCCAGTTTGATAGACCTTTCTTTGGGGCGGTTAGAGGCTTTGCTCGAAAAACTAGGCCGTCCTCAGGAGAAGCTTCCGCCTGTTTTTCATGTCGCAGGGACGAATGGAAAGGGCAGTACCTGCGCCTTTTTGCGGGCTTTGGGAGAGGCTGCGGGTTTAAAAGCGCATATCCTCACCAGTCCGCATCTTATCCATGTGAATGAGCGTTTTCGTGTTGCTGGCGAGCTGGTGGATAATCAGAGGTTGGAAGAAGCGCTTGCCGAGATTGAGGTGAAAAATGCAGGCGCACCGATAACGGTTTTTGAGGTGTTAACGGCCGTTGCCTTTTTGCTTTTTTCACGTTCTAATGCGGATTTTGCTGTGATTGAAGTCGGGCTGGGAGGACGCTTTGACGCAACAAATCTTGTAAAACCAGCTGTTACTCTAATAACGCCTGTAAGTTTTGACCATCAAAATTTTCTTGGAGAGGATTTGGCCAGTATCGCTGGCGAAAAGGCTGGGATTATTAAGCAGGGAATTCCCGTCTATACAGCGAGGCAAAAGCCAGAAGCCTATAATGTCATTCAGGCAGAGGCAAAAGCGCACCAAGCGCCCCTTTTCACCTTTGGAAAAGAATTTTTGGCCTTGCCAGCGCAGGACTCTCAAAGATGGATTTTTAAAGACGAAGCAGGGGAGGTTTCCCTGCCATTGCCTTCTTTGGTTGGAGCGCATCAAATCGAAAATGCGGTATTAGCGGTGGCGGCTTTTAAAGCTGTTTTTCCGCAAGCCTGTCCGCAGGCTTTCCAAGGGATTGCACAGGCAAAATGGCCCGCACGCCTTCAGCGTTTGAGCGGTAAGCTCACAGATTTACTACCTCAAAAATGGGAATTATGGCTTGATGGGGCGCATAATCCACATGGGGCTAAATTTTTGGGAAAGATGTTTGAAAAATGGAAAAAAGAATCTCCTTCCCAGAAAATTTATGTCATTTTAGGACTCAAAGAGGGTAAAAAAGCGTCAGAGATTCTTGCACCGCTTTCTTCTTTTGTGGAGAAGATTTTGCTGGTATCAGAGCCGAATCAGTACCTCGCCCAGCCTGTTTCCGCCATGCAGGCGGAGCTTTCCAACCAGATGGGGGCGCTTTATCGGGAAAAAGTGGGAGAGGTCTCTTCCGTACGCTCTGCGTTGCAGGTTTTTGCCCAGCAGGTAGAGGCTGGTGTGCCAGCAAAAATCGTGATTTGTGGCAGTTTATATCTTGCAGGAGAGGTGCTTCGGCAAGATGATTTTAAAATGATTTGAGGGAATATAAAGTGGAAAATAACGGCAGTGAAATGACATCAGAGTCAGGTTTTTCTTCTTTTTTCCCTTTGGAATCGGAGAAGGAAGAAACGTCTCAGGTTTCCAGAGCCATTCCTGCAAATATTCAGGCTGAAAAGGCGCTTTTAGGCGCAATTTTTGTCAATAACAGAGCCTATGAGCGTGTGCAGGCTTATTTAGAAGGCCGTCATTTTGCCCATGCCGTGCATGGTGAGATTTATGATGCCATTGCCCGCCGTATCAATGGCGGACAGCTTGCAGACCCAATTACCATGCGCGCAGAGCTGGAGCATGGGGATATTTTAAAGCCTGTTGGCGGTTTTGCCTATGTGGCGGAGCTGGTTGATTCCATGGTCGGCATTATCAATGCCGATTCTTATGGAAAAGTGATTCACGATTGCTGGATACGGCGTGAGCTGATTGATATTGGCGAAAAAACAGTGAATGCGGCCTTTTCCAGCGATCCCGAAGCCGATGGCGAGATTCAGCTCGGACAGGCGGAGGAGGCGCTTTTTCAGCTTGCGCACAGCAAGGGGCAGGATGAGAGATGCGTTGATTTCTCTATTTTGCTCAACCGTGTAGTCGAAGAGGCAGTTGAGGCCTCCCAGCGAGGAGACCAACTCTCAGGAATCACAACAGGTTTTCGGGATTTAGACCGAAAAACAGGGGGGTTTCATCCTTCGGATTTAATTATTTTGGCAGGCCGTCCTGCGATGGGAAAAACGGCTTTAGCCACGAAAATGGCCTATCGTGCAGCCCGTCATTTGGAGCAAAATGCGGCAGGCAAGGAAAAAAGAGGTAGGGTATTGTTCTTCTCGGCTGAAATGTCGGCAGAACAGCTTGTCACCCGTATTTTGTCAGATGAGGCGAGTATTGTTGCCAGTGAGTTGCGTAAGGGCAATATCAGGGAAAAAGACCTCGAGAATTTCATTCGGGCGGCCAGACGACTGGAGCATTTGCCGTTGAGCATCAATGATGCCTCGACACCACCGCTTTCCCTAATTCGCACCTATTGCCGAAAAGTTCAGAGAACCCAAGGGCTAGATTTGGTTGTCGTGGATTATCTGCAATTTATTGAGCCTGCTGTTGGGACAAAATTTCAGAATACCGTTGATAAAACCTCGGCAATTTCCCGTCAGCTCAAGGCCTTGGCAAAAGAAATGAATGTGCCTGTTGTGGCTCTTTCACAGCTTTCCCGCCGTGTGGAAGAGCGTGAAGATAAACGCCCTATGATGTCGGATTTGAGGGATTCAGGATCGATTGAGCAGGACGCCGACATGGTGATGTTTGTGTACCGAGATGAATATTATCTCAAACAAAGAGAGCCAAAAGATACGCAGGAAGATTACGCTACTGCCTTGTCCGAATGGAAACATAAAATGGAAAAGGTGAGCTATAAGGCCGATTTAATCATTGAAAAAAACCGTCATGGTGCAACAGGCACAATCCCTCTCTATTTCGATGGGCAATATACACGCTTTGACGATTTAGATGAGATTCATCAGGGATAGGTGGGCGCTTCTCATTGCTTTAAAGGACAATAAAAAAAGCCCTGCATTGCAGGGCTTTTTCTTTGGGTTGCTGTGGATTAAGCAAGTTCAGGATCGGTAATTGAGCCGAACAATTCATAGCGGATTTGATCTGATTTAAGTCCCATGGTTTTGAGATCTTTAATCATAGCTTTTGTAAATTCTGCTGGGCCGCAAATATAGCAAATGGCATTTGATGGGATTTCTTTTTTAAGGAATTCAGCAGAAATACGTCCCTCATGGCAGGTGACATTTTCACTGTCTGCGGCTTTTGGTCCCTCTGTGTAGAAAACGTCTGCTTTGAGTTTGCCTTCTTTAGCAAGGTTACGGATATAACCGCCAAAAGCTTCTGTCTGTTGGGTGCGGGCAGAATGGATATAATGCAGGTTTTCTTTAGAAGAGCTGGCTTCCAAAGAGGCTGTCATGGAAATCATTGGCGTCAGGCCAGAGCCACCGCTAATTAAAACAACAGGTGCACCTATGTGTTTCAGAACGAAACTTCCTGATGGATCACTGATTTCAAATTCAACGCCGTCTTTAACCTTATGGTTAAACCATTCAGACACAACACCATCTTTAACCGTGCGGATGCTGAGGCGGTAGGATTTTTCACTTGGCGCAGAAGAAATGGAATAGTTGCGGCGTTGGGAATGTCCGTTAATTTCAAGTTTAAGTCCGAGATATTGCCCAGGTTTATGTTTGAGGACAGGTTTGCCGTCAACAGGGTGAAGCTCGAAAGACTTCATGTCTTCGCATTCATCTTTGATATTGGCAATTTTGAATTTACGCCAACCACGCCAGCCACCTTTTTGCTCAACATGTTCTGTATAAATTTCCGCTTCCCGTTCGATAAAGATATCTGCAAGGAACCAATAGGCCTCGCCCCAGGCATCTAAAACCTCTTTGGTTGCGGCATCACCCAAAACAACTTTTAAGGCATTCAGAACGGCTTTACCCACATATGGATAGTGTTTTTTGTAAATGTTGAGACTGACATGTTTTTCTGTAATACGGTCAATCATGCCTTTCAGCTCAGCAGGATTTTTGATGTGCTGCGCATAAACGAGCAAAGCTGTCGCCAAAGATTGTGGCTGTGTGCCGTCCTTTTGATGGGAGAGGTTAAAAAGATCTGAAATCTCTTTATCCTCTAAAAGCCCTTTATAGACTTCTTTTGCAATAGCAACGCCATGCTCTTGGAGAGCTGGGACACATTGCGTCACAATATCAATTGTTTTTTGACTTAGAGGTTTAGGCATGTCCTAACTTAACTCCTTTTTTTTAAATTAGAAAACTATTGTAACAGAATAAAGGCGCAAATGAAATATGTATTTTTATTTGAGAGCGAGATTTAGCTTTTCCATAAGAGCTTTTTTCATATTCTCTTTCCGCTCCTGAAACCATTCAGGAAAATCTTTAAAAGAGTCAGGCACATTTTCAAGAAAAGCCATTTCTTTTTCATATGTTGATATTTTTGAGGTTTTTAGCCATTCGTTTGGCATAGTTTTGTTTTTAGAGGCGTTTTGATTTTTGGAAAGGAGTAGTAGATTGGGAATTTGATCAATTTCATCGGAAATGAGCTGAATATCTTTTTCAGAGAAGTTCTCTTTTTGTAGAAGGGTTTCTGTTGCGCGTGCTTTTGGAAAGACGTGATCCATCTCAAGTTGGTAGTCAGAATGTGATTTTTCATCAAAAATAAGAGACAAAATAAAAAAGCTTACGGCATCTTTTTTTCTTTTGCTAAGTAGATCCTCAACGTCTTCTTCTGTAAAACGTAGGGAAGAGCGAGAGCTTTCGGCCATCGCTTTTTCAATAATTTTTATTGGGAAGGGTTCGTATGATCCCTTTTTGGTTCTTTCATCATTCCATTTTTTTAAAGCTTTACGGATTTTATCCGCTAAAGTATTTGCACCACTTCCCCAAACACCTTTTGCAAGACAGCGAAATAGAAAATCCTGAATTATTTTTCTGTCTTCTGTGTATGAAGCCCTTTTGGACAAATCTTTAATATTGCACGTATATATCCAATAGATAATCGGGAGAAGGGCATTTGTTGAAAGTAAACGCTTTTCAATAATACCAATTTTTTGGATGAAGTCAGCAGTTTCCGAAAGTGTACTTTCTAAGGCTTCCCAGTTATCCTCCATTTCTTTCATAATGGCAGAATTCATTAAGCGTTTACGAGATTGAGAAGCTTTAGCTGAGCTGATCAAGATGCCAACGCTTAGAATAAAATCTTTATCAAATCTTTTAGTATTACAGATGCCATTTAATTTTGAAACAAGGTCTTCGATTGCTTCACGAGCGTCCTTTTTCCAGTGAGAAACAGCCATAGAAAAAACCATATCTGCTTTAGAAAGTTTTGTACCTCCTTGATTAGTGCGTGTAAAAATTTCTAAAACCTCGTTGTCTGGCGTTTGATTATCAATAAGATAATGCCAAATAACACTTTCAGTATGTATTTTACTCCAGAGTTTTGGGAGAATATCCATAGCAATATCTAAATCTTTACCAGAGATTTTTTCTCGTCTTAGAAAAGAAAAAAAATCTCCAATACTTTTAATCTCTAAAATTTTTCTGACTTTAAACCAAAGTTTTGGATTGCTTTTATTTTCTTTAATAAAAGTTGCATTATTATTTAAAAATGAAAAATTAAAAAGCGTTTTGCTCTCGAGAATTTCTTCCTCCTCGTCTTCAGTATTTTTTTGTGATGAGAGAATATTCAAGTACAAATGTTTCATTATATATGATCGACAGTCATTTTTACGTTTTCCTTTCTTTCGTAACCGCACCCCTCCCTTGAGGCCTATATTTAAAGCGCTTAAACGTTGCTGGCCGTCGATAACACCTTTTGCATTGTCTGGAATGCTATTTTCGGAGAGGTGTTCATTTCGGAAATCTTTTTGTTCGTCTGTGACTTCTAGAAATTCATAAAAGAAAAGATCTTTTTTGGTTTCTTCTGGCATTTCCCAATAAAGAAGCGTGCTGAAAGGGAAGCCTTGCATTAAAGAATCAAATAGACGTTCTATTTGTTCTTCTTTCCAGACAAAGCCCCTTTGAATTGCAGGCAAGACAAGCTTACGAGATGCAATTTGATCGAGCGTTTCTTTAATAGTTGCCGAACGATAATCTGCCATGGAAATTACCTAATCTAAAAAATTCTATACCATCTTTTAGATCAGAAATATTTTAGCAAAGCAAGTTAGAGGCTTATTGTTTTAATTCCTGCTTGTCAGCATTCTACACACTCCCTCAAAAACTTTTCAAGGGCGAGGCCTCGGTGCGAGAGTTTGTTCTTTTCACGGCTTGGCATTTCTGCAAAAGTTTTATGGTGTCCATTTGGAACAAAAACAGGGTCATAGCCGTGTCCATGCTCCCCTTTGGGCGGAAAAGAAATAGTACCCTCACATTTGCCAATGACCGTTTTGGTGCGTCCATCTGGCAAAGCAAGGCAAAGTGCTGCGATAAAATATGCGCCCTTTTTTTCTTTTTTCGAGGATTTTCTAACTTCTTCTTCAAGGGCAACTAAGGCCTTAGGCATTGTGCCAAATTGTTCTGCCCAACGGCCACTATAAAGGCCAGGTCTTCCTTCCAGCGCATTGACGCAAAAGCCTGAATCATCGGCTAAGGAAGGCAGGTCTGTCGCTTTTGCGGCGGCAATCGCTTTTATTTTGGCGTTTCCTTCAAAACTGTCTGCGGTCTCTTCTGGGCTTTCAGAGGTAAAGTCTGCTAGAGAAATGGCGATCAGGCCAACTTTTGAAAGTTCTGCCTGAAATTCAGAAAGTTTTCCTTTATTATGGGTGGCAATTACAAGTTTATCACCAGATTTTAAAAAGACATTACTTTCGGTCATTGCTTCTCTAGCCTTACTCTATATGATCTTTAGATTCAGAATGATTTTCCGTTATTTGCAGATTATTTCCGGCGGGATTGTGCCAAAGCTTCGTCCTGCAATTGAAAGAGGTCTTTGACACCTTCACGGGCAATGCCGACCAATTTGATAAAATCATCGTATGGAAGCGGATCTTTTTCTGCTGTGGTTTGAATCTCGACAATGCCGCCATCTTTGGACAGGACAAAATTGCCGTCTGTTTCGGCACAGCTATCCTCGGCATAATCCAAATCTGCCACAAGACCTGTTTTTGTCACGCCACAGGAAAGTGCGGCGACTTGGCCTGTTAAGGCATCGAAAAGTCCTTGTTTTTCAAGCGCAATTGCCAAAGCAGCCCACGCACCTGTAATAGAGGCACAGCGTGTGCCACCATCGGCATTGAGAACGTCGCAGTCAATCGTAACAGTTTTTTCGCCGAGTTTTTCTAAATTGATGCAGGCACGCAGGGAACGTCCAATCAGGCGCTGGATTTCTTGCGTACGGCCACTTTGTTTCCCTCTGGCTGCTTCACGCTGGCAACGTGTGTGGGTGGAGCGTGGCAAAAGGCCATATTCCGCCGTGATCCAGCCAGTTCCTTTATTGCGCAGGAAAGGAGGGACTTTATTTTCAATTGAGGCAGCGCAGAGAACTTCTGTTTCTCCAACACGGATTAAAACCGACCCTTCTGCGTGGCGAGCCCGTCCAATTTCGATGGAAAGTTGGCGCAGTTCGTTCGGCTGGCGTCCAGAAGGGCGCTTGGAAGCAGTTGTTGAAGTTTCAGTCATTTAAAAACCTTGGTTTATTTTAAAGTCAAATAAAGCGAAAGATATTCTCCATTTCAGGGAATATCTTTCTTGAGTATAACAGATTCAAAAGAAAGGCTTAAGAATTCTTCCTTCAGTCTCCTCTGTTTTCTGATGGGATTATGCCGAAGGGTTTTTATTGAGATCGGCTTTTTCAGCAGGGGCGGCATTCTGTTCGGTTGCGCTATTTTCAAGCACTTCTTCCCAATAGGCAGGATGATCTGGTGTAATCCGAGGTTCGTTTGGCAGGACGCATTTTTCCACTTTGTTTGGAAGTGGCTGGATAAGAGCGCCAGGAGAGAAGGTTTCAGAATGGAAGACGCAGACATGCGGATTAAACTCGGCATGTGGCGGTGGGGGAGCGGTTTTGATAGAGCATCCTGCCAAGAAAAGAGCGCTCCCAAAGAGAGTGTATTGCGATGTTTTTGAGGGAAAAGTCATTTTTGCTCCAGCGTTAAAGAAATAAAATTCAAAGAAAAAGACAGGCTCACTATAAAACGAGAATACGGCTATTAAAAATTTTTTAACAAATAAATTTTTCTATTATGTAATAAAGGGCACGTTCATAAAGCGCCTTTTACCGTGGAATAAGGAGAGATAAAGGCTGTTTTTAAAGAATTTCTGATCTGTCGGGATTATTGGTCGGGCATTCTATTTTGTTTTTGCCTTAACTGTTCAGGCATAAATTAGGCATAAAAATTTTAGTTCTCTATTGTAGAGACAACTTAAAAAATAATTTATGTTAGAGCGCAATTTGTATATGTGAGATAGCACGCTCGCCTTTTTTACGCCTTATTTCGGAGAGATTAAGCCTTGCCTTCTTTTTCAGAAGATAGATTACAGCCTTCTGGGGATCATTCTCCAGCACAAAGGCAGCGTTTCCGTTATTGGCGTCGTGTTATTGGTATTATTGCAGGGGTTGCTTTAGCCCTTATTGCCTTGGTGATTGCGTCTATTTGCCTTTTTTGGGCGCGGTGTACGTCGAATTTGCCGAGTGTTGACACCTTAAAATCCTATCATCCGCCTCTGGTCAGCCGTGTTTATTCCAATGAATCAAGCCTGATGGCGGAGCTTGCAGCGGAAAGACGTGTTTATGTGCCTTCTGAGGCCATTCCAGACCTTGTGAAAAATGCGTTTATCGCCGCAGAGGATCAGAAATTTTATAGCCATGCCGGCGTGGATTATATTGCGGTTGCCAGAGCCTCGGTGACCAATCTGCTGTTTCGTCATCATAAGCGCCCTTTGGGCGCTTCGACTATTACCCAGCAGGTCGCCAAGGGGATGCTCCTTAATCACGATAGTGAAGTCAGTATTGTCCGTAAGGTGAAGGAGGCTATGCTTGCGACAAGAATGGAGCATGTGCTTTCAAAAGATCGTATTATAGAGATTTATTTGAATGGGATTTATCTTGGGAATGGCGCTTATGGGGTGGTTTCCGCTGCAAAGGGCTATTTTAATAAATCGTTGGAAGATTTAACACCAGCGCAGGCGGCTTTGTTAGGCTCTCTACCAAAATCTCCCAGCAATTATAATCCTTTTCTTCATCCCGATAGGGCTGTTGAGCGTCGTAATTGGGTTTTAGGACGCATGGTTGAAACAGGCGCTTTGACACAAGAGCAAGCGGATGCTGCAAAGAACGAGCTGATTGCACCTGTAAAAACGTCTCGTGCAGGGCCAATGCCAGATGCAGAGTGGTTTTCTGAGGAGGTTCGCCGTCTTTTAATTGCGCAATATGGTGAGAAAAAGGCTTTGGAAGGGGGGTTGGACGTTCACACAAGTCTTCATCCTTTGATTCAGAAGGCAACGACAACGGCTCTTCGTAATGGGTTAGAGGATTACGCAAGGCGTAAAGAGGCTTTCCCAGCCCCTTATGGGCATCTTTCTCTCTCAGAAGAGGTATTGCAGGCAAAAACGCCAGAGGATAAGGCTGAAATTGTCAAAGCGATGCGGGAAGTGCGCCCGCCAATGGGGACGCTCACGACTTGGCGTGCGGCGGTAAAACTGTCAGAGGGCGCAGCTGTTGCTTGGGCAGAAGAAACTAATGAAGGGTTTGAGTTTAAGCAGGCCGATTTAAATAAAAATGAAATGAAGGGCGCAGGTGCGACGCTTAAGCCGGGCGATTTAACGCTTATTATTCCAACTGAGACAGGGCCTGTGCCATTGGCGCAAGTGCCGCAAGTTCAAGGGGCTGCGGTTGTTTTGGATGCGAGAACAGGCCGTGTGTTGGCTTTAAGCGGTGGTTGGACATTCCAGCAAAGTCAATTTAACCGCGCCTTGCAGGCAAAACGTCAGCCAGGGTCTTCTTTTAAGCCTTTTGTCTATTTGGCTGCGATGGAGCATGATATTTCCCCAAGTCAACGTTTTGAAGATACGCCTTTTGAGCAGGGGAATTGGCATCCGCAGAATTATGAAAAAGACAACTGGGGCGCATTGACGTTGCATGATGCGCTTAGGGAGAGCCGTAACCTTGTGACAATTCGTTTGGCAAATCATGTTGGACTGGATTCTATTATTGATATTGCCAATATTTCTGGATTGACGCCGAATCTTCCCCCTTATTTGTCTTCAGCGCTTGGGGCTGTGGAAACAACCGTTCTTCAGGAAGCTGCCGCCTATGCGGCTTTGGCAAATGGCGGTCATGTTGTTCGGCCGAGCTTTATTGATTATGTGCAGTCGCCAGACGGTGAATTGCTGGATCGTTTTACAGATCCTTCTTTGGCGATTGTTCCTAATGATAATCCAGAGGAAATGCCTACTTTAAAAGATAGTCGTGTTGTTTTGGCTTCTCCGCAATCTACGTATCAAATTCAGATGATGCTAGAGGATGTGATTGCGAAAGGGACAGGTTTCCGTGGAAAGCCTGGCTTGTCTGCTTATCATATTGCAGGGAAAACAGGGACTTCTCAGGATTGGCATGATGGGTGGTTCTCTGGTTTTTCCCCGGATCTCGTGACCATTGTTTGGATGGGGTATGATACCCCACGTTCTCTGGGTCAGAACGAAACGGGGGGACGTGTTTCGGGACCAATTTGGAATGAAATTATGAGGAAAGCCCTTCCATTGCGTGGAGATTTAGATTTCCCTCAACCGCCCAATATGCAGCTTGCAAAATATGATACGGGTTTGATACAGGCAGTTGATGCGTTTAAAAGTGACCAAGAACCTGGGGTTAGTGTGGAGATGCATGGCGGAGGTTCAGATATGACTTTGGGCGCAGAAGATACAGGCGCTTCTATTATTGAGCATCTGCCAGCCTCTGAAGCAAAAGCGGAAACAGCGGAAACAACAGGTCCTGTTGAGCCAGCTGGCACAGCGCCACCACCGCCAGCGCCAAAACAGGAAACTTCAGGAGATATTGGTTTTGGAGGATTGTACTAGACAAACGCTACAATTGAAGAAAGTTATATGTTACGGCAGAATTTTTTAGGTTCTGCCTCAAGAGATGAATTATTAGGATAGAAAGTTTTTAAATGTCCGCAGAGAGTGAATTTTATGCACGCCAGATTCAGCAGTCATTGGTACTGCTGAGGAGGCATCTTTAACTGGGATGAATCACAAGACCGTTTGGCAGAGTTAAACCATCGGGCAGAAGACCCTGATTTGTGGCAGAACCCTTCAGAAGCTGAAAAGCTGATGAAGGAGCGTACGCTTTTGGATACTCGGGTCAAATCTGTGTTGGAGATGGCGCAGGGATTAAAGGATAATCTAGATTTCATTGAAATGGCAGAAGCAGAGGACGATCAGGAGGTTATTCAAGAATCTCTGAAAGCGCTTTCTTCCATTCGGGATCGTGCTGCGAAAGCGGAAATTGAAAGTCTGCTTTCAGGAGAAGCGGATTCGAATGATTGTTATCTTGAAATCAATGCGGGCGCTGGCGGAACAGAGGCGCAGGATTGGTCTCAGATGATGATGCGCATGTATCTGCGTTGGGGCGAGGCAAATGGTTATAAATTGACCGTCTTGGAAAGCTCAGACGGCGAACAGGCTGGTATTAAATCTGTAACCTTGCGTTTTGAAGGTTTGAATGCTTATGGCTGGCTGAAAACAGAATCTGGCGTACACCGTTTGGTGCGTATTTCTCCCTTTGATTCTGCGGCACGCCGTCATACTTCTTTTGCCTCGGTTTGGGTTTATCCTGTCGTTGATGATTCTATTGAAATTGAAATTCTGGATTCTGACCTGCGTGTGGATACCTTTAGGGCGTCTGGTGCTGGTGGACAGCATATTAATAAAACGGATTCAGCGATTCGTATTACCCATGAACCGACAGGTATTGTGGTTGCTTGTCAGACAGACCGATCTCAGCACCGTAACCGTGCCACGGCGATGCAGATGCTTAGAGCACGTCTTTATGAGGCGGAATTGCAACGGCGTGAGGCAGAGGCAGCAGAAACCGAGGCTGGAAAGACGGAAATCGGCTGGGGGCATCAGATTCGCTCTTATGTGCTTGCCCCTTACCAAATGGTAAAGGATTTAAGGACAGGCGTTGAAAAGACAAATCCAGATGCTGTTCTTGATGGTGATTTAAGTGACTTTATGGCCGCAGCACTTGCTGCAAAAATGGGCGGAGACGAAAAATAATTTAATTTTCGGTCTATTTGGGCTTTTTGCTCAGAATTTTTTATTCTAGCATTGGAGTCGTGCCCTAAATGTCGGAGAGTAGGAATTGGCCTCTGGTGACTGAAGAATCGAACTTAGCTAAAAATTTAAAATTGATAAAAGCGCAACTGGTTGTGTGGTGGGAATGTAATTTTCCTGGCCATGCGACGAGTGCTTTTGCGTTGCCGATGGATCATATTGATCGTAATCGTCGCCGGGATCTCATTGCTTCTGTTGTGATTTCGATTATCGTCGTGGTTGTAATTATCGGCATTGTGAATTTTCCTTCGAGGGGGAAGGGAGAGCCGCCTCGTGCGCCGATTAAAACAAGCATTATTCCAACGCCCACACCGCCAGCAACGAAAAAACCACCGCCACCAAAGACGCCAAATGTTGTTGTGCCGCCTTTGCCCTATATTCCTCCTCCAAGGGTGGTTGTGCCAACTTTGAAAAATGCTCTCAAAGAGAAGGTGACACATATCAAGCCTGTAAAGCAGGAAGAACAGCCTAAGAAAATTAAAAAGAAGACTGTGAAGAAAAAGGCTACAAAATCGCCTTCAACACAGACACAAAATAGTAATAGTGATGATTTAGACGATTCCGATGCGGATACGAATGAAGAAAAAAATCACAGCGCTGGGGCAACGCCTATTAATGGTGCACGTCCTGAATATCCTCCTAATGCAGAAGATGATAACCGTGAGGGGAAGGTTGTAGCTTCGTGCGATATTTTACCTTCAGGCCATACAGCTAACTGTAAGATCGTTTCGCATACAGGGGGTTCTGACTTTGTTGCGAGCGCCGTCGATTTCTTGGCGCGTGCCCGGTACGAACCAAGTGTTGAAAATGGTGTTCCTGTAACAGAACACGATCATACATTAACAATTGACTTTACATTAGGAGATTAAAAGTGAATTTCGTTTTTGATTTCCGAAATAATAACAAAACAAAATTTATGTTTAATAATTAAAGTACAGGAAAAGAAATGTTATCTTTGAATCATTCGACCTCTTTGTCTCATATTTCTGCGCCTGTACGGGGTCGCATTTTGAAGTATGGCCGTGGGCTATTGCTTTCCAGCTTTGTTTTTGCTGGCGCTGTCGGGGGTGGGGCAGTTTTTGGTGTTGCCCATGCTCAGGACGTTGCAAGTTATACTGCTGGCGAGGCGCAAACGCCTGAAAAGCCAGCTCCTACGCCTTATGCTGATCCTGCTGCGCAGCAGCAAGATCAGGGGCAACCTGCGGATGAGAATGCACCACCAGCACCAACACAGGATGTGTCGCAGGGACAACCTTCTTCAGATAATTCTGCACAAAACCAAGCAGGAGATCAGCAGCAAGCCCAAGCGCCCGCTGATAATGTGGCGCCTCTTCCTCCAGCGCCAATGGATGCATCCGCAGCAGAGAACTCTTCTGGCTCTATTATGGCCAAGGACAATGCGCCGCCAGCACCAGCTGTGCCTGAGGAGTTGAAGAAAAAACCACAAACAGATGATGAGCCCCCAAAACTAAAACCAAGTGAGGCGGCAAAAACACAAGGCAACCCTTATGGTCTTGGAGCTTTGTGGAAGAATGGCGACATGGTTGCCCGTTCCGTTTTGATGATTATGTTAATCATGTCGATCGGGAGCTGGATTATTATTGTGATGAAATTTATTGAGCAACAGCGTTTGTTCTTTACGGCCCGTGAAGTGGGGACAGATTTCTGGAATAGTGATTCTGTGAAAGATGCTGCTGAAGGTTTAACCGAGGCATCGCCTTTCCGTTATATTGCAGACTCTGCTCTGGTTTCTGCAGAGGGACATGCTGGAAAATTGCGCGATGCGATTGATCTTCAATCTTGGATTTCTATGTCGATTTCCCGTGCTGTGGATGCGATTAGTTCCCGTCTTCAGGGCGGACTTGCGTTCTTGGGAACGGTGGGATCTACTTCGCCATTCGTTGGATTGTTCGGTACGGTTTGGGGTATTTACCATGCGTTGACGGCGATTGGTACGTCTGGTCAGGCCTCTTTGGATAAAGTGGCGGGACCTGTTGGTGAATCTTTGATTATGACGGCGATTGGTCTGGCAACGGCTGTTCCAGCTGTGTTGGGATATAACTTGCTTGTGCGCCGGAATAAAGCGGCGATGGAGCGTATCAATGATTTTGCAGCGGATATTCTTTCTGTGCTGATTGGTGGAAAACCGCATGACAGTGCTTTGAATGAGATTGCCGCTTTGGAAAAGGAAAATCAGAAACCCATTACCCGCGGTTCAGATGTGATTGTGGACGATGGCCAAGTTTAATCTGAGTATTAGGCAGGAGTTTATTCTATGGGAATGAATGTCGGATCTGAGGAAGAAGATGGCGCGGTGATGTCAAACATCAATACGACACCATTGGTTGATATCATGTTGGTGCTATTGATTGTCTTTCTCATTACGATTCCTGTCTCGACACGCAATATTCAGGTGGATTTGCCGGTTGCGATTAATGAGCAAACGGTGACGGCGCAGGATAATATCGTTTTGTCTGTGGATAAAAAGGGTAACCCTTATATCGCAACGACGATGGTGCGCAGCCAAGAAGAGCTTGTCGACAAACTCGTAAAGTTTGCGAAACAGAAAAAACAGCCTCAGGTGCAGATTCGAGCGGATGAAAAAGCAAAATATCTAGAAGTTGGCAAGCTCATTTCAGCTTGCCAAGAGGCGGGTATTTCTCATGTTGATTTCATCACGCAAGAACCTCACAAAGGGTAAGGAGCGCTAGGAAATGAGTCTGCCCATCAAGGGAAAAGTCAAAATAGGCAGCCATCAGGAAAATGATGAGGGGATCGTTGATATTAACACAACGCCGCTTATTGATGTGATGCTGGTGTTGCTGATTATGTTGATTATTACAGTTCCGTTGCAAACGCAGTCTGTTGCGATTGACTTGCCACAAGGTGATCCGCCACCGAATGAGGAGTTTAAAACGGTTACGATTGGGATTAACTATGAAAATGCCTTGAGCTGGGATGGTACGCCTGTTGCTAGTCTCTCTGAATTAGATAGTAAAATTCGTGATTTTGTAGCAGATCATGACCCTAAAAAGCAGGTAAATGTCGATCCTAACCGGCTTGCAAGCTATAAAACCGTTGCCAGTGTGCTGGCCGATTGCCAACGTTTGGGAATCAAGCGTTTAGGCATTAGTGGTCTCGATAAATCTGTGGAGAAACAGTAGCTATGAAGTTGTCCTCTTCTTTCTTTTTAAACTCCTTTTGCTCTTTAGGACGTTTTTTGTGCGTCGTGAGTATTTTGGGTGTCGGTGGATTTCCATTGATTTATCCTTTAGGGGCGCAGGCGGAGGACAATGTTAGTGAGGAGCAGCCACAGCTGACGCCAGAAGTTGGTAAAGTTTTGGAATATGCGCAGAAGGCCTTAGAGGCTAAAGATGGCACGCAGGCATTGCAATATGTCATGCAGGCCTCGCAAACACCGCATACGAATGCTTTTGATAATTATATGATTCAGCGAATGCGAGCAGCAGCCTGCACTGAGAAAGAAGATTTAGGTTGCGCAATGAGTGCTTATGATTCTCTCTTAGGAAATTCGCAAACACAGCCAGAGGAAAGAAAGTTGATGCTGGCGGCTGTGGCAACGTTGGCATATCGGAGCAATGAGTATCAGAAATGTGAAAATACGGCCCTAGAATATCTCCATACGGTTGGTTATGAAGCAACGGTTGCTTCTCTATCTGTCCAATGTCCGTATGTTGCAGAGCATTGGGAAGACACGATTAAGGCAGGGGAGACACTTTCTGCGGTTGCCGAAAAGACGCAGAATAAAATTCCAGAAGCAGCGCTTCAAATGGTGGCCATTGCTTATGGAAAATTGGATAAACCACAGGAAGAGCGTCAAACTTATTTAAAACTTGCAGGGCTTTATCCTAATCCCCATTATTGGGATTTTTTGCTGCATGAGTTTATGGCTGATCAGAAATTGCCACAACGTTTACGCTTTAGTTTAATGCGTTTACGCCTTGAGGCAGGATCAGAAATGACACCGCAGGAATTTCAGGATATGGCGGAGCTTGCGGTACAGATGGATGTCCCCTCCTTGGCCTTAAAACTTTTACAGATAGGGTCTGATAAAAAGATTTTAGGCGTAGGGGATTCTCAAGAGCTTGAGAAGCAGAAACGTTTTAAAAGTTTTGTTGAGTTACAAGTTTATAAAGCCCATCGCGGAATCAATGAGGCAATTGTTCAAGCCCGCAAGGCCTCCTCCGCTGGAGCAATGTTAAGTACAGGATATGAGTTAGCCTTGGAAGGTCACCAAGATGCTGGTCTTACCTTGATGCGGGAAGGCATGCGGAATCATCCAAATTATCCAGATATTGCAGAACTCGAATATGCGATGGCTGAATATGATTCAGGCAAGAAAGATTCAGCGATTGAGGATCTTGGAAAAATTTCTGGGAATGGTCCTGCTCATGGTCTAGGGCTTTTATGGCAGAAACAGCTTCAAAGTCAGTCTGGAAAGTAAAACCATTTTCCTTTATAGTGCCATCTTTTAAGCATTTTCTTTCAAAAAAATGTATTATTGTGAGTTGAGCCTTTGTTAAAACGCTTTTCCTTTTTCCAGATTCTTATTCTTTTTTGTCTTTTTGCGATGCCACTTGGCGATGGGTATTTTATTCCTTCGGCGTTTGCGCAGGAAGAAGCTTTAGAGACAGCGGAACCTGTGAGCGCTGGGAAAGCTTCTGTTGATAAAGTGCCTTTAAGCTCCACTGAAGCAAAAGATTTAATCGCAGTTCTTAATGATCCAGCGCAACGCGAACAGTTGATTGGAACGCTGAAATCTCTCCAAAAGATCGAGCATTCGAAGAATGCAACTGGCGCTCATTCTGTTTTAGAAAGTGGGCTTGAGGTTGGAAAGGACATTTGGAATAAAACCAGAGAAGCTTTCGGCGCTTTCATCCAGAGTATTGCGAATTTTAAGGCATTATGGCCATGGCTGTTGCAAGTTTGGAGCAGCCATGCGCTCCAGAGTGAAATTTTTAGGATTTGTATTCGTGTTGCCTTAGTCGGTGTCGGTGGATGGGGGCTTTCTCTTGTTTTTGCCTATCTTTTTCGGGGTTTGCGAGCGAAGATCAACGCAAAAGCAAAAGACCGTGTTAAGGATACAGAAGCAGGACAGGAAAAGCTTGAGCTTGTTAAAAAAGATATAGATGACTCTCTCGAAAAGCTTGAGCTTCGAGAGGATGCTGTAAAGGCAAAGAAAAAAGAGATAGAAGCTGCCATTGAGGAAGAGAAAGAGCTTCAGGAGCGCTTTGCGCAAGCGGAAGAAACCCATGCGCCTGAAACGTTGGCACATGCAGAAAATCTTGCTGCAAAACAGGCTTTAGAAGAAGTTGAGAGTCAGGCTGTTGTTGCGCAGACCGTTGCGCTTTCTGATTCTGGTGCTGTAAAGGCCTCTACGGTTTCACCTCTTACACCGAAAGAAACAGAGACTCATCCAGATCCCAAGCTTTCTAAAAATCAAAAAGCTCTACTTGATATTGCAGATAAAATTCAACAGCTGGAACTCGAACATAAAGAAGCAGAGCAGGAGCTTCAGAAGAAGAAGCAGAAAGTTTCTAAAAAACAGCAAAATTATAATGAGATCCGTTTAAAGACCCAGAAAGAAACTTTAGCAAACCGTTCACATTTAGTTGCCTATGCTTTGGCAGGTTTTGCCTTAGACCTTTTTGGTATCGCAATGTTCCCATTTTTGGCCTTGCTGATACAGTTGCTTGATCCGTCTTCAGATGCGAGAACAATGGCAGCTGTTTGGAGTGTTACTTGGTTTGCAAATGTCGTGCAGACACTCTGGGTTGCGGTGTTGCGTGCTTTATTTAACCCCGTTGATTCATGGCTTCGTCTCGCAGCGATTTCAGACCGTGCCGCTAATTTTCTGTTTAAGTGGCTTCGCCGTATTTCAGGGTTTGTTGCTTGGGGATTGACAATTATTATTATCCTTCAGGCATGTACTCTGCCTGGAAGTGTTTCCGCTGCGATCGGAAAGTTAGTTGGGCTGACAGCCAATCTGATGTTGGCATGGATGATTTTTGGTGCAAGACCGTATGTTTCACGTTCCTGCACGATGATAGCGAATAGAACCCCTAAATTGGCAACAATTGCAGGTTTGACACGTCAATTATGGTGGATTTGCGCATTGTTCTTTGATTTTGCCTTGTGGTGGGTCTGGGCGATGAACATGCGTGATGGCTACCAGTTCATTATTCTTGTTTTTATAAAAACATGTATTGCCCTAGGGTTGTCCCGCTTGCTGTGGATCGTTGTCAAGAATTTACTTGAGCGTGGCCATAACTGGCTGAGAACGGAAGAAGTTCTCAGTGATGAAATGCAGGAACGTTTTCTGCGTTATTATCCTGCGCTTGAGAAAACATTGGCTGTCCTTGTGCTCATTGTGATGCTCCTTACCGTTGCGATTGCATGGGGTGTTCCTGCGCATCATCTTTTTTCAGAGAATTCTTTTGGCGCTCATTTGCTTTCTTCTTGCGGCGCGATTTTATTGGCACTTTTTGTGGGCGTATTTATTTGGGAAGCTGCAAATATTTTCTTTGAGCGTCATAGCAAAAAGCTGGAAGAGGGAAATCCTACTCAGAGACAGCGTGTCGCGCGCATTCGCACCTTACAGCCTTTATTTCGGATTATTTTGTTAATGATTTTGACCGCAACGGTTGGGATGACGATTTTGTCTGAATTAGGGGTGAATATTGCCCCACTCCTTGCGAGTGCTTCTATTTTCGGGGTTGCGATTGGTTTTGGTTCTCAGAAACTGGTTCATGACTTTATCAGTGGTGTTTTTCTCCTTTTGGAAAATGCGTTGACGGTTGGAGACATGGTGACGTTAAATAAAACCTATGGACGTGTCGAAAAGCTTTCCTTGAGAACAGTACATGTTCGTTCGAGTAACGGTTCTCTTAATATTTTTCCTTTTAGTTCATTGAATGAAATTACCAATTTCAGCCGTGGTTTTTGTCGGGTGATTATTGAAGCTGGTGTTGCTTATGGAACGAAAGTTACTGATGTTCGAGAGGTTTTCCTTGAAATTACAGAAACGCTCAAGAATGACGCAAATTTTGCCGATTTTATCATTGATGATTTGAATTTCTTGGGATTGGATCGTTTTGGAGACAGCAATATTGTTATTAAAGCAACGTTGCCAGTAACACCCGCTGGACGTTGGCCTGTGACCTATGAATTTAATCGGCAGATTGCAGAAGTCTTTGAAAAACGGGGTATTGAGATGCCTTTCCCAATGCGGACGCTGGATTTTCCATCGCTTGAATCCTTCCTGAAATCGGAAGAAAAGAAATACTATAATCCGAAAGAAGAGCAGGCAGAACCGGCTTAGGATTTAAAAAGCACTGGGAATTTATGTTAAAAAGACTAATGCCTGACCCTTTTTTGCTGATGATTATTTTTGCGGTCTCTATGGCGTGTTTGCTGCCATGTTCCCATCAGTTTCTTTTTTTCTTTGAAATTTTAACGTCAATCTTAGTCATGGGAATGTTCTTTCTTCAAGGGGCACGCTTAGACTGGGAGGTTTTAACAGAAAATTTTAAGGATTGGCGCTTACAGGGGTTAGTCTTGGCCTCTAGTTACATTATCTTCCCTCTGATGGGCGAGGCGCTTTACAAGATTTTCTTTACAATTTCTGCCAATGGGTTTGCTGGTAAATCGCTCTGGTTTGGGATTCTGTTTTTGTGTTGTTTGCCTTCAACAGTGCAGTCTTCTATTGCCTTGACCTCTATGGCAAGGGGAAATGTTGCTGCGGCTATTTGTGCTGCGAGTCTTTCTAATTTGGTCGGTATTGTCGTGACGCCCATTTTGGTTGGGATTTTTGTTTTGCCGAAATTAGGGCTTTCCGCAGGGGCACATGATCTCTTTGGAGATCAATTTACCCATGCGATTATCCGTTTTTCTTGGGAATTATTTTTACCTTTTGTCTGTGGTCAAATCGCAGGAAGATTTATTGGGGATATTTTACGCAGGCATAAGAAACTGCTTTCTTTCTGCGAGCGTGGTTCTATCGCTTTGATGGTTTATACTGCCTTTAGTATGGCCGTGCTGGGTAATGTTTGGCGTGTCATCAATGGCTATGATTTTATGGCTATGGTTGGAATTCTTGCGCTTATCCTTGTGATTATGCTGAGTTTGACACTTTTCTTGGCAGAAAAAATGAAGACAGGGGATTTCGGAAATGCGATTGCTATTCAATTTTGTGGTTCTAAAAAAGCCTTAACGTCAGGCATTCCGATGTCCAGTGCGCTTTTTGGAACGCAGGCGGGGGTTATGAGTATCCCTTTGCTTTTCTATCATCAGTTTCAAATTTTTCTGTGTGCGCTCTTAGCAAAAAGATATGCGCAGAGACCTAACATTTTGGAAGAATAGTTTTCTTTTCCTTTAGAAAATGCTGATAGGCTTTTTTCATTAAGGTGGAGAGGGCTGCCTCTTTTGGATTTCCCCATCCGCCTTTTGTAAGAGAAAGATTTTCAGAAGGGTTCGAGAGAAAATAAGGGGTTAGAAAAAGTGTAAAATGTGTAAAGACATGCTTTATATCGGGTGCTTTAAGCCAACTGGCTTGGAGAGGCGCTTGTGCAAAATTTTCTTTTTCTTCTTGTTTTTCCAGTTCCCAAGATGTCCCTGGCATTTCCATTGTGCTGCCTAAAAGACCTTTGGCAGGGCGTTTTTGCAACCAGATTTCGTCTTTTGAATTATACATTATAAAGACAGCGCCATATTTTGTCGGATTTTTTGCCTTTGGAGCACGTTTTGGAAGCTCTGCTGCAAGATTTTTTTTGAAAGCTTGACAGTGATCGCTCCAAGGACAGCTCAAGCAAGCTGGAGAGCGTGGAGTACAAATGAGCGATCCAAGATCGAAAAGCGCTTGCATAAAATCGCTTGGGCGGTTTTGAGCCGCTGGAGAATGGTTAAGCGTCTCTGCAAGTTTATGAAGCGCAGGACGTGCTAGTGGGAGTGCTTTGGTAAAGGCAAAAATTCTTGAAGCTACCCGTTCAACATTACCGTCTATTGCAACAAAAGGTTGATTAAAAGCAATTGAAGCGATGGCATTGGCCGTGTAAGGGCCGATGCCAGGAAGTTTTTTTAAGGTTTCTGGGGCCGAGGGAAAAGCGCCAAGTTCCATAATTTTATGGGCGCATTTGAGTAGATTGCGAGCTCTTGCATAATAGCCTAGCCCTGCCCATTCCTTCATAATTTCTTCTTCGGAGGCTTGAGAAAATTCTTTAATTGTAGGCCATTTTTGAAGAAATTTATGGTAATAATCGGTAACCGTTTTTACGCCTGTTTGCTGAAGCATGATTTCACTCAGCCAGATGTGGTAAGGATCTGATTGCGCTGATTTTTCGGCACGCCAAGGAAGGGTGCGGCCATTTTGGTCATACCATTCTAAAAGGAGATGCGCATCAGGCACGAGATGGGAAAGAGAAGCAGGCATAGCGTATAAGGTCAAAAAGATTAGATTTCATAAATGAGAGCGATTTAGGCTCTTTTTAGGATAAAATGGCAAAGCAGGTAAAAACAAAAAAGAATTTTAATTCTTTTCGTTCTTATGATGAGCGAGGGGAGGGTTTTAAATATATTGGTCCTCGGCGAAAAGAGAAATTATTGGATGTCGGTTTTGTTGCTTCTGAGATTAGTCGGGAAGCTTTAAAGAAGAAGTCGCCCCTTTTTATCCGCTTGGCGATGGAATGGGAAAATTTTGTGGGCGTGGCTTTAGCGCAAACAACTCAGCCTGCGAAATTGAATCAAACGACTTTAACGGTGAAATGCCAAGGTCCAGCGGCGATGGAGCTGCAATATATGATTCCGCAATTACTGAAACGTTTGAATGAAACCTGTGGTCTTTGTGGGGATCAGGCGTTGACACGGATTAAAATTCTTCAAGATACGCAACAATCGCCTTATCCGCCTTTAAAGCCAGCCTGTTCTTTACCCTCAAAAATTTTATCTGTTCGCCCAACGGTGAAAGAGAAATGTGAACTTGAATTAGATAAAATTGAAAGTGAAGCGCTAAAAGCTATTTTTCAAAAGTTGCTTTTAAAAAAATAAGAGGGACGCAGCCCTCTTATTGGATAAAGATTCAATGAGTCTCGGCTTATTCAGAGACAAATTCTGAAGCAGGATAGCCTTGCGCAAAGAGTAAAGTGCGCATGGTTGTGAAATTTATCTGCGTTGAAATAACGGCTTTTACTTTTGGATCTGCATACCATGCAACGCCGAGGCCTGCTGTGGAAAGCATGGCAATGTCATTATTCCCATCTCCAACAGCAAGAGCTGCGGAAGTTTGAACACCACGTTCTTTGCAGAGCTGGAGCAGAGATTCCGCTTTGTTCTCAGGTCCGAGGACAGGCTCAAAAAGAGAGCCCTTCAATTTACCAGTTTCCCATTCAAGGCGATTGGCAAAGGCATAGTCAAAACCAATTTCTTGTGCGACTCTATCTGTAAACCAATCGAAACCACCTGAAATTAATGCGGTGAGCGCGCCATTTTTTTTCATGGTACGAACAACCTCTTTGATATGGTCGGCACGTTTAAGACCATCTAAGATGGTTTGAAGTTCCTCTTCGGTTGTGTTGGCCATTAAGGGAATGCGGCGGCGCATCGTTTCTGCAAAAGTCGCATTTTTAGCACGGGCATCCGTAACAATTTCTTTGAGCTCTGCTGTTCTTCCCCGTAGGGCAATAATCGCATCTGGGGTTTCCCCTTCGAGAACCGTACTGTCCATGTCTGATGTGAAGACCGCTTTCCGCCGTCCACGCTTGCGTGTTAGAAGCGCATCAACTCGGAAGGGAGCGAGGGTTGCCCGAATGGTTTCTGGAGAAATGGCGTTTTCTGCTGGCAGACAGCAGGAAATATCAACAGCTTCCTTTTCTGAAAGGACGACAGGTGATTGTCCTTGAACAAGATGGCGTGCGGTGTCGATAGCTTCTTTGGAGAGGTTTCCCTCTTCACGGTTGGCAACAACCGTTAAAACGAAAGAGCGTGGAGCTGAAGGATCAGACATGATATTTCCCTTCAAGAAGTAAAAAGAGTAAAAGTAAATACCCATAAGTAAAACACAGAGTATCTACCCAGATTAGAGAAAAGACGTGAATAAAGAAAGGTAAATAGGGCTTGAGTGAGGTTGGAGAGAGAAAAAGATTTCCGCAGCAAAAAGCCCTGATTATTGCGGGGCCGACATGTTCGGGAAAATCCGCATTGGCAATGGCATTGGCCGATGAATTGAACGGCGTTGTCATCAATGCGGATGCGATGCAATGTTATTCGGATTTACAGGCCTTAACGGCACGCCCTTCTGCGGAGGATGAGGTCAAAGTTCCTCATGCGCTTTATGGTGTTTTGGATGGTGCAGAACGTGGTTCTGTTGGTTGGTGGCTTCCAGAGGCGATGCGGATTTTAGAAGAGTGCGTTCAAACGTCTCGTTTGCCGATTTTTTGCGGGGGTACAGGCATGTATTTAAATGCCTTGCGTCAAGGAATTGCCAACATTCCGCCTGTTCCAGAAAAAGATCGCCGCCGGGCAGAAGTTTTTTATGAAATCTATGGGGGGGAAGAAGCTCTTAAATTATTAAAGGCGGAAGACCCGATAACGGCTGAAAAATTAAATGCGCAGGATCAGCAGAGGATTTGCCGTGCTTGGGCTGTTTTGTTTGGCACTGGAAAGCCTCTTTCTCATTGGCTTTCTTTGCCTCATCAAGGGGGTGTTTCCTGCGATTTTAAATTTTTCCATTTTGCGCCTGAACGTGAGTTTTTGAGAAGCCGTTTAGAGAGGCGATTTGAGAAAATGCTTCAAGCAGGCGCTTTGGAAGAGGTGGAGGCATTTCTTAAAAAAGATGTCAGTCCAGATTTACCCCTTATGCGGGCACATGGCGTGCCAGAGTTGCGGCGCTGTTTGAAGGGGGAGCTTTCTTTAGGAGAAGCAGCTACTTTGGCCGTGTCTGCAATGCGTTCCTATGCCAAACGTCAGGATACTTGGTTTCGGCATCATCCTTTAGGGAAAGCAGGAGAGGGTATGGTTTTTTCAAATCCTATTGCGTCTGATCCGCAGGAGGATGAAATCTCCTTAGAGGAGGCCAAATCCTGGGCAATGGCTTTTTTAAAAGAGAAATTTTAGGGCAGTGCATGAAAATTTATGCGGAGAAAGACACTAAAATTGAAAGAATTTTGGGAAAAGAAATCGTTGTTTTTGGCTATGGCAGTCAAGGACGGGCTCAAGCCCTGAATGCACGGGATTCAGGGGCAAAAAAAATAAGAATTGCATTGCCAGATTCTTCCAACTCAAGGGAAAAAGCGCTTGCAGATGGATTTGAGGTTTTTTCGCCTTTAGATGGCGCTAAAAATGCTGAGATTGCCATTCTTTTAACACCAGACGAAACACATGGTGCGCTTTATCAAGAGATTTTAGAAAAATATCTGCCTTTTGCTGCTGTGATTGGTTTTGCACATGGATTTTGCCTGCATTTTGGACAGATTTCTTTAAGACCAGACCTTTCATCTTTTTTAGTTGCGCCCAAAGGGCCAGGCTATTTATTGCGGAAACTTTATCAGGAAAATGAGGGGTTGATGGCAAGGATTGCGGTCTGGCCTGAAGGGGAAAAGGAAAAAATTCAATCTGCTTTTGAGACGGCTTTGGATTGGGCTTCCTTGATTGGCTGTGCCCGTATTGGTTTGCTCGAAACGGATTTCGGACAGGAAACGGAAAGCAATTTGTTCGGAGAGCAGGCCATTTTATGCGGTGGTGCAGCAGCACTGGTGCGTACAGGGTTTGAGGTTATGGTTGAAAATGGAATCTCTGAAGAAATGGCCTATCTTGAATCAGCGCATTCGCTTAAGATTATCGCAGACCTTATTTATAAAGAGGGGCTTGAAGGCACAAATAAGCTCATTTCTAAGACAGCTTCTTATGGAGGGTATGTCGGTGAGGAAGCTTATCAGGCTTCGGAAATGAAGCAGGTGATGAGACGGCTGATGCAGGAGATTAAGTCAGGAAAATTTGCAGCGCAATTTCAAAGGGAGCAGGCTCATTCTTATCCTTTGATGCGTCAAAAAGAGGTTTTGGCTTCGCAGGAAAAATTAACGAAGATCGGCCAGAAAATAAGAAACTGGCTCTTTGGAAAAGGGATCAAGAAAGAGGAAAGGCCTTGAGATGATCGACTATTCAACCCAACAAACACCCTATGGACAGTTTCAGCCTGTAACGCAAAATGTTTCTCAAAAGGCAGAGCCTCCTAAAAGACGGCGAACTTTGGCTTCTTTAGAAAAAATGCGCAGGGCAGGGCAATGTTTGCCGATGATTACAGCCTATGATTATCCTTCTGCGATGATGGCAAATCAGGCAGATATTCCCATGATTTTAGTTGGGGATTCGGTGGGTATGGTCGTGCAGGGGAATGATACGACGATTCCCGTTACGGTAGATGAAATGGTCTATCATACGAAAATGGTGGTGCGTGGCTGTGGCCGTGCTTTTGTGATTGCAGATTTACCTTTCTTTTCTTATGCAACTCTTGAAGATGGGATTAAAAATGCCGTTCGCTTGATTCAGGAAGGGGGAGCACAGGCGATTAAAATCGAAGGAAGTCTTGAGATTTTAACGCTCGTGAATGCCTTAACGGTTCGAGGGATTCCCGTGATGGCGCATATTGGTTTACGTCCACAATCGCAGCTGCAAATGGGACTTAGGATTCAGGGAAAAGATATTGAAAGCACACAGCGGCTTTTAGAAGAGGCAATGGCTTTTGAAGAGGCAGGCGCATTCGGGCTTTTACTCGAATGTATTCCAACGGAAGTGGCGCAAATGATTACCCAGTCTGTTGATATTATGACCATCGGCATTGGCGCAGGTAAATATTGTTCTGGCCAAGTACAAGTTTGGCATGATCTTTTAGGATTATGTTCGGGTAAAATTCCACGTCATGCACGCCGTTTTGCAGATCTTGCGCCGATTATTGTTAAAGCCTTAAGTGATTATGCAGGTGAAGTAAAAAGCGGCTTTTTCCCAACGCCTGCACAAAGTGTTGCGGCAACGCCTGAACTGGTTTCAGCTCTAAAGCAAGATATGCTGGTCGATGAAGAGAACGTATAGGACGAGGAGACTCTTTAAGTTAAATGTCAAAAATTTTTATTACTGCAATCGTTTCTGTAAAACCGGATAAGTTTGAAGCCCTTGAGCCCAGCTTGAGGGAGTGTGCTGAGCGCTCTCTTGAGGAGGAAGCCTGCGAACGCTATGAAGTTTCAGCAGATATTTCTGAAGTTGGACGTTTTATCGTTAATGAAATTTGGCGGGATGAAGCAGGTTTTAAGGCACACACAGAGAAAGATTACTTTAAAAAATTAGGAGAGATTCTCAAGGTTCTTTCGGGAGAAATTGAAATTATTCAAACCTCTCCTTTTTTGACTAGGCGTTAAGAGAATACTCCCTTAGAGTAACGTCTCAAGCTGGTGCATTTTTTTCAAGTGAATGCATTTTAAATGGGGGTTGGGGCTTTCGGAAAAGGCATGGAAACATGGCAGATTATAGACTTGGAATTGACTTAGGCGGTACGAAAATTGAAATCGTTGCGCTTGATCGGGATAGTAATGAGACCTTTAGGCATCGTGCGCCAACCCCCCATGGAGACTATGAAAAAACAGTCCTTGCAGTGCGCGATATCGTTCTTGAGACAGAAGCAAAATTGGGATGTATCCCAGGAAGCCGTGTTGCAGCAGGGCAAGCGACTTCTACCTTAGGGATTGGCACACCGGGATCCATTGTTCCCCAGACAGGCCTGCTGGATCATTGCAATGCAGAATGGCTGAATGGGAGGCCTTTTGACAAAGATATCGAAGCAGCGCTTGATCGTCCGATCCGAATGGAAAATGACGCGAACTGCTTTACCCTTTCTGAAGCAGCCGATGGGGCTGGCGTTGGTAAAAATATTGTTTTTGGGGTGATTTTGGGAACAGGCATGGGGGGCGGTATTGTCGCCTATGGCCGTCTTTTGTCAGGTTTGCACCGTCTAACGGGGGAATGGGGACATCTGCCATTACCATGGTTAAAAGAAACAGACTTGCCACTGCGCCAGTGTTTCTGTGGACAAGAAGGGTGTCAGGAACGCTATCTTTGTGGTCAGGCTTTGGCAACAGATTGGCTTGGTGAAGGGCATGTTTCTGCTAAAGGGATTGCCGATGCGTTGGCTGCAGGCGATGAAAAAGCTTTACATGCGTTTGATCTGTATACGGATAGAATGGCAAGGGCTTGTGCTCGTATGATTGACTTTCTTGATCCGGATGTCATTGTTTTGGGTGGGGGCGTAACCAATCTGCCTAATCTTTGCAAAACTGTTTCTGGCAGATTATCTCAGCATATTACTGGCGGTTTCCCTTGCATGACACCGATTGTCATGAATAAACACGGTGACAGTTCCGGTGTTCGGGGCGCTGCTTGGCTCTGGGATGCTCAGGAATCTGGAGACTGGCCTCAATAAAGAGTTCTTTTCTTAGAGAAACATGGACGGCTATTGTAGCGATTTTATGGGTTTTGCCAAAAACCTGAAGATGGTTACAGTAGCCGATTTTTTAATTATCAGGTCGCAATTTCAGAAAGTACAAGAGACATGGCAACAGAGAACGAGATTCATCTTTCAGCACAGTCGGAAGACGTTACTTCTGGTGGTTTCTATACCAATGGTGTAGCCCAACCAGAGGGAAACTCTCTTGCCAATAGTGATTTAGGCGCTTCGGTTTCAGCAGCGGAACAAGCCTTGGGAGGTAATTTCTCGATTAAGAGTGCAGGCGCTAAAAATGGCGGAGGCACGGTAATTGTGAATAGTGCTGCGGCCTCTGGCGGATCCGTTGCACAAGGTTTGCACATTGTGAATCCAAACTCTTGGAACGTTGGTAACAACGCTAAAATTGGCGTCATTCCTTCAGGGTCGGCATTGCTTGTTCAGCGTGGTGGTACGGCACAGAGCACAGATTTGGACGTTGGCGGCACGATGACCGTGCAAAGTGGTGGTTTATCCATTAATACAGTCATTCATAATCAGACAACAGGGGATTTAAATCCGCCAGATGCGACAACACGGCTAGGCGGTACAATGGTTGTAAATGCAGGTGCAACAGCTGTTTCGACATGGTTATTTCGTATGGGAACGGAAATTGTCAGCGGTGTAGAAAATAATCCATGGGTTGCGGGCGGTAAGGTGATTATTGCTTCTGGTGGTGTGGCATCGGGTGGAAGCTATGGTGAGAACCTCCCAGTGGGGCAGATTCCTAATCAGGTGAATACAGTTCTGTCGGGTGGCACGATGCTTAATCCGCAGCTTTATACGATAAAAAATGGTAACGTTGTTAACGGTACAGTGCAGTTAGATGACGGCGCCTCTCTTACGCTTGGCCCAAATGCTGGCGGAATGGTTTTGATTGGATCTGGTGCTGTTAATGGAGGTGTTGTGCTTGGCGGATTGGATACGCTCGGAAATGGCACGCAAGTTTATGACACGGTTCTCACAGGTTTCAGTCCTGGGAATGAAGCCCCAACCTATAATTCAGCAGCAGAATCATGGGAAGGTGGGGATTCCGATGGGGTGGTGCTTAAAGGGTTGAGCCGTTCAGATATTACGGCTGTTTATAATGAGGGTTCTAATCTTTCCAAAGTTCCTGATAGCCTCAAATCCTATTTAACAGGTGACAATGCGGGAAATTATGCGCTGATTCAAACGAAAAGCGGCGGTTGGCTCGTTATGCATATCCCGGGAATCGGTGCAAATGGGGCGATTGGACTTACGCCAGATGGAAGCATTGCTTTTGAATATTGCTATCTTGAAGGGACACGGATTTTAACACCCGAAGGTTATCGTTTGATTGAAACCTTGAAGCCTCAAGACCATGTGATGGTGGCTGAGGGGGATGGCACACAAAAAGGGCGTTCTCTCCCCTTAAAATGGGTTGGGAAGAAAAGAGTTTGGATTGAGCCAGAGGCCGATTCTCTTAACTTACCAGATGAGGAAAGTTATTCGGTCAAAATTTCCAAAGGCGCTTTTTCTGAAAATGTACCTGAGCGGGATTTGTGGGTCACGCCAGAGCATTGCTTTTTGTTTAACGGTAAATTTATTCCTATTCGTATGTTGGTGAATGGCAAAACCATTGCTTATGACTATGACCGTCTCCATTACACCTATTTTCATTTGGAAACAGAGTCTCATTCGATTCTGATTGCTGAAGGGGCATTAGGCGAAAGCTATTTGGATACGGGAAACCGTGCGGGCTTTGTTGCTGTTTTAGAACCTCATCGGGAAGGAAATGCGGTTGTTTTCTGTATGCCTCCCCGTACTTCTTTGCCAAGTCTGGAAAGAAGTTGGGACGATGCGGCGGCACCTTTGGATGTTTCTTGCGATTTTGCAGAACCGCTTTGGCATAGGCTGGCGAAACATGCAGGGCAGGATCATTTTGAAGGGCGGGCCATTAGCAAAGACCCTCAGATAAAATTGGTTTGGGAAGAAAATGGCCAACAGAAATCTGTTTCTTTTGCTTCAAAAGAAGAGGTCGAAGGGGGTATGTCTTATCTGTTTGATGTGTCAAAGCTTGCTGGGATAAGCCAATTTTCTATTGCTTCCCGTACGTCAAGGCCTTGCGATATTGTCGGTCCTTTCTTAGATGACCGCCGTCATTTAGGCATTTTGGTACAAAAGATTTATCTTTTGGGAAAAGAGGGAGAGAGATGCGAAGTCAAAGGTTGGTCTGACTCACCCGAGGCAGAGGGCTGGAACAATGTTGAGAATGGCATTTTGCGCTGGACAGCTGGAAAAGCGCTTGTTGAACTCCCTCAGGAAATGATGGAAAAGGCAGAAAAATGTGTGATTGAAGTGATTGCAGGCGGACCTTATTTGGCTCTTTCTGAAACGCCAGAAAGGCAAGCTGCCTAAGCTCTTTTTATTGTGTTTTTATTTCTAGAGAAACCCCCCACTGAAAAGTGGGGGTTTCGTTTGGGTTTAATGTTAGTTTGTGTAGGTTATTCAATGTAAAATTGAAGGAATTTTGCATCTGAAATGCTTGGATTTTTGAGGAGTTTTTGCAAAATTTTCTCTTTCACAGGCCCATCAACAGACAGAAGAGCAATGGCCTGCCCATCTTCTTTTTTCCGGCCAAGCTGAAAGCTTCCAATATTGATTTTGGCCTCTCCAAGCGTTGCGCCAACAGACCCAATAATGCCAGGCACATCCTGATTGGCAAGGTAAACCATATAAGGATTGATTTCGGCATCCATATTGATGCCCTGAATTTGGATAAAGCGAGGTTTTAGATCGGAGAAAACGGTTCCTGCCGCAGATAAAATACCCTTTTCTGTTTTGATTCTGAGTTGAATGAAGGCATCATAAACGCCACTTTTATCCCGTGTCACTTCAGAAAGGATAATCCCTTTTTCTTTGACAATGGTTGGGGCAGAAACCATGTTCACATCAGTGGTATGGGCACGTAGAAAACCTGCTAACAAAGCACTTGTCAGCGCTTTGGTATTCATTTGTGCAAAAGCGCCATCATAGAGAATTTCAATTTCTTTCGCCGCATCGACCTGCATTTGCCCAAGAAAAGACCCTAAGACATCCGCTAAACGGATAACAGGTTTTAGGCGAGGCGCTTCATCTGCTGTAATGGCTGGCATATTAAGGGCATTTGTGACAGCCCCCCGGATTAGATAATCCGAAATCTGTTCTGCTACTTGGAGGGCGACATTCTCCTGCGCTTCATTTGTCGATGCGCCGAGATGCGGTGTGCAGACAACATTTGGCAGTCCAAAAAGGGGGCTTTCGGTGGCAGGTTCTGTTTCAAACACATCAAAGGCCGCACCCGCAACATGCCCTTCTTTGAGCGCTTTTGCTAAGGCTTTTTCATCAACCAGACCGCCTCTTGCGCAGTTAATCAAGCGAACGCCTTTTTTGGTTTTTGCAAGATTTTCAGCACTCAGAATGTTTTTTGTTTTTTCTGTTTTAGGCACGTGCAGGGTGATGAAATCAGATTGCGCTAAAAGATCATCTAAGGTGACTTTTGTCACGCCAATGTCTTTCGCACGTTCTTCCGACAGGAAGGGATCGTAGGCCAAAACATGCATTTTTAAGCCTAAGGCACGTGAGCAAACAATCGAACCAATATTCCCAGCGCCAATAACGCCTAAGGTTTTTCCTGTGATTTCCACGCCCATAAAGCGGGATTTTTCCCATTTACCAGCATGGGTGGAGGTGTTTGCCTCTGGTAGCTGGCGAGCAACAGCAAACATCAGTGCAATGGCATGTTCTGCTGTGGTGATGGCGTTACCAAAAGGGGTGTTCATCACGATAATGCCCCGCTTGGAAGCGGCAGGAATATCAACATTATCAACACCGATACCCGCACGTCCAATGACTTTGAGGCGTGTGGCATTTTCTAGCAGTTTAGCGGTGACTTTCGTTGCCGAGCGGATAGCTAACCCATCATAGTCGCCGATAATTTCGGCAAGTTTTTCTTTGTCTTTGCCAAGGTTTGGTTGGAAATCAACCTCAACGCCACGGTCACGAAAAATTTGAATAGCAGTTTCCGAAAGTTTGTCGGAAACAAGAACACGAGGTGCCATAAAAGGAAGCCTTTCATGTAATAAAGAGATGAAGGAATGAGTTAGGATTGCTTAGACTGAAAGGGTCGCTTTTTGCGTTTGATATGCCCAAAGAAGCCAAGGCATCAGAGCTTTTAAATCTTCGGTTTCAATTGTTGCCCCTGCCCAAATCCGCAGACCTGCTGGCGCATCCCGATAGGCCGCAATATCAAAGGCCACTTTTTCTTTGTCTAAGAGAGAGGCAATAGATTTTGCAAAGTTAGCTTGCTCTTTGGCTTCAAGTGAAGTGATTTGAGGATCAACAATTTTTAAGCAAACAGAGGTATTGGAGCGTGTTTCTGGGACAACAGCAAGATTTTCAATCCAGTCATGTTTTGCTACAAAATCATGAATGACTTGCGCATTTGCTGTGGCACGTTCAATAAGCGCTTCTAATCCTCCGATTTTTTGAGCCCATTTCAGAGCATCAAGATAATCTTCGACACAGAGCATGGAAGGCGTGTTAATGGTCGCACCTTCAAAGAGGCCTTCGATGAGTTTTCCGCCCTTTGTCATACGGAAAATTTTTGGCAGAGGCCATGCGGGTATGTAGCTTTCCAAACGCTCCACTGCACGGGGGGAGAGAATAAGCATACCGTGAGCGCCTTCTCCTCCAAGGACTTTTTGCCAAGAAAAGGTCGTAACATCAAGTTTTGTGAAATCGAGATCAACCGCAAAAGCAGCAGAAGTCGCATCGCAAATCGTGAGGCCTTCACGGTCCGCTGGAATAAAATCTGCATTTGGGAGGCGAACGCCAGAAGTTGTGCCATTCCATGTGAAGACGACATCACGGGCAAAGTCAATTTGGCTGACATCGGGAAGATGGCCATAATCAGCTTCGAAACGGCGAACATCTTGGAGTTTGAGTTGTTTTACAACATCTGTAACCCAGCCAGAGCCAAAGCTTTCCCAAGCGAGAATATCAACACCACGAGCGCCAAGGAGAGACCAAAGCGACATTTCAACCGCCCCTGTATCAGAGGCAGGCACAATCGCAACACGGTAGTCTTGAGGAATTTTTAGAATTTCTTTTGTAAGATCAATGGCTTCTTTGAGTTTGGCTTTGCCAATCTTGGAGCGGTGGGAGCGGCCAAAGGGCGTGTCCTGAAGCGCATTAAGAGACCAGTCTGGGCGCTTAGCGCATGGGCCAGACGAGTAGCAGGGATTACCCGGACGCAGGTCGGGCTTCGTCACAGTATTTATCATTTTTTATCCTTACAGATATGCGCTCTACGTTAGGGTAGAGTGTCCTGCCACCTATAAGGATGTATTTTTTTCAATCGGTCAAGTTTCTTTTTTAACTTTTTTCTTTTGAAAAATTTTAATGACGGATGAGCAGGTAATTTACCTGAACATCAATATCAAAATGATCGCCCTTCATATCTTCGGGAACATCTGGCAGTTTTTGATCTTTGAAAATGCTGACAGTCGCTATATCCAGCGTGCCATAGCCAGAAGAGCCTTTGATAAAGACCTGCTGGACATTGCCTTTGCGGTCAAGGCGGACATGTACAGAACTTGCCCCTTCCATTTCCTGACGTACGGCATCATCTGGATAGAAAATATGGTTGCGAATCCAAGCATCCAGCTCAGCCCCATAATCGGAACTGACGCCCTTAATGGTTGTGCTGCTGGTATAAGGCGCATTTATTTTGCCGTTCATGCTGAGAGGGCCCATCACGCCCATATCAATAGCGCCTTTATTCCCGCCTTTCTGCCCTTTTTTATGGCGCATATCAGATGGATCGCCATCAAAACTGACATCGGTCAAATTGGCAAAAGGATTATTTGCACTTTTGGAATTACTCAGTTTTGAGGTGTTTGCGTTGGCTTTTGCCTCGGTTTTGGTTGGGCTTGGTTTTTTCGCCTCTGGCATTTGTTTTTGTTTTGGATTGGGCGCAGCAATCTCGCCTGTTTCTGCTAGCTCATCTGGGGGAACAGGGGGGGCAATGGGGGTTTCTGCTGGCGTTGGTGTGGGTTCTGGCGCTGCTGTTGGAGGAGGCGGTGTGCCGCCGCCACCTTGTTCTCTCACCTGCTCCCCTTTAACAGCGTTAATGGAAGGCGGTGCAAAAATCATTTCCATTTGGGGCGCATCGGACTGCTGGTCGCCCCCGACAGGATTATGGTTAAAACTCACAAAGAGCATTAGAAAAAGACTGACATGCGTCAGGAGAGAGGCAGTTCCTGCGCCGAGCAAACTTGAATCTGCCCAGATATTACGGGGGAGCAAACGGGAACGGTTGGCGGCAGGAAAGGCGTAGGGGGAGTCTCTTAGAGCAGGATTTTGAGGCCCATTTGAGAGTGCAACGAGCGTATTTGGGCGAAGCGGCGCATGAATGGTTGGCGAGAATTGAATGCGGCGCTGAGAGGTTGGGATAGTCCCTTCTTCTTTATGGGGGGAGAGATGTTGGTTTTCAGCGGAAAGCAGGGAGTGAGAAGGCCCTCTGGCTTGAATTTCGCCCGTTTCATTTGGACGCAAAGCACCATTCCGCGCTGACAGGTGGAGCTTTGCATTTGGCTCTGCCTGTTCCATCGTTTGAAAGATGGTGGGGCGGTTATTTGAAGCTTTATCCAAAAAAGCTTTGGTTATGAGGGCGTTAAAGCGTGATATGGGAAAACATAGGGGTTAAATCAAAACAAGTAAGCTCAAGAAGAAAAACTAGCAGAAAAACAGCTTTAAAAAAATAATCGGATGCAGATAAAATCAAAATATCTTGCAAAGGAGAGAATTTTGTCCGTTAATTTAGAAAATTCTTGGGAAAAAGCTGAATTTTTCCTGAAAAAAGACCCTGTTTTGAAAGCATGGTTTCAGAAAGTGCCCTTTCCGACATTCCTACCAGAAAATTTTTTGCAAAAAGAGTCAAAACGTCCCGAGAATTTAGAAATTTATTTTGAGCTGCTTCGTACAATTATCGCTCAGCAGCTTTCAACGAAATCAGCCCAGAGTATTTTAGAGAAATTCAAGCTTGAGAATGGTGGGGATTTACCAATGCCTGAACGGCTTTTGGAGATGCCAGAAGAAAGATTGAAAAAATGTGGTTTGAGTTCTCAAAAGATCTCTTGTCTCAGAACGGTTTCAGAAAAATCTTTGCAAAATTATTTTCCAACAATGGCCGAAGCGCTTGCTATGGAAGCCCCTCTTTCGCAGAAATTATTGACGGATCTTCGGGGAATCGGGCCATGGAGTGCGGATATGGTGATGCTTTTTGCGTTGGGGCATCCAGATATTTTCGCAGGCGGAGATTATGGTGTTCGGGAAGGGTACCGTTTGATTTATGGAGAGGAAAAACAGTTCTCTCCTAAGATTTTGGCTGAGAAAACGGCTATTTTTTCGCCCTATCGTTCGGCCTTGACTTATTATTGCTGGGAGGTGAAATCCTTTGTTGAAAAAGGGCAGAAGATTTCTGAAGATAAGAGATAAATTTGACGTAATCCAGATAGAGGTCCATAAGTAAGAGTCTCTTTCTTAACCAAGGAAGAGGGTGAGGGCGTTTGTCTAAAAGCCCAATTTAACCAATTTTACGTTATCAAAAAGAAAGTGCTACATGCCTAAAGAAGATCTGATTGAATTCAGTGGAACAGTTCAAGAGTTATTGCCAAATGCAATGTTCCGAGTTTTGTTGGACAATGAACATACCATTCTCGCCCATACAAGTGGGAAGATGAGAAAGAACCGTATCCGTGTTCTTGCAGGGGATCGGGTGAATGTTGAAATGACCCCTTATGACCTGACAAAAGGTCGGATTACATTCCGCTTTAAATAAGAATAAGTATGTCCAATTCTGTCGGGGATCCGTTGCTGGTTTCCCCCCGTTTTATTTTGGCATCAGCTTCGCCAAGACGGCGAGAGCTGCTGGCCTCCATCGACTTTCCGCCAGATGAAATCCGTCCAGCAGAGATAGCGGAAAATCCCCTTCCAAAAGAGCCTCCGAGGCAGTTTGTTTTACGCATGGCGCGAGAAAAAGCCTATGCGGTTGCGGCGCAAGTGGCAGAGCCAGCATTGATTTTAGCAGCAGATTCGATTGCGGCCGTTGGCTGCCGGATTTTGGGGAAACCCAAAGATGCAGACGAGGCCAGAAAATTTTTCAATTTGCTTTCAGGGCGTAAACACCGTGTTTATACGGCGATTTCCCTTGTTCCGAGTCAATCTTATCCTCAAGGCAGAGAAAGTTCCCGTTTGGTTGAAACAGCGGTGACTTTTGCCCGTCTGACGAAAGAGCAGATTGAGGCCTTAATTTCGGGAGAAGAGTGGAAAGATAAATCTGGCGGATATGCTCTCCACGGGCAGGCTGCGGCTTATATCCGTGCGGTTTCTGGGAGTCCTTCTGGGGTGATTGGTTTGCCGCTTTTTGAAACAGCACAACTGTTTCGGGGGCAGGCTGGCCTTCGGGGTAAGCAAAGAGAAAATGGCACTTATTGGCCAGTCTGAGAGGCAGGAGAGGTGAAGATGTCTTCTGGTTTTTCGGTTGAGCTTTGTTTGATTGAGGGGAAAATCGCTTCTGTCCTTTTGGACGATGAGAGAGAAATTCGATCTGCTGCTTTTTATGCGCCTCAAGCCTCTGCACAGCTGGGCGATCTTTACGTTGTTAAAATTTTAAAATCTGTTTCAGGCCTTTCAGGTGCTTTTGTTTCTTTGGGGGAAGTTGGAGAAGGTTTTTTACCTTACCGTAAGCATCTTTCCTTTCAGGAAGGAGACTTTTTAGCCGCTTCTGTTACCAGAGAGGCGCAACATGGCAAGGGTATTCGATTAAAGGCAGAGCCTGAGATTGAGATTCCGCAAACGCTACAATTAGAAAAAAAGCCTGTTCTAATTCGTAAAGCTAAAAGCCTTTTAGAGAATTGGGCTGATTTATATCCTGATATTCAATTTGTTTCTCCACAACCTGAAATTTTGTTGCTTTTACCTCAAGCGTTGCGGGAGCGGTTTCGGATTGATTATGAGGCATTTGATTCCTGCTTAAAAGAGGATTTTCTAGCCTTAGGGGAAAGGCATTTTTCCTTAACGCTGAAGATTGATGCTTCTATTACCGTGACAGAGGCTTTGACAGCGATTGATTTAGATGCGCCAAATGGGGCTGGATTTGAAGAAAACCGTCAGGCGATTCACAAGCTGTTTGATGAAATTGAATTGCGTCAATTAGGAGGCGTTATTTTGATTGATCCTGCTGGATTGCCTGTTAAAAAACGCTTTGCTTTAACCAAATTTATCCAAGAGGATGCCAAGCAAAAGGCAAAATGGAAAAATTTAGAGGTGAGAGGGGCTACCCCTTCGGGCATGATCGAATTAAGTGTAAAACGTGGACGGCGCTCTTTGTTTGAGACGCTCCAAGAACTCTCTTTAACCAACTGAAACGGGATTAAAATGGCCTGTCCAATTTGTGGAAAACCAACAGAACATGCTGCACGCCCTTTTTGCTCCCTTCGCTGCAAGCAAATAGATTTAGGGCGCTGGTTTAATGGAGATTACCGATTTGCTTCTGAGAGAGAAGAAGATTTCGCAGAAGCCGTGGAACGGACAGAACAGGAACTTTTGCGCCGTCAGATAGAAAAAGAAGATTAAAAACAAAAACGCTTAAAAAAGGACTTGCTTAATCGGAAACTCTAAGCTAAACCTTAGCCCCAGTGGAATGCTTCTTTTTGTGGAGACAAGGCACAAAAAGATTATGCCCGAGTAGCTCAGTCGGTAGAGCAAGCGACTGAAAATCGCTGTGTCGGTGGTTCGATTCCGCCCTCGGGCACCACTTTCTCTTAAAAAATTTAGATAATATTTAGAAAATCCTTTATCTTCTTATTCTTCTGCTGTTTTTTCTTCAAAAATAGCGTTGTTTGAGGGCATAAAATGATTTCACGAGGTGCACTTTGTGCTATTTCTTTGTGAAAAGAATATTGAAAATGATTATCTGAAAAATTTTTAGGATTGTTCTATGTCGGATCTATCTCCATCTATTCACTTGTCCAATGAACAGAAATTTTCCTCTGAAGAATATAAGAGAGATCCTAAGAATCCTTTTTTAGAATTGGCGATAGAGGATAAGCTTGTCCGTCAGCTTGTCGAGCAGCAAGGTTATGTTTACTGCTCTGACATCAGCACAGACGAACAGATAAAAGCGAATTTTCGAAAAAAATTTGAAGATTTAAATAACGTTCATCTTTCAGATCATGAATTCAGAGCGCTTTTAGATCAGATTATAAATGCCGATGTTTTTGTCGCAGCGAAAAATTTACGTTCAAAACATACGCTTATCCGAGAGGATGGCACGCCCTTAATTTATAGTCTTGTTAATTTAAAATCTTGGTGTGAAAATCATTTTGAACTGATTAGACAGCCTCGTTTTCTTCATCCTGATTCAGAAGGAAGCCTTAAAAAATCTCAGCGACATGATGTTATTTTACTTTTAAACGGTTTGCCTGTTGTTCAGATTGAACTCAAACGTCCTGGATTAAGTCCGCGTCGGGCGCTGGAACAGATTGCGAATTATAAGAAAGCGCAAGGCAATCCTTATACAAATACACTTTTGTGCTTCATACAGATTTTTGTGGCGGCCAGTGAAAGTGAAGTTTTTTATTTCGCAAATAATAATTTGAAGTTTTTGCAATTTGGCGCCAAAGAGCAATATTTGCCTATTTACCAGTGGGCTGATGAAAAAAACAAAAAAATAACCAGTCTAAAAGATTTTGCAAACAGTTTTCTTGAAAAATGTCCATTAGCCCAGATGATTGCCCGTTATATGGTGCTGATGGAAACAGAAAAGAAAATTCTGATGATGCGCCCGTATCAGATTTATGCGGTGCGGGAAATTGTTAAAATAATCCAAGAAAATAATGGCAATGGTTATATTTGGCATACGACAGGAAGCGGAAAGACGCTAACCTCTTTTAAAGCGTCAACGCTTTTAAAAGAAATGGATGATTCAAAAGTTAAAAAAGTTCTTTTTGTGGTGGACCGTAAGGATTTAGATAGCCAGACAAGGGACGAATTTAACAAATTTCAGGCAGGCTGCGTTGAGGAAAATAGTAATACAAGGGTTCTTATCGAGAGACTCTTGTCAGATAGTTATGCCGATAAAGTAATTGTCACAACCATTCAAAAACTCGGTGGTGCGTTGACAGCAAAAGGCGAGGGGAAAAGGCAAAATTATCAAGAAGAGCTCCAAATTTTAAAAAATGAGAAAATGGTCTTTATTTTTGATGAATGTCATCGTTCCCAATTTGGGATTTACCATAAGGCGATTAAAGATTTTTTTCCCAATTCGCAGCTTTTTGGGTTTACAGGAACGCCAATTTTTGAGGCCAATGCGACCAATAAGCGGCTTGAACAGGGCGATGCCGAAGATACTTCAGATTATGTATATTTGAAAACTACAGATGATATTTTTCATAAATGTCTGCACTCTTATCTCATTGCCGATGCGATTGATGATAAAAATGTTCTGCCGTTTCATATTCATTATTATGGGGCGCAAGATGAGAATGAAGAGGAAGTATCGCCTTCTCCAGAAGTCATTGCTAAGGCAATTTTGGGAGAGCTGCATGACAGGGCAACGGCGAGCAGGCGTTTTAATGCGGTGTTTGCGACTTCTTCAATTGACGACGCGATTGCTTATTTTGATCTTTTTGAAAGGCTTCAACAGGAAAAGCTGGCAGAGGATCCTGACTATAAACCTCTAAAAATCGCAGCGGTTTTTTCAACGCCGCCAGGGGTGAGCAAGGATTCAGATCAGATTCAGGAAGATTTAGAGACGGAAAAAGAAGAATATAAATTAGCGAAAACAGATGAAGAAAAGGCGAAAATCCAAGGAAAAACGGAAGGGCTAAAAAGAATTATCGCCCATTATAATAAGCTGTTTGGCACTGCAGAGCGGATAGAAGAATTTGGGAGCTATTACGCAGATGTGCAGCGGCGGATTAAACAACATGGATCGGAAGACCCAACGTTAAAGGATCAGAAACTTGATCTTGTGATTGTTGTGGATATGCTTTTGACAGGGTTTGATTCAAAATATCTTAATACGCTTTATGTGGATAAAAATTTAAAATATCACGGGCTTATTCAGGCCTTTTCTAGAACAAACCGGACACTGAACGATTCAAAACCCCGCGGTAATATTTTAGATTTCCGTAACCAGAAAAAAAACGTTCAAGAGGCTGTTGAGCTTTTCTCAGCAGCTGACGGCGAAATGGCAGATAAGCAGGTTTGGTTTGTACTCAAGGCAGATAAAAAGATTGAGCGTCTAAAAGAGCAAATGGACACCCTCCGCGAGTTTATGCAGGATCAGGGATTGGAACTGACGCCGTCAGAGGTGTCCAACCTTCATGGGAATGAGGCGCGAGCTGAATTTGTGCGCCAGTACGGTGAGATTAAACAGACACAGAAAGATCTTGAACAATATACCGATTTAACGCCGGAGCAAAAAAAGACCATAGAGGATATTTTACCTAAAGAAGACATTCTAGGCTTTGACCAGAAATATCAAGAAATAGGTCTCAAGCTTGTGGAAGAGAGAGAGGGCGAGGCAGAGGAATTCGATGAGGAAGAAGATTCTCCAGAGGAGGAAGGAGAAGAGGATCAAGATTCGATTGAAAATCTGGAATTGAAACTCGTTCTTTTTAGCTCAGAGCTGGTTGATTATGACTGGATTATGGCAAGGGTCGCCGAATGTATGTCTTCCGATACGGTACCGCAATGGGCAAATAAGAGAATCCGCCAGCTAATTCGTGCTGATTCTAAATTTTCAGGTGTTGAAAAAGACTTGCTGGAAACATGGATGGATACGATTCAGCCAGGGCGATACACAAAAGAAGATATGTATTCTTCATGGGAAAATTTTCGCTCAGAGGCACAAAAAGGGGCTTTTGAGGTGGTTGCCCGTAAATTTGATGTTGCTCCAGAGAAATTGGAAATTGTCGTTAATTGGATCAAACGCAATCAACGTTTGAATTCTGAGATGCTTGAGGATTTGATTGATGATCCCGAACTTTCTTTTATGGAGCGTTCTCAAAAAAGGGAGGCTTTTGGAAAAGCCGTTGCAACAGAGCTCCGTAAACTTGAAGCAGAAATAGGTAAAATTAGGGATATTCATACATATGACGCCGAATAAACAAGCGATGCGTCATATCCCTCGCCTGCGCTTCTTTGAATTTCGGGATGCCCCTGCATGGGAAGGAAAGAAATTGGGGAAGGTTGCTTCACTCGTTGCGGATAAAATCTCAAGTAAACAACTTCCAAAAGGTCGCTATCTTTCAACAGATAGCATTTTGCCGAATTTTTCAGGTGTTTTGTTTGGCCATTCGTCCTTACCAGAGGGGAATGTAACCTATTTTTTAGAAGGTGATATTCTTCTTTCAAATATTAGAATTTATTTAGAAAAAGCATGGTTAGCAGATGGTTTGGGAGGCTGTTCAAATGACTGTCTCGTATTCAGAGCAGGGAGCTGCATAAACCCTTACTTTTTATATCATATACAGACAAGTAAAGCTTTTATAGATTATGCCGTTAAAACTTCGAAGGGTGTTAAAATGCCCCGTGGCGATAAGGGGTCATTATTAGACTATCTTCTCTATCTCCCCTCTATTTCAGAACAAAAGAAGATAGCGGATTGTTTATCTAGTTTAGATGACTTGATTGTGGCGACGTCCGATAAAGTAGAAAAGCTTAAAGAATATAAAAAAGGGCTCATGCAAAAGCTCTTTCCGAAAGAAGGAGAGACAACGCCACGCCTGCGCTTTCCTGACTTTCGAGATGCCCCTGCATGGGAAGGGAAGAAGTTGGGGGAGATTGCGCATATTGTTATGGGAAGCTCTCCTGCATCTACTTTCTATAATGATGAAAAAGATGGCCTTCCTTTATTGCAGGGTAATGCAGATATTAGAAATCGTGTTTCATGTCCCCGAATATTCACGTCTTCTATTACGCAAGAATGTAAAGATGGAGATATTCTTTTAAGTGTTAGAGCGCCTGTAGGCATGATTGCACGCTCACATCACCATGCTTGTATAGGGCGAGGCTTAAGTGTTTTAAGAACTTACAGAATAAATAATCAAGATTTTCTTTATCAATATTTAATTCAGCTTGAATCAAAATGGAGTAGATTGTCCCAAGGGAGTACTTTTGAGGCTGTTAATAGTGCAGATATTAAAAGTCTTTGTCTTTTTATCCCTGGTTTTCTAGAACAAAAGAAGATAGCGGCGTGTTTATCCAGTTTAGATAATTTGATTGCGGCGACAGCAGAAAAGGCCGAACAGCTTAAGAAATATAAAAAAGCCCTCATGCAGAAATTATTTCCTGCCTAATTTAACAGGCGATTTTAAGGGGAATGGAAGACGGATTACCGCTCTTTAAGTTGATTTATTAAAGCTGATTTAGGGTTGGGGAAGGGCGTCTATTCGGAGAGATTTGTTATGAAAATGGATGATAAATAAATGTATCATTCTGCTATAATGGCTTTTTCAGAAAAAAAGCTTAATACAAATGGGAAAGATGTTTCAGAGGATTAAGAGATGACAGATAATGATAAGGAACAGTTAGGAAAAACCCTTTGGAATATTGCCAATAGCTTAAGAGGAGGCATGAATGCAGACGATTTTCGTGATTATATGCTGTCTTTTCTGTTTCTTCGCTATCTATCGCACACTTATGAGGATTCCGCCAAAGAACTCCTTGGTAGGGAATTACTACCTTATGTTGAGAAATATAATGGGGCAGGGTTAGCTACCTGGGCAGAAGAAAATCCTAAAGAGCTTCAGGCATTGGAAAGAGAACTCCGCCGTAAGCTGCATTATGTTATTCCGCCTAAATATCTTTGGAATCATTTGGCTGAGCTTGCCCGCACGCAAAGCGATGATCTTTTAGAGATGCTGCAAGATGCCTTTAAACATATTGAAGGGAAATCTTTTCAGGATGATGTGGGAGAGGAGGCCTTTAAAGGCTTATTCTCTGAGATTAATCTAACATCTGAAAAATTAGGAAAAGGGTACGGGGAGCAAAATAAAAAGCTTTGTGAAATTATTACAGAAATTGAATCAGGGATTGGACGTTTTTCGACAAAACGTGATTCTTTGGGGGATGCCTATGAGTATCTCATTGGGCAGTTCGCCGCCGGGGGTGGTAAAAAAGCGGGGGAGTTTTATACGCCGCAAACCGTCTCGGATATTCTTTCACAAATCGTTACTTTAGACAGTCAAAATCCTTCTCTTGAAAATCAGCGTCAAAATCTTAAAAATGTTCTGGATTTTACCTGTGGATCAGGATCTTTGCTTTTAAATATTCACCGTCGAATGAAAGAGAGCGGACGTGAGGTTGGTATTCTTTGTGGTCAAGAAAAGAATATTACGACCTATAACCTTGCGCGGATGAATATGCTGCTGCATGGGGTGCGGCCAAGAGATTTTGAAATTTTTCATGGGGATACGCTTCTGAATCAATGGGAAAAATTTCAAATAAGTTACGGGACTGAAAAACCGTCTTTTGAAGCTGTTGTTGCCAATCCGCCTTTTTCCTTAAAATGGAAACCTGATGAAAAATTAGGAGAAGATTTCCGTTTTAAAAATTATGGTCTTGCGCCAAAATCGGCGGCTGATTTCGCCTTTTTACTGCATGGATTTAATTTCTTATCTGATAAAAAAGGAACGATGGCGATTATCCTTCCGCATGGTGTGTTGTTCAGAGGGGGCGCAGAAGGACGTATCCGTCAAAAACTTTTAGAAGATCATTCCATTGACACTGTCATTGGTTTGCCTGCGAATCTCTTCTTTTCCACAGGGATTCCTGTTTGTATTTTGGTTCTTAAAAAATGCTGCCCTCAGAAAGATGTTCTTTTTATCAATGCCTCAGGCGAGGGTAATTTTAAAAAGGTTAAAAACCAGAATATTTTAGAGCCTGAACATGTTAGAAAAATCGTTCAGACCTATGCGCACCGCACGGAAGAGGAATATTATTCCCGCCGTGTAACCTTAGAGGAAATTGAGGCGAATGATTTCAACCTCAATATTTCACGATACGTTTCAATTACACCGCCAGAGCCAGAGATTCCGCTAGAAGAGGTTACAAAAGAAATTATTGCTTTAGACAGTAAAATTCAGGCCAGCAGTGAAAAATTTAATTCCTTTTTAAAGGAATTAAAGCTGGAAGTTTTATAGGCGTTAGGTTAGAATTTTTCTTTAAGCTTCACATCAAAAGCATCAGCTTCTACGCTTAAGCTTCTTAATGTGAGCAGGAGGTTCGAATGGCTGCGTTTTTAAAGAGTGCCAAAGACTGCGTTAAACTCAATGACGGACAGGCGATGCCTTGGATTGGTCTTGGGGTGTGGGAAGTTACCAATGACGAGGCGGATAAAATTGTCCGAACGGCAATTAAGGTTGGGTATCAGGCCGTGGATACCGCTTCTTTTTACAAAAATGAGGTGGGTGTTGGAAAAGCCTTAAAAGATAATCCCGATATTTTTGTGACGACAAAAGTTTGGAATGATGATCAAGGCTATGACAAAACGCTGAAAGCTTTTGAGAAAAGTGCCCATAATTTACAGCGTGAGGTGATTGATCTTTATCTCATTCACTGGGCAATGCCACAGCAAAATCAATATGTGGAGACGTGGAAGGCGCTCATTGAATTACAAAAACAAGGACGAGTGAAATCCATTGGGGTTTCTAATTTTGAAAAAGACCATTTAGAGAGAATTATCGGAGAAACAGGGGTTGTTCCTGCTGTTAATCAAATTGAGCTTCATCCGCTTTTTCAGCAGGAAGCGTTGCGTGCTTTCCATAAAAAACACGGTATTCAGACGGAGGCTTGGCGTCCTTTAGGGAAGGGGCGTGTTCTGGATAATCCTGTGATTGGTAAAATTGCCAAGGCGCATGGAAAATCTCCAGCCCAAATTATCTTGCGCTGGCATTTGCAAAATCAGGTTGTTGTCATTCCGAAATCGGTTCATGAGGAACGTATGGTTCAGAATAGAGAATTATTTGATTTTTCCTTAACCCCAGAAAATATGGAAACAATGAAAAGCCTCAATGATCCTAAGGGGCGTATGTGCACTGATCCTGCAAATCCTATTTTTAAATAGTTTCTTTCCTAGAAGGGTTTCCGCTGGAAAAGATGTTGAATTTGATGTCTATTTTTCTGGCGGAAACCCCCTATCGGGGCGTTGAGGGGGATTTTCTTATCTATTTTTGTTTTTTTAGATTTATTTTTGATTTGGAAAAAGCTAGATTTCTTAAAGTAGGGATTTAGTATTTTTTACTCATATTGTAGCGATCAAGCCTGTTTTACGGTTTGAAGCTAAGCGGTGAGTTGTAAAACACAACCAGATCCATTGAGCAACCATACCTGTAAAATGGATGGAAGTTGAATGATGAACTGCCGTGTTGTCCCTTCTTTCTTTCGTTGCAGAAACTCGCCTATCAGGTGGGTACTTATTTTTTCGATGCTTTTTTTGCAAGCTTTTGCGCCCTTTGCGAGAGCGGATTCTGAAAGACTTCCAAATCCCGTTATTTATGAGGATGGCGATCAAGAAATCAATGTAAAACTGCATCAGAATGCTTCTAACCTTTCGGCCGCTTTGAATGGCAGGGGGAGGCGGCAATCTTCGGCCTCTCCTGTTTTGTGGATGCGGCAGCATTCGCCTTCCTTTAATCCTTTTCACGTTGAAAATGAGGATAGTGACAATGTTGTGCAGAAAGAGACAAAGGCTTTTGGGTCAATGCCTTTGCCAATCGCAGGGGGGGAGTTTTCGCCCTATTTAGGGGCGGGCTCGACCTATGTTCCTCAGCCAGCGACTTGGCTTCCAAGAAGTTTTCCAGAATGGCTGGATCAGCCAAATGTGACAGGGGATTGGGGTGGCTGGCGTTCATGGCTTAAAAATTGGGGGGTGAATATCGGTGGCCGTTGGCTGATGGAGTGGAACGGAAATGTTGGTGGAGGGCGGACACATGCAGGCCGTTATGCAGATGATGAGGCTATTTTTGTTGATTTTGATACCCAAAAATTATTTGGGGTGCATCTTGGGACAATTCATTTTTTGATGACTCTGCGTCAGGGATCGAATGCGGCAATGATGGCGGCCGTTCCAGCTTTAAACTCTGTGATGGAAATTTCTGGGGGTGGTACAGGAACACCAGGTTATGATTTTACCCGTTTAACAAAACTTTCATGGGAAATGCTTTGGAATAAATATGTGCGTACCGAAATTGGCGAAATGAACGCTGAAACGGATTTTGAGCAATCTTCAAACTATTGGGGTGCTAACCTTTACTGCCAATTTGTCAATAACGGGATTTGCGGTGCGCCTCAATCAATTATGATGAACTCGGGCTATACATGGTATCCAGAGGCAACACCTGCGGCTTATATTAAAATTTATCCGACAGGAGACGATCATTGGCTGATTTCTGCCGGGGTTTATACAGAAAACCATAACCATTCTGCACCGCATAACTATTGGAATTTAGGGCTGGATGATGCGGTCGGCGCTTTCGTTCCTGTTCAGTTAGGATGGCACAAAGGGGGTATTTCAGATTATGAAGGCCCGTTGCAGGCCAATATCAAAATCGGCGCTTATTGGGATTCCCGTTGGGTAAAAGATGTTTATTCCCAGTTGCCGACCTTTGCTGGAAATGCGATGCCAGCCTCGGCTTTGGCCTACGCTGATCCAAAACAGTTGAGAAGTCCTTATGGCGCATGGATTCAGGCAGATGCGATGCTGGAACGTGACGGAAGAGACCCCAGAAGAGGTTTAAGCCTTTTTGGCAGTTTTACTTGGGGTGATCCGAGGGATTCTGTTGCCCCGTATTTTGTAACATTGGGTTTGACCCGAAAGGGGACGTTTCCCAACAGGCCGAATGATACGTTTAGTATTGGCGGTAAAATGCTCTGGGTAAATGATCAGTTAACGCAATGGGTCAAGGATTTGCCTCAAAGTGTCTGCGATACGCATGAATATGGATATGGCGGAGGCTGTTATGCGCCCCATATGGAAAGTGCGCTGGAGCTAAATTATGGCTGGAGGCCAGCTACTTGGCTTTTGGTTCGTCCAGATTTACAGTTCGTTTTCAGTCCAGGTGGAACAAAACGCTACGCAACGGCAACCGTTGTTGGATTAGAATCCGCCGTAACGTTTTAAGTTAAAACAATTGTGTGAGAGGTTGCATTTGCAATTTCTTTTCGACACTCTTAGGCACATAATCTTTATTGTTGTGCAGTGGGACGTTGTTTATGGGTGGTGATGCTGGGTTTGGACAGCGTGTGACGCAGTGGCGTAAAAAAAGTGGCCTTTCCCGTGTGGATGTTGCAAAGGCGCTGGATATTGAAAAATCCTATTTGCAGGCCGTTGAAGAAGGGCGGATTTTCCCGACCCGTCTGGCACAGCTTGGATTTGAGAAATTTTTTGAATTGCGCCGTAAAAACCAGCCACTCCAGCGTGGGATTTTTGCGCAGAAAAAAATTTATAATAAAGGCTTTAAGTAAGGTGTCTTTTTCAAGATAAAAATTGACACTTTCTTATAATTAAAAATAAACTTCCTTTCGATGGAGAATGCTGTCTTTCTTTTGACAGGATCGTAGGGAAGGGTAGAAAATTATGTCTCATTTGCTGGATCATGTTTTTGGCGATTTAGATAGCTATTTTACCCTATCAAAAATGAGCATGTCTTTTTATCTCTCGATGCTTTGGGAGATTCTGACAGGATTTGCGGTTGTGATTGCGTATTTGCGCTTTACAGGCCGAACACAGTTTTCTCAAATGAATGCGATTGATCTCATTGGCAATTTTATTATTGGCGGTGTGATTGGCTGTGCGCTTTTTTCGCCAAGCATTACGTTTATGACCTATCTGGTGGCGCTGGTGTTAAGTGTGATGGTTTTAGGCGTTTTGAATTATCTTTACCTTCATGTTGATTTTTTCCATCGTGTAACAGTGGGCAATCCTATTCCTGTGATTCGGGACGGAAAATTTTTGATGAAGCCAATTTTGTCGGCAGCGACAAAGGTCGATGTGTTAAATGTGACTTCACAGCTCAATTTGCAGGGCATTTTCTGTTTCAATGAGGTTGCCTATGCGCAGTTAGAGCCAAACGGTGCTTTGACCGTGACAAAAAACCGTCAGGAAATCCCAGCAGTAACGATTATTTACGAAGGCACAATCCGTAAAGATGCGCTGGAAGCTGTTGAAAAAACGTCAGAGGATTTGCTAGCAGATTTCAAAAAATATGGGATTGAAAGTGAAAAAGAGATTTTCCTAGCCGAATATGCCCATAATGGTTTTCGCTATATTTGCCTAGATGGGCATGTTTTCCCGAAAGCCGCCAATCCTGAAATGGTTGGGGGAAGGCATCTTTTAGCAGAGGTGAAGGCAGAGGAAAAAGATTCCTTCTCCTCAGCTGGCCTTTAAGGATGGATAGATTTGCAGTCATGGTCTTGGAGTTCTTCTGCAGATCCCCAGTCTAAATGCAGAAGATCGGTTTCGCCTGTCAGGAGATAGAATTTCCCTTCAGGCGCTTGCGTAACGATTAATGTTTTTTTTGCCATTCTTTCCGAATTTAAATGCTCTTTGCCACTCAAGAGGCGGAAGGGCGAGGGATCAAGCGTTGCAGCGAGTATAATTTTATAGGGGTTGCCGAGAAGGCTGATTTCTTCTGGCAAGTTCTTGGGATTTAGCGCATGGATTTTATCCGCAACGTCTTTTTTAAGGCAGCTCATATGGATATGGAGCTGGTTTTGAGAACGCCCAAAGCGTGAATTGATGGAGAGGGAGAGAAGTTCATCGGGGATTTTCTGGTGCATGAGCTGAGAGACAATCCCCCGATTTTCCCATGCAATTTTGAAATAATTAGGGGTTTCTTTTTGATTAAGCGCTGGGCTTTCAACGCCATAGAGGCGCTTTGTCGGTAAAAGAAGCACTTGCGCTTTGCCATACATATCTTTGAACAGCACATAACCTTCTTTTCCATTATAGGTGAGGCAGGGTTTATGATTGGGATGTTTGACACAGCGCTGAGAAATAAGATGCCAAAGAATGCTGGCATGGTGCGTTTGGTGTGGCAGATAGAAATAAAAATAAGCCAAGACACAGAGAAAAAAGGCGAGAACCACCGAGAGAATGGCGATAAAAGCTTTGCGACAGCGGAAAAGAGGCTTTTTTTTGTGAATCATATGCGGAGTGGGTTTAAAAAGGCGCATTTTCCACTTTTTTTTGATGAAAAGAAAGGCGCTTGGAAACATTTTGTTTTACAAGTTGGCAGTATGGGATAAGGATAGAGAACTTTTCCCATTTTAGAACGAAAACAGGGACAAGGCTTTACGTTAAAATTAAGGATTCATGAAAGATGAAAAAGACACTTTTAATTGCAGGGCTTTTGGCAATGGCCCCTGTTGTTTCTCACGCTGAAGAAATGGATATGTCCACCTCTGAGCAGGCCGTTAAGGTCTCTGATACCGTTGCGTGGATTTCTAAAAAAATGACTGAGGCAGATATTGCCCAGCAGGAAGAACAGCAAATCGGCGCTTGCGCTTTGGTGATGGATGTTCACAGCGCGCAGGGCCAGTCTGGCGCACAGCCATTGGTAATTCAGGCACAGCATGGCCAGTACCGCATTGTCAGTGCGGATTCCGTTTGGAAATTGACACAGAATGAAGATGTGACAGCCAATATTCAGCTCGGAAATTATAAGGCACAGTGGAATATGACACCGCTTGCCCCTGTCGCCATGGCAACACCCATTGCGCAAAAAGATTTGACGGCGCTTTTAGCAGCCCTCAACCAGAATCAAAATGGGCAGATTACCTATAACTTCACAGCGCCACAGGCCAGCACCTTCCAAAATCAGGCAGCCGCTGCGCCAGCACCAAACCAAGCGCCACAGATTCTCCAGCTTCAGACCAATGGCATTGGTAAATTGATTAGCTCCTTCCAATCCTGCATTAATTCCTAATTTTTGCCGTTTTGTGTGACTAGAAATCCTCGTTCCTAGGCTTTTAGGGGCGGGGATTTCTTTTTGGGCAAAGAGTCCATTGATTTTTTCTCTTTCTTTGCTAATTCTTAGTTCAGAGAAATCATAAAGATTCAGGAACTTTCTACTATGTTGCACCCAGTCCATATTTCTATGGATGTATTTTTGGCATGCGCCTTCTTTTCGGAGAAGGGCATGGGTGCTTGGCGTTGGCGTTCGTAAAATTTTAGTTGTGTGGCCTTTTGCGTTTGTTTTTAGAGGTCGCAAGGAATTTTATTCTGATCGCCAAAGGGTTGCTTGAAAGAAAATGGCACGGCGTTTCAGAAAATGGGCGTCAGGTTTTCTTTTAAATGTTTTCTTATAAACCGCTTTTTCTTTTGGCTGTTTTTCTCGGGTGCTGTTTCAGTATTTCTGTTGCGGACGAAGCTTTCGCCGAGGAATTTGATTCTCAAAAAAGCCCAACTTATCAGCGCTTTTTTGTTGAAAATCCACAAAAACATTCTAAAAAATCCCGTGCAGGCGCACTGAGATCCGCTCCAGAGCATTTTGGTGTTTCGGGGCATCGCCGCCGTCCGCCTGTTGATCCCGAAGATCCCCATAATGCAGAGGCTGTGATTGGGCGAAATACATTGGGGGAGTTTATTGCAGGGACGAATGCGCAGGCAGCCTTGGCCTATTCAACCCCAGGGGCAAGCTTTTCGGCCTCTGACCCAATGGGAACGAATGCGAAAACCAGCACATTTTACCTCCGAGGATTTGATATTGGACAGCTCGGGGTCACGATGGACGGGATTCCAATGGGGGATCAGTCTTATGGCACGGTCATTGGCGCAAATGTCAGTCAATTACTGATTCAGGAAAATATTTACTCTCTTTCCGCCAGTCAGGGGGCTGGGGGGGTGGATGTGCCTGCGGCAACGACGTTAGGCGGAACGCTGACCTATACGACGTTAGATCCTTCTGAGAAATTTGGGGTGGATATTGGGCAGGAATTTGGGAGTTTTAACAGTTACCGTACGTTTGGGCGCTTAAATTCAGGGCGTTTAAACCGAACAGGGACGAAATTTATGGCCTCCTTTTTGCGCAATCAGAGTGATATGTGGACAGGAGGCGGCTTTCAGCGTGAGGAAGCCATGAATTTCAAGCTCGTTCAGCCGATTTCCAATTTTGGGAAAATAACCTTAACGTCTGACTGGTCAGATTCTCCTCAGTATAATTTACCCGGAAATACTTCGCATATGCTTGGTTCTTTGGGGTATGGGGATCATAATGCCTATCCTGATTATAATCAGGCACAAAAATGGGCAGATTCTTGTAAAACAGGCACAGGACTGCGTCCAGGTGTAACCCAGCAGGATGTCTGCAATCTAGCCTATCAAAATTCCCAGTTGGAACGCCTTTATGTGGAAGGGTTGAAGGCTGAGTTTCAAATCAGTCCTGCGATTAAATCAACCTCTTTGGTCTATGGGCAGGTAACAGATACATGGAATGGCGGTACAAATTTTCATTTTCAAACGCCAAATTCAGGTGACAGATTAGGTGCGAATATGGCGGATTTGGACGATCATTTCCAAGGCCGGCGTGTGGGGGTGACACAAAATTTTGATGTTCAGCTCGGCCATCGAAATCATTTGAAAACGGGGATTTGGTATGAAAATAACCGCTATCATGATCCGTCTTTTTTAGGGCCTTATTGGCAGAATGATCCCATCAATAATGTGTTTAATTTACATAATTCAGATGAAACCTTGGCGATGAATACACAGTTCACGACCAATACATTTCAGTTTTATGTGGAGGATGCGTTTCAAATGGCACGCAATATGACCTTTACCTACGGGTTTAAATCATTGGTTCAGTCCACGAATGGGGGAATGACTGAGCGTGGTGATCAGAATGGTCCAGATGGGCTAGGAGCGTGGGGAATCGGTCCAAATGAGCTACGTCCTGCTTATGGCCGCTTGACCAGCTCAAATGCCTTTTTGCCTCATTTTAACTATGACTGGAAGTTTCTGCCGAAACATGAATTTTATTTTGATGTGGCAGAAAATATGCGTCCTGTTGATCCTGGAAATACCGCATGGAGCTACGGATTGGGAAATGATAGTGATCCAAACAGCGGACAGGCTGCTTTTAATGAAGAGAAAAAAATGTACCGTCCAGAACGGAGCTGGAATTATGTTGTCGGCTACCGTTACAAAGGAGAATCCATTGATTTCGGGATTGATTATTATCATACGGACTATATTGGCCGTTTGGGGCAGGGGACAACAGGGTCTTCGACAACGGTTGGTGCTCCACAATTTTTATTAAATCTTGGAAATGAGAAAATGGACGGGATGGATTTGGTCGGCATTGCGCACTTGTCTCATGTGCTTGGATTGCCGGATTATATGGGTGCGCTCGATTTCACGAACAGCTTTAGCTATAATCATGCGGTTTATGAAACGAATAATCCACAACTCGCTTCCATTAACGGTCAGCAACAGGTTTATTATCCACGTTATATGTATAAAACCAATGTCCATTATGCCAATGGGCGTTTAGGGTTTGATCTGAATGTCAATTATAACAGTGCCCGAAATGTAACCTATTCAGGGGATGTTCGGATTCCAGGATATTGGACGTCGGAATTAACAGGCTCTTATATGCTGGGACGGCGTGGGCAAGAGAACCGCCTCAAGCTTGATTTTGGGATTACCAATCTTTTTAATCAGCACTATGTGGGCGGTATTCAAGGCGCAACCAATGTAAAAGGAACATCTGACTATGATAATGGCGGGAATAATAACCTCTATTGGGCTGCGCCGAGAGAGTTTTTTGGAACGGTTTCTGTTGTGTTCTAGGTGCAACAGAAAATGGTTTTAATGTGTCCTTAGGCTTTTAGGGCGCTTGTCAATTAAAAAATTGGGTGCTAGCGTCACGGAATGCGTATGAGACGCATTTAAAATAATAGCTAGGATCACATGTTATGACAAATATCGCCATCAACACTGTAACAACTGTCGTTTCCACAGTAGCTGCTATTATTACACGCAAATTATATGACTATCAAGGCGGCCTTAAACGCCAGCATGGTGGTAAACGACGCCATTTCCAGCGCCATTTTTCATCCCTTCTTTCAGTACATCATTGCTGAGCTTTATTGCGTTATTTTGGGGTAAGCCCTTAGCTTTCTTATAAATTGCACAGCGTGCCAAAAATGTTCTGAAACCACACAGGGATTTTAGTGTGTCATTTTTGCGTGGGCATTTTTAGAAAAAGTGAAGTTCCTACCGAAAGACAAAGTTTTCGTAAGGCTTTTTTGCAGTTTTGTCATATTGAGAGAGATATGGACAAGCAAGAAGCCTGCTTGCTGGAATTTAGAGTTAATATGTTAAGCGTCTTAAGATTTAGAAGAAAAAATAGATTATTATTATCTGCGGTTATGTTTTGTGGCATGGTTTCTGTCTCCCGTGAGGTTCAGGCACAGGATATTAGCACCTCAATTGAAACCCCCAGCACAGACCCTTTAAGCGCCCAGCCGATGACAAGTTTTTCGGGTGCGGCAACAGGGGAAACGGAAACGTCTGCTCCTGCGCCAGATAGTATGAATGCTGTAACCCCCCAGACGAACCCAGAAACAGAGGGGCAGGAGATGCAGCGTGAAAATGACGCTGTTCACACGGTTTCGGGCGAGGGGAATGATTTAACGCAGGGTACAAGCTATAAACATTATTTTGGGCCGGGCGCTTTGGCTTTGCCGGCAACAACGCCTGTTCTGGATGTAGATGACCCTCGGAATGGGCCGACCTATAAGAAATTTTTTGCCTCTGAAGACCGTTCGCCACGCCGTAAAAAACGGGTGAGGGCTGGGGGTCCAAGGATGAAACCTGAGCATTTCGGTGTTGCGGGACATCGCCGTCACCGTCAGCCGAATGTGGAGGAATCCACGAATGCGGAAACGGTGATTGGTCGGGATACGCTTGGGCACTTCATTGAGGGGACGAATGCTCTGCAGGCCTTGGCACTTTCCACGCCAGGGGCAAATTTCACCTCGACCGATGCGCAGGGGACTGATGCTGTTGAGAATACTTTCTACATGCGTGGATATGATGAGGATCAGCTTGGTGTTACCATGGATGGGATTCCGATGGGAGATCAGGGATTCGGTGGTGCAGACGGTGTTGATGTCAGCCAGATTTTGATTCAGGAAAATATTGGTTCTCTTGCGGCTTCGCAAGGGGCTGGCGGATTGGATACACCTTCTGATACAACGCTTGGGGGGACACTGACTTATACGACGTTAGATCCTTCGGATAAATTTGATGTTAAAATTAGTCAGCAATTTGGAAGTTTTGCGGGGTATCGTACCTTCGGACGTTTAGATTCAGGCGTTTTGAATCATACTGGCACGAAATTTACAGCATCATTTTTACGGAATGCGGATAATTTATGGACCAATGGCTACGATCAGCCTTGGGGGACGCAAGGCAGAGGGTTTCAACGGCAAGAGGCGATGAATTTTAAACTCGTTCAACCGATTTCTAATTTTGGGAAAATTAGTTTAACCTCTGATTGGTCTGATTCGCCTGAATATAATTATGCTACTTTAAATCCAGGGATGAAAAAGCATTTTGGCTATGGCATTTCCAATATGTATCCCAATTATCAAGCAGGTAATCAATGGGGGCAGGCCTGTAACTCTAAAAGTACTGCTGGATTAGGTTTACCTGCTAATAGCCCTATTACTACAAGCGATCTTTGTGGATTAAATTATGGTGAGTATCAGGTAGAGCGGAATTATTTGGAGGCGATAAAAGGGGATTTTCAAATTAGTCCATCCATTAAATCCAGCTCCGTTGTCTATGGGCAGGTGACAGATAACTGGCTGGGAGGGACGAATACAGGTTGGAAATCTCCTGCTTCCTTTGGTCCGTTGCCTTATGGTTCTGGGATGAATGATGGGGAGCAGCATTTAAAAGGGCGGCGTTTGGGCGTGACGCAGAATTTCCAGTTTCAGTTAGGTCACCGTAATACACTGAAAACAGGTGTTTGGTATGAAAATACCCGTTATCACGAGCCTTATTTGCTTTATGGGGAATATGGACCTTCGGGGCTTCCCAATGATTTTAATCTGACGAATTCAGAAGGCTTTCAGGCTTACGATCAGACGCTCACAAGCAATACGTTTCAGTTTTACGTGCAGGATGATCTTCAACTCGCAAAAAATATGAAATTTTCTTATGGCTTTAAATCCTTGGTAGAAAGCACAAATGGTGGTTTTACAGAGGGAGATCGTGCAAGCAACGCAGAGTTAGCTAATTGGGGTGTGCCTGCAAATACATGGCGTCCTGCTTATGGGCGGATTACTTCTTCCAATGCGTTTTTACCGCATTTTAACTATGATTGGAAATTTTTGCCAAAGCATGAATTTTATTTTGATGTGGCTGAAAATATGGCGCCGATTGATGATGAGGCTTGGTCAACTGGTTTAGGTAATCCAAAAGATTTGGGTAGTGGTCAGGTTGCCTTTGGTGACGAAAAACAAAAACTGAGGGGCGAACGAACTTGGAACTATGTTGTAGGCTACCGTTATTCAGGTAAGCCTTTTGGTTTTTCGATTGATTATTACCACACAGATTATATTGGGCGTCTTGGTTTAATTACAGATAACGGGGTTGGTACATCAGCTGAGACTGTTAGTGAACACTTAGCAAATTTGGGGAATGAAAAAATGGATGGGATGGATTTGATGGGGGTTGCGCATCTGTCTCACATGCTCGGTCTTCCAGATTATTTGGGGCAACTCGATTTCATGAACAGCTTTTCTTACAACCATGCCGTTTATGAAACGAATAACCCCACTCTGTCTTCCATTAATGGGCAACAGCAGGTTTATTATCCACGTTATATGTATAAAACCAATATTAATTATACGAATGGCCGTGTCGGCTTTGATCTGAATGTTAATTATAACAGTAAGACGAATATTACCTATTCAGGGGATGTAAAAAACCCTGCTTATTGGACATCTGAATTGACCGCTTTTGTGTTGCTTGGAAAGCGTGGTAAGGAAAATAATGCCAAGCTGACTTTTGGAGTGTCCAATCTCTTTAATCAGCATTATACTGTTACGGCTTATGGAAAAACTCCCTTAAATAGCGGTGGAAATACCGATACAATGTCCCAGAATCTTGTTTGGTCTGCGCCACAGGAATTTTTTGGCTCTTTGAGTGTTGGTTTCTAGAGATTGCGTCCAAAAAATCCCCTGCTTTTGCAGGGGATTTTGCTTGAATGAAGGAATCATTTTAATAATCTTCTGCTTCTTGGTCTTCGAGGGCTTCTTCGGCTGCTTTTTTGCTTTGGCGCATTTGCTGGAGCTCATTTTCAACACGCTCGCTCTGATCATCTAATTCTGACACGTCCTCAATTTGTTTATCCATCAGTTTAAGGTATTTTTTGACCATTTTGCGCTTATCATGGATCGCTTCGCTCGATTGTCCCATTTGCTGGGCGCTTTCGAGGGCTTGCACGCTGATCTCTAAGTTTGCGATGAGGTCGTTATAATGTTCGTTTCGGAAATTCTGCTGTTCTTTTCCAGCGGAATCATCGTCCATGTCCGCCGTGGTGGAATCCTCATTGATATAGGTCTGCGCCAAGCCATGATGCGGAAGGGCAGGTAATAAAAGGGCGAAAGCAAAGAGGGAGGCTGTTTTAGAAACGCTTTTAAAAAGTCTCGACATCAGAACATCCAAAAGAATAGGGTGGAAAAGAGAGAGAAAAAAGGCCTTATATTAAAATTCAGAGAAAATTCCGCCTCCTGCACAGGGGGCTGACGTTCTCTTTGAAAAGAATGTATAAGAGAAAGCGCAAGAGAGAAATAAGAAAGAAGATTCCAGTGAAAAAATTTTTGCCCTTATTGGCGGTCTTATCCATGATTTTTCCTGTTTTCCATGCCGAGGCTCAGGCGGCGGGCGAGGCCACGTCTGTGGAGAAAACAATGCCTTCTTTCGATTTGACGGGGAAGAAGATTCTTTTTGTCATTACTTCCTCCGATATTTTGGGAAAGAGTAAGGAAAAAACAGGTTACTGGCTTGAGGAAGTGGCAGCGCCTTATGAAGTTCTTTCAAAAGCGGGGGCGGAAATCACGCTGGCCTCTCCGAAAGGTGGCCTTCCGCCTGTCGATGCGTTTAGTTTAAGAAAGCGCTTTCTTTCCGATTACACCAAAGAATTTAAAAAGGATCAGAAAGCGCAAAAGGCGCTGGCCTCTACCATTCCTTTAGATCAGGTAAAGGCAGAGGACTATGATGCCCTTTATTATCCGGCAGGATTTGGAATTTTCTCGGATTTGGTGAATAACCCAACCTCCATCAATCTCATTGAGTCCTTTTCACGGGCAAAGAAACCGATGGCCTTTTTGTGCCAAGCGCCTGCTGTTTTGAAAAATGTAAAAACAGCGCAAGGACATGAAATTGTTCGTGGACTGAACGTTACGGCGCTTAGAAATAGCGAGGAGGCTGGCGGTGCAATGCTACGCCCTTATGTCTGGCTTGTCCCGCCTGGGATGGAAGCGCTTGGAAATGATTTGACGTATAAAAGGGAAAAGCTTCCAGAAAAAGAATTTCTCGAAAAGATGGATTTAAAAGATAAAATTCCCTTTTTAGTGGAGACAATGCTTAAGCAAGAAGGGGCAAATTATGAGGCAAAGCCGAACATGGCCTCCTTCACAGTAACTGATGTCACGGCCGATAAAGGGTTTTTGATTACAGGGCAGAATCCTTATTCCGCAGCGGAAATTGCAGAAAAGCTCGCCTCTGTCATGCAATAGATTAAGGGTAGAAGTTTCTTTTAGTGATTAGGGCTGGAAGAAAAACGTGATTTTAAAATGAAAGAGCGTTATCCTGCTCTTATGAGTGCTCGTATCATTGCAAATTTAAAAAGAGTAGGAAAAATGGCTCTTCAGAAAAGAATAAAACAAGCCTTATGTGCCTTTCTGGTTGGGGGGAGCTTTTTCCCAATAAGCTCTTTCGCAGATTCATTGGGGACGATTAATGCCTTAAAGGGTAAGAAAATTCTTTTTGTCGTAACCTCTCATGATCAGATGGGAGAAACAAAGGAAAAAACAGGCTATTGGCTTGATGAGCTGGCTGCGCCTTATGAACTTCTTTCTAAAGCAGGGGCGGAAATTAGCTTTGCCTCTCCAATGGGGGGGAAGCCACCTATTGATCCTGTCAGTTTGAAATCTGCTTATAGCACAACTTACACAACAATTTTTTCCCATGATCAGCAGGCGCAGGAATCTTTGTCCCATAGCGTTCCGCTGACTTCGGTTTCTTCTCAGGATTATGATGCGGTTTTCTATCCTGGGGGGCATGGCCCGTTATTTGATTTGGCAGAAAACCGTGATTCAATCCGTTTGATTGAAGAGTTTGCCAAGGCGAAAAAACCTTTGGCCTTTGTTTGCCATGCGCCAGCTGTTTTAAAAGAAGTTAAGGATGCCAAAGGGGATTATTTGGTAAAGGGACGCAAAGTAACGGCCTTTAGCAATAGTGAGGAAGCTGGTGCGGTTCTTTCCCGTAAATATTCCTTTGTTCCAAGCTTTGTTTTGAAATGGGGAGAAAGCCAGACCTATAAATTGGCAAAATTGCCGACAGATCAGTTTATGGCTAAGCTTCATCTTCAAAAGACAATTCCTTTCCTAACAGAAACGATGCTCAAGGAAGAGGGTGCAAACTATCAGCGCAAGCCGAATTGGAGCTCTTTCACGGTGCGGGATACAACTTCGAGCGGTGCGCTTCTTTTAACGGGTCAAAATCCACAATCCTCTGAACAGATTGGGAAGGATTTAGTGGCGGTTTTAACGCCAGCAACGCCTGTGGCAGAAGGCGCTCAGCCAGTTCCAGAACCCAAAAAATGAAGTATAGAGTGAGTGCAAAATGAAGAAGTCTTTTTTGCTTTTGATGGCTGTTTTAGCACTGCCTTCTTTTGCCCAAGCTTTTCCGGGACAGCGTGTTGGGAAAACCTCTTCTGAGGATTTTTATTCGGAAACGGCTGGTTTTTCTCCAAACGCTGTTGGCTATTGGGAAAATAGTATTTTCGGCGATAAAAGTGATGATTTTCTTGCAGGTTCTCAGGCCGATATAGATAAGGCAAATCGCTGTATTTTGCGTTATTCTCTCAAGGAAACCAGTTCCAATTTTCAAAGGGGCGGAATGCCGTTAGAGTTTCTTGTTTCTAAGAATAAATTTAAAATCGGAGCTCATAATGAGGATTGGACTCTGACGCAGGGCGCTGGGGGAGACGTTGCCGTTGAAGCAGGCGCATTTCAGCATCAGTTTAAAGTTGCGGCAACAGATGCTCATTCCTTTGCTGGGAATGTGACAGAGCAGGATTTTAAGGCGATTTTGAAAGCTTTTGGCGATGAAGGCGTAAAGAAAGGCGCTGTTCGGTTTTCTTCGGGTAAAAATTTAAGTTTTTCTCTCCCGCCAGCAAAAGAGTTACGGCTTTTCAAAGAATGTATCGGTTATAATAATTTTATGGATTTAGGAGCGGAATTTAAAAAACCAAATATAAATCCTTTCTGATGGAAAGGGGCGCTTGAAGCGCCCCTTTTTACTATTTTGTTTCTTTTGAGAGAGCAGACAGGATACGAATCCATGACCGAATACCTTTTTGATAGGAATTGACAGCATAGGATTCATTGGGTGAATGGATGCGGTCCTCTGGCAAGGCGAAACCAACAAGAAGCGCTGGAATGCCAAGTTTGCGTTCAACTTCCTCCGCAACAGGGATAGAAGCACCACAGCCAATCGCTAAGGCTTCTTTTTTCCATTCATCGCTAAGCGCTTTTAAGGTAATTTGCAGGGCAGGGGTGTCTTTAGGAAAGGCCCAGCCGGGAGAGCATCCATGGGGGTGAAAGCTGGCGGAGACATCTTTTGGTAAATGCTCTTTGATATGCTGGCGGAAGGCTTCTCTAATTTGCTGAGGATTTTGGCCGGGAACGGTTCGGAAAGAAATACGGGCCGTTGCCTTGGCAGGAATGACGGTTTTAAAGCCCGGATCAATATATCCGCCAAAAATGCCGTTAATTTCACAGGTAGGGCGTGCCCAAAGCTGTTCAATGGCTGTAAATTCTTTTTCGCCAGCGGCTTGGGAAAGCCCAACTTTCTCAAGCATTTCCGTTTCAGTGGAAAGGGAGCTGTTCCAAGCTTCTTTTTCTGCTTGGGTTGGCGCTGTGACGCCATCATAAAATCCTTTGAGGGTAACTCGGCCATTTTTATCTTTTAAAGCTGCAAGCGCTTCACAGAGAAGGGCGATAGGATTGGCCGCAGCGCCGCCAAAAATTCCGGAATGAAGATCTTGGTTGGCTGCATGGAGAACCACTTCTTCGCCGACAAGACCTCTTAAAGAGGCTGTAATGCCAGGGGTGTTTTGATCTGGCATGCCTGTATCGCAGACTAAGACGAGATCCGCTTTAAGCTCTTCTTTTTGGGCTTCGAGAAAAAAGGGCAGATTTTCGCCGCCAACTTCTTCTTCGCCTTCAAAGAGAAATTTGAGATTAAGTGGGAATTTTCCATTGCTTTCTTTCCATGCACGGCAAGCCTCAACAAAGGTCAGGAGCTGCCCTTTGTCATCAGATGTGCCACGCCCGTAAATGGCGTCTTGTCCATCTTCCCGCTCTTTCTGAGTAGGTTCAAAGGGAGGCGTCTCCCAAAGCTCTAGCGGATCGACAGGTTGGACATCATAATGGCCGTAGAAAAGGAGCGTTGGGGCATTTGGAGTTTCAACATCTTCTTGCTTTGTTTTAGCGACAATGAAATCATGACCGGGTTCGCCCCATTCGGCTTTATGGAGGTTGGCTTCCAGACCGAGAGACTGAAGTTCTTGCAGAAGCCATTTGGCTGCTTTTTTGCAGTCTTCACGATGCTCCTCTTTGGTCGAGATGCTTGGAATGCGGACAAAATCAGAAAGTTTTTGGAGAGAGGTTGGAAAATTTTTATCTGCTTGGTCTAAAGTTGTTTGAAGTGCCTTACCGTGCATGGCATTATCCTTATTTCGCAGAAGGGGTGGCAGAAATTCAAACCATTTCCTTCTGCATGTTTTGATCAGGAATAGAAAGATGATAGTACCACGAAGCCTGTCTTTTTCAATGATTGGCGTGCCCTGTCAAACGAGAAATAAAGGAAGGGTTTTAACCTGATTATGAGGGCATTTTTTGCTTTAATGCTGGCAGTTCTTTTGGAATGCACTTTTTTAGGTGTGGGGATTTCCGTTATTCCACTTTTTGTGGTGCAAACTCTTCACTGTTCAGCAGGGGTTTCTGGCATTGTTGTCGGGGTGCAGTTTATCGCTGCGATGCTGTCCCGTTTTCCTTCGGGGCGGATTTCAGATGTGAAAGGCCCTTATTCAGCGATGTCCGCAGGCGCTTTGAGCGCTGTGATTGGTGGTGCTTTTTACGCCGCTGCCAGTATCAGCCAAGATTATGTGTTTTTGTCGGTTGTTTTATTGTTTTGTGGCAGCGCTCTTTTAGGGATAGCGCAAAGTGTGTTGGCAACAGGAGCGATGACAGGGAGTGTTTCCCTGATGGAACAAGTACAGAAAGCGCAAAAACAGGCTGGTAAAGCTCCCTCCTCAAAAGGCCCAGGCGCTGCGATTTCATGGGTGGGGATGTGTATTTTTTTAGGGTTGATTTTGGGTGCGCCAATGGGTGTGCTTCTTTTTGAAAAAACGGGTTTGTTTTGGGCTGGTCTGGTGATTGCGCTTTGTTCAGCTGTGGTTCAGCTTTGGTGTTACCAGTCTTCCAAAGCTGATCTGAAAAATGATTCTGCTGGAAATGCACAAGAGCAGGGAAATTTTTGGGAAGCTTTGGGATATGGCCTTTATCATGCTTGGTTTCCGGGGTTTTGTTTTGGCCTTTGCGCTATCAGTCATGGGTTAATCATTGCTTATGCTTCTTTGCTCTATGCTGAGCATCATTGGTTTCCTTTGTGGCTGCCTTATGCTGTTTTTGGGATTGCCTTGGTTTTAGCGCGTCTTTTTTTGGGAAGTTTGCCTGACCGCCTTGGCGGAGCAAAAACGGCGTTTTTTTCCGCCTTTTTTGAGACGGTTGGATTGATTTTAGTTACATGCGCCTCCAATCTTTATCTTTCTTCAATCGGGATTTTTCTGACAGGTTTTGGTTTTGCCTTTGCATTCCCTGCTTTTGCTTTGATTACGCTGCAAAGAGGCGATAGCGCCCATCGGGGGGTTCTTATTGGGATTTGTAACGCTTTGGGAGATGGCGTTCGGGGCGTTGGAATTGTTTGTCTGGGTTATTTAACGGCTTTGGGCGGCTTTTCGCTTGTTTTTTTTTCGGGGGCATTCCTTTCCCTTTTAGGAGGAGTTGGGGGCGTTTCTCTTTTCTTTCTAGGTAAAAAGGCACGCATTAAAAAACCTGCCTCTGAATAAAAGGGGGGAGGTTTTTATTGTCCAACCACTCCACCGGCAATATGCTAGCTTTTGGTATAATCTTTTTTCCTAAAAGTGTCGGGTATTTTCTGGAGTTGGGCTGGCATAGAAATGCAACTTATGGGAAAGCGTTCTTCTCGTGTCCGCTTGAAGCGTGAATTTCACTATATTTTTAAGGAATATGGATATTTGTTAGGATTCCTATTCTCATTTTACGCAAAGGAGCGTTTTTGAAAACAAAACAATGTTTTAGCTCAAAAAAGAAGTTAAAATGAAAGAGATTTGTTTTTACAACACTCATATAGCGACAATAAAGATACAAATAAGTCTTTAATCACTTTCTGCTTATTGTCAGTTTATACTTATACAGTTAACAATACAGACTTTCTGGAATTACCAGACTGAAATATCTATGGAGTTAAGAACTTATGTCCAAAAAAACAGGACTTTTTATTCTTGCAGGCGTTGGGATCGGTCTGGTCTCCGGCGTTGCCCCTTTGACTGCACATGCTGCGGATGAAGCAACAGACGCTGCTGCAAACTCAGAAAAGACGGCAGCTGATGCCACGGATTCTGCAAAAGCAACAACAGAAACAGCTGACTCCGGTGTTGAAGTTGATCTTGATAAAGCCGCAGCAAAAGTTAAAGCTGTTGGCGAAGATATTAAAGCGAGATTGACAGATCGTACTTCTGATTCTGCAGATGCTGCTAAGACACCTGCAAAACCAGCCAATAAGAAGCATGCTAAAAAAGCTTCTCTCGTTGCTAAGAAAGCTTTGAGTGTTCCAGCTTGCGATGCTGACAATATGCGTGTTGTCTTCAGTGAACCTCAGTGCAACTGTGCGCAGAATGAACATAGCATCAAAGTGAGTGTCATTAACGAAGGCAAGAAAGCTTGCAGCGTTCCAGCACGCCCAGAACTCTATTTCTTGAAACATAAAGAAAAGCAGCCTCTTCCACTTCGCCTTGATGCGTTAGAAGAAGGTCACAACTACGCACCTGTCGTTCTTGCACCTTCTGCAAAAGCCTCAGCGAAAATTCAATGGATCTGCCACAAAGCATTCCCAAAGAACGTGCATTACAAATCCCATTTTGTTTCCGTTCAGTTCCAGAACAAAGCCGTCCGTACACCTCTTAAAGCCCGTTTCTACGGTGATAAGCAAAAAGGTGCATTCTACAAGGCAACTCTGTTCCAGGTTGAAAAATAATCAAGCTTTTTGTGCTGTTATTTTAATGAAAAAGGGCATCCTAGGATGCCCTTTTTTGTGGCCTATTTAAAATTAATTCATCCCGGGATGGTCGCTCCCGACACCGCTGACAGCAGCAGGCTGTGCTGCGGCAGACATAAGTCCGCCATTATCTGCATTCGGATCGGCATTTGGGTTTGGTGCTCCTTGCGTTGGTGCCATTGAACTATTACCAACAGGCGTTTGCGCATCTGATCCAGAATCTCCCGGTGCAGGTGGGACGGGCGTTGGTGGGGCATCAATACCTTCGGGAGGGAGGTCTTCATTTTCTGTCCAGACACCTGGTGCCTGATAATATTGTGAATAGCCTTTTTCAGGTGCGGCATTTGGGTTTGCAGGCTGTGAAGTGGTGGAGGTGTTTGCGCTTTGTTGGGAGACAGTTTGTTGAGGCGCTGTTTGTTGTGATGTGCCAAAGCCAACGGCTTGGGCTGAGCTTTCTGTACTGTAAGAGACAAGGCTAAGGCCTGCCATGATAAAAAAAGCGGTTGTTTTTCTTGTCATTTTTAATTTTCCTAACAGAGAGGGTTAAGCAAAACCAAAATAGTTAATTGCAAATTGTGGCGTTAAATTTGCAGGAGAGTTACGTCCTGCGGCAGGGATACCGACACCGACGGTCAAAGAAAGGCTTTCGGTAAAGGCGTGTTGAAACTCAGGTTCGACATAGAAATTTTGTGTCCAGTGGCTGGAAGTATTTGTATAAACCCCATTTTGCCAACCTCTTGTATTGATAGGCGCTGTCCAGGATTCAACGAGATCAAGTGCTAAAGCATCTTTTTTGCTCCAGAGTGTATATTCCATTCCAATGCCAGAAGAGCCAAACTGACTGGGCTTCCCATAGCCTTCGAAGCCAGCTTCTGTGCCATACATTGTGGACATGCCATGAATTTTTGTATCGCCTGTACATTGATTTGCACCGCTCCAAAAAGACATGTTGAGGACATGTTTCCCAATGAGGAAGGACCACTGGGATTGGACACCAAAGTTAATGAACCATGCGCCATAGCCAGCCCCATCATTATAACTTTTCATATTGTCATATTTCCCAGAGGGGGCTTGGAATCCAATAAGAAAAGAAAGTGAGGGGTTGGAGGTTCCAAAAAGATTATATTCCAATTGGAAAGGGAGATCATTGAAGGAAGTTTCAGCTTGCCCCGTACCATTTCCCCAGCTTGTGGTAAAAGTTGGGATAAGCAGTGCAGAAAGTCTATCGGTAATAGCATATTCCATGAAAAGCTCGTCCCCGAATGTATTAGCAAGTGAAAAAGTGCCATTTGTTCCAGGTTTAGACCAGACACCATTATTGGAAAATGCGCCAATAGGTGTAGAACCCGTTGCATAAAATTCGATATCCATAAGTCCCTGTTTGGGCAGAGGGGGATACCATTGGTTCAGTGTTCCAGCGAGCCATGCCTCAGGCATAGGTTGGCTGAAATAATCTAAAAGAGGTTTAAAGACTTTATTCTTATTTAAAGAATGCCAGAGTTGGGTATGTTCATTTTGATAAATGACACCATTCGCCCCAATAACTGAGTTTGGGTTGTATGTTCTTCCGTAAATACCCGGGCTTGATCCCCAATTTTCGCCTTTTGGCTTAGAATGGACAATAGGTTCTTCTCCGCTGTTTGTTTCAGTGCCAGCCTTTTGGAGTTTATAATTGGAAAGGACAGAAGAAGTTTGCCAATCCTCAGCAAAACTAGCGCTTGGGATAAAAAGAAAGCCGCATAAAAATACGGCTGCAAACAGGGATAAGATTTTTACAAAAAGAGGCACACACAATTGTGGCGAAGGGGGGAATGAAGCATCTTTGTAAGATAAGCAGGGATGGATCATTTTCACCATTAGGAGCACTAAGGCCTTCAATGCTGTCAAAAAGCTTATCTATAACAAAAAAAAATCTTTGGCAAGGGGATAACTGTTGCTAATAAACCGCATTTAAAGCAAATTCGGGGGTTAGACCTGCCGTCGTATTTCGGCCTGCCGCCGTGATTTCCAAGCCTACAAGTAATCCGAGATGTTCTGTAAAAGAATATTCAAACTCAGGTTCTACTGTGAATGTTTGTGACCATTGGCTTTTATTATTCACATAAGTGCCATTTGCTTCGTATCCTGTTGTGTGGATGGGAGCGACCCAAGATTCAAATAAGTCACAGGCGATTGTGGCTTTTCTACTCCAGAGAGAATATTCTAGCCCAATGCCTTCCGAACCAAACTGGCTGGCAGAGCCGGTTCCGTTAAAGCCTGTGTCCGTGCCATAGGTTGAGGATATGCCTGAAATATGGACATTGCCTGTGGATTGGTTTGCAAGTCCCCAAAAGGCAACGTTTAGGACATGATGTTTGGAAACCAAAAAGGACCATTGGGATTGCAAACCAAAGTTAAAAAACCAAGTTCCCCAGCCGCTACCGGCATCCGTACTAGATTCGTTTTGATAGTTGCCTGTCGGTGCTTGAAAACCAACATAGAGGTTTAAACTAGGGTTACTGGTGCCAAAGAGATTGTAAAGAAGCTCAACGGGTAAATCATTAAAGGAGGTGTAAGATCCTTTTCCGGATTGGTTTCCCCACTCTGTGTTAAAAGATGGCGTAATTTCGAAAGAAAGCCTATCGGTAATCCCGTATTCAAAAAACCAGCTATTTTCGAAAACATTCGGAGAGCCAGAGGTTTTTCCCCATTTTCCATTATTATTGATTTGTGCGAGAGGTGTTGTTCCCATGAAATAAGGTTCAAGCTCGAACATGCCTTGTTTCGCCATAGTTGGAAATTCTTCGTTCATTGTCCCGTTAAACCAGTGTTCCGGCATAGGCTGCGTGAAATAATCATTGACGACTTTCCAGAAGGGTTTAGGTGCAGCTGGTTTTTTTTTAAAGGCGTGAATTTGAGAGTTTTGTGGCGGTGAAGGCTGATGAGGTTTTTCTAAATTGATGATACCATGAGGCGTTTGTAAATTATTAGGCTGATAGCTGCGTTCAAGGTCTTTTGAAGGCCTTTTATCTTCTGCTTTAGCGATGATGGGAGAGAGAAAATGTGCAATGGCAATAAAAAAAGAAATGCCTAAAAACGATGCTTTTTTTGGAAAAAGCCAAGTTATGTGTAAGAGGCATTTCATTCTCGGTGTCAGCTCTCACTGCGATAAGCGCTCAGCTCAATTCAAAGCGTTCTATTGTTTGTTTTAGATAATAGATTGCGAAATTAGAAAAATTAAGGGGCGCATTTGTTGCGCTAACACTAAATTTTGTTAAAGGGCAATCAGGATAAATAAGTAATGTTGCGGTATCTTCGCCATTATTGAGATAAATTTCAAGAGTAGTGCCATCTAAAATAAGATGGAGTGAGACTTTTGGGATACATTTTGACAAGGCAACGGAAAAATTATTTGTGAAAAAAGGATTTTGGAATCCTCTTAGTTCTCCTCGATCAACCCAAAATTGGCAGGATAAGGCATCAAATCCAAGGCGGAGTTTTTCGCCTTGATCGTTGCTAAAGTCGATGAGAACATGTCTTGCACGTCCAAAATTACCATCAGGCTCAGAAGATCCACGATCTTCAACAGCGACATCCATCAGAAGTTCAATGGCTGTATTTTCGGGTAATTTAGCCGTGAAATTCTCATGAGGGGAAAGTTTTCCAACGGTATTTTCTGTTTTTCCTGGTAAAAGGAGGTCGCGCTGTTGGGCTCTAAGTCTGTCAATATTGATGGGGGTTTGAGAAAGCGTGAGACGCTGATCTGCTCGGTGGCGCAGGGCTATCTTACGAGGGAGCGACATTGCCCCACTCCAGTTGTGACTGGGGAGTTCTTCGCAATATTGCCAATTTCCAATCCAACCAATATAGGCCTGTTCTCCATTCGGGAAATTATTAAAAACTTGGAGTGCATAATTGTCTTTTGCAAAATCGACAAAGCGGATCGAAGTATCTTCTAAAATAAAATGTTTGCCGTCAAAATTACCGATAAAATATTGCGTACTGCTACCGCCTAAGGGAGAGCCGGGATTAACGGAAATGAAGAAAACCCAGCGTGTCTCCGGTTGACCATTTGGCTGGGTTCTATCTTCGACTTTGAGTTCCGTAAGATTAGGACATTCCCATTCTATGCCGAGAAGTCCTGTTGGGCCGAAATCACTTAGATGATCCCATGAAGTAAGATTTTTGGAGCCGTAAAAGCTAATTTTATTTTGGTCTGCGAGAGCAACGACCATAACCCATTTTTGACTTGCTTCATGCCAAAGAACTTTTGGATCTCTAAAGGAATTATTGCCAATATTAAGAATTGGATTTTTCTCATAATCTTTGTAGTGAAGGCCACCGTCTGTGCTGGTGGCAATCCACTGACTCTGTCCATTCGGAGCAGCCTTGGTATAAAAGGCAATGAGGTTCGGGTGTTGCTGGTTATTTTGGAAAAGACCTGATCGGTTATCGGGATCAAGAATGGCAGAACCGGAAAAAGCCATACCGTTTTGGTCGGCTTCAATGGCAATAGGGCCGTCTTTCCAGTGATAGAGATCTTCGCTTGTAGCATGGCCCCAGTTTGGATTGCCTGCCTGTGTCGATTGAGGGTTAAGCTGATAGTATAGATGGTAGAGATTTCCATCAAAAATGAGACCACAAGGATCATTCATAAAGCCTTTTTGGGCTGTGAAATGTATTTTGGGACGCCATTGATGCGAATTTAGCGCAGTGCTTGTGGGGGATTTAGGAAGGGGATCGGCAGAGAGTCTTTTGGGCTGTGTGAAAAAAGAAATTCCGGACAGCCCTGCAAAAGCGAGTCCATTGAGGGCTTGACGACGGCTATATGTTTGTAAGCCTGCATCTTTTTTCTTAGAAGTGTTTACCATCGTTGTTTTCCCTAATGGTTTTTTAGTTATCCACAGATTCTGGGGATAGAAAGAAGGATAGATTGTAAGACTCCGCCGGATCTTACGTCTATTTATGATTTAAATTTAGTTTTTACGAGGCAATAAAAAACCCTCATCTTTTAGCAAAGAGAGGGTTTTTGTTTTTGTAAAGAAGGCTTAAGGCCAATTAAGGTCTAAAGGCGCCGTCATATACCAGCCCCAAAATAAAGAATAAAGAAATTCGAACATCCCGTCCTCCGTGAAGTAGCAAGACTTAATCCACTTATTGTTATAGAGCGATGCACTTCTTTAATCTTGAAAAAGAAAAAGGCATAGCCCTCATTCGAGACTATAACTTTTAAAGTTTTTCTTAAAGATGCTTATTTCTAAGATGCAAAAGGATAGTCTGTGTAGCCGGTTGCTTTGTCATCTTTGTAAGCGGCATAAAAAACCAACGGCTCTAATTTACGGTCAATAGGCAATCCTTTTTTGAAACGTGTTGCAAGGTCTGGATTGCTAATATAGAGGCGACCATAGGCGATTCCATCGGCTTTGCCAGATTGGACAGCTTCTTCTCCAGTCTTACCATCATAGTCACCATTAAGAATGAGTGGGTTGCGAAAGACTTTGCGAATTTCAGGGGAAAGTTTTGGCTGGTCTGTGTCTTCGACCATATCAAAACTATCGTGCTCACTGCCTTCACGAAGCTCAAGCCAAGCAACGCCAAGCTTTTGGAGAAGCTCCGCAGCAGGGACAAAAATTTGTTCAGGATGAGAATCAACACATCCTTGAATCACGCCATTAGGAGAGAGGCGGACAGCAACACGATCTGCGCCAATTGCTGCGATAAGTTCTTCGACAACCTCTTTTAAAAAGCGTAAGCGCTTTTGAGGTGTTCCACCATATTCATCTTCGCGGTGGTTTGTTGAATCACGGAGAAATTGGTCAACAAGATAGCCATTAGCGCCGTGAAGTTGCACACCATCAAAACCAGCCTCCATGGCATGTTTTGCAGCGATACCATAATCTTTTACAATTTGATGAATCTCTTCAGTCGTGAGCTCTTTTGGGGTTGCATAAGGACTTTTGCCATTAGAGCCATGGGCAATTCCAGGGGGTTGGATCGCAGAGGGAGCGACAGCAGGAACATCCGTTACGCCAGGGGAAACCATACGTCCCATATGCCAAAGTTGGGCAACAATTTTAGAGCCTTTCTCATGAACGGCTTTTGTGATGGGTTTCCAAGCTTCGATTTGTTTTTTATTCCAGATGCCAGGTGCATTGATCCAGCCATATCCTTGAGGGCTGATGGCGACACCTTCAGAAATAATAAGGCCAGCATCGGAGCGTTGTTGATAATATTCGATCATAATGGGCGTCGGCATAGCCTCACGGGTAGCACGTCCACGGGTCAGTGGTGCCATTAAAATACGGTTTTTAGCCTCAATTGCGCCGAGTTTTATAGGATCAAATAAGCTTGTCATAAGGTAATCTTCTGTTGACTGAAAAAGAAAGGGAAAATTGTGTGCTTACTCTAGATTGGTTCTTTCTTTTTCTTTGCAAGGGCAGATTTAGGATTCTTTTGGCAGGAACTTTGTGTCTAAAATGATTTGAACATATTGAGAGAGTTGGTCGGTATTAAGGTGTGTATCAATATTTAAGTCATGTACTCTCAATGTTCCTTCTCCTAAACTATCATTGACCATTTCTTTAATCGCAGAGCCATACCGGTCGATAATTTCATGGAGGCTGGCGATGAGTGCGTCATTTTTAAGTGTATGCGGAGAGGTCAGATCTGGCGGAAGGGTGAGAAGTTTTGTCTCTTCTTCATTGAGATCGAAAATACGAGCGAGCATTTCCGCTTGCTTTGTCGGAAAAATGGCTTGTCCGAGGCAGCCCGCAACAGTTTTTCCTTTATTTGCACCAATTTGGAGCGCAATATCAGCCCATTCCAGTTTTTTACTTGCCTTGGCAGTAATGATTTTTTCGGTGACATCGTTGCGGCTTATTGGCATAGATATTTTTCCGTATTTTGTTGGAGATTTAATCCTTTTTGAATTCTTAAAAATAAAAGCATTTCTTTAGGAAAAGAAAGAAGGATTTTTTAGATGTCGTTTCTTTTTTGGTACAAAATGCTTTAGTTTCTAAAAGAGACTTTTGAAAGAGTGGGAAAAGAAGATGCCTATTTTAAAAAAACCAGACGAAGCGCTTACTTTGATACAAAATCAGGTCACATTGGTTGATATTAGAGAACCTGAAGAGTTTGCTGCGGATCGGATTGAAGGTGCAAAGAATATTCCTTTGAGCCTTTTGATGACATTTGTTCCGTGTTTGGAAGGAGACATTTTAATCACATGCCGTTCTGGAAAACGGACAGGTGAGCAGAATTATCCTTTATTTAAAAAATTAACAGCGGGAGAAATTTTTATTTTAGAGGGGGGCATGAATGCTTGGAATGCAGAAGGGTTAACGAAAACGCCTCTCATTTGAAGAGGTATAAAGCGGAAAGTTTTAAAATCAGGGAGTTATCAAAGAGACAAAATGAAGCCTAAAATAAAACCTAAAGTTCTCTTTGTTATGACTTCTTGTAGCCAGTTAGGTGATTCTTCTTGGGGGACGGGGGCGTGGTTTGAGACAATCGCCACCCCTTATGAAATTTTAACAGGCCGTCATATTGAGGTTGTTTTTGCAACCCCAGAGGGGGGAGAGGTTCCTGTTGATCCAGATAGTCGTCTGCCTCAATATTTAACTTACTATACAGAAAAATTTGATCTGAATGATCGTGCTCAGAGGGCATTGCAGAGAACAAATCGGCTCGAAGAGATGAAACCAGAGGATTTTGATGCTGTTTTGTTTCCAGGGGGGCATGGGGTACTTTTTGATTTGGTAAGTAATCCGACGTCTATTCGTTTTATTGAAACAATCATTGATTTAGGAAAACCCCTCGCCTTGATTGGACATGCTGTTGGCGCATTGCGCTATGTACAAAAGCGTTCAGGAGAATCCTTTGTCGAAGGGAAGAAAGTAACAGGCTTTAGCAACAGCGAAGAAGCTGCTTTAGCGTTGCTTCGTATGCTGGGTTTTGTGCCTTATCGTTTTTTACGCTTTGGAAATTTTCTAACATATTTAATTTCTTTTCTGCCTTCTCCAGAATATGCAACCTTATTACGTTTGCGTGGCAGTGTTCCCTTTTTGGTGGAGCGGATGCTGAAACGGAGTGGTGCGGATTATGTGCATAAAAAAAATTGGTATCCGTTTATGGTGGAAGATTTAACGGAGGACGGTGGACATTTGCTTACAGGGCAAAATCCTGCTTCTGCGGCTCTTGTCGCAGATCGTCTTGCTGAAATTTTAACGTAACAGTGTCTTAAATCCCAGAATGAATTGTTTAATCTTAGAAGAGAGTGTTAAACTCATCTTTTAAGCCATCACGATTTAGGTGTGACTGATATGTATAAATTAAGAAACTGTTTTCTTGCGTTAACAGTTGCGTTCTTTTCGGCTCATTCTTTTGGGGTGGCTTTTGCAGCACAGGAAGAACAGAAAGTTTCTGAAAGCGCAGCTTCAGCAACCTTACCTTTGAAAAACAAAAATATTCTTTTTGTTCTTTCTTCTGAAGCAAAAATTGCTGGACAGTCGCCAAGAGCGAGCGGGGTTTGGCTTCAGTCTCTCGCAGCGCCTTATGAGATTTTGAAGAAAGAAGGGGCAAGTATCACGTTGGCCTCTGTTAAAGGTGGAAAACCACCAATTGACCCCCGCAGCATTAACAGTGATTTTGCCACAAAATATACCAAAGAATTTAAAAAAGATGCTGAGGCGCAAAAGGCCTTTTCCCAGACTTTGCCCTTAGCAAAGGTGAAGGCAGCAGATTACGATGCTATTTGCTATACCTCCAGTTATGGCATGTTCTTTGATCTCGTAAATGATCAAGATTCTATTCGTCTGTTAAAAGAGGCAGACAGATTGAAAAAACCGATGGGTTTTACCTCTCAAAGTGTGATTGCTTTAAAATCTGTTATGGATAACAAGGGAGCACCTTTGGTGCGAGGAAAAGCGGTAACCGCTTTCCGTAACAGTGAAGAGGCAGGATCAAAACTCAGTTTGGATCATTCCCTTCTTCCTGTTTCCATTCTTAAAACGATGGATCATGGGCGTACCTATAAAACGGCTGAGTTGCCAGAGGATCAGTTCTTGAAAAAATTAAAACTGGTCGGAACCCTTCCTTTTTTGTCTGAGACACTCTTAAAGGCGCAAGGGGCAGAGTATAAAAGTGAGGAAAATTGGCAGCCTTTCATTGTTGAAGATGTTACAACCGAAGGGAGTATCCTTTTGACAGGTCAAAATCCTGATTCTGTCGAATTGTGGACAGACGCTTTAATCAATATCCTTAAAAATCCTAAAGCGGTTGTGGAAGAAATTAAAGCCAAAGGTTCAATTGAAAAAAACCTGTAACACTCATTCTTTCCAAAAAAAAGTTAAAGAAATACTCCTAGAAAAGGGGGTATTTTTTTTGGAATTCGCTAAAATTTCTTCTTAAATGGGAATTAAAGCAGAAAATTATTTTTCTGGATATGCATGGTGCCGATGGTGGGAATTGAACCTACGACCTACTGATTACGAATCAGTTGCTCTACCCCTGAGCTACATCGGCACAGACATTATGGAATCTGTTCTTAGCCCATAAGGGGGGCTTCAAGCAACAGTTGAAAATAAAACTTCCTGTATTTTTACTTTTTTGAGAGATGCTTCTTTAAAGTTTCTGCAATTTGTGCGTAATCTCAATATTAACTAGGGATATTGGTTTGTATAGTGGTAGGCTTGTGACAAAAAATCCTCAAAATATGACGAAGTGGCAGGCTTTTAAAGAGACAGCCTTTTTGCTGGTCGTTATCGTTATCCACCGTGTGTGGCATCGCTTGCGTCGTTATACGCCTACTTTAAATTATAAAGGACATTTTCATCTCCGTGTTGTTAAAGGGATGGTGGAATGCCAAAGTTGTGGCTTATTTTTACGTCTTCCAATTTTAAAGCCTGGGCAAGTCGCACATTGTCCTCGTTGTGACGATACGTTAGCCCGAAGGCGTAAAGTTTCGCATTTCCATGCGGCAACAGCTTTTTGCATTACCTCTCTTGCGCTTTTAGCTGCGATGCTTTTCGTTCCGATGATGACTTTGGATGTTATGGGACGTGTGAATACGGTCACGTTGTTGACAGGTCCGATCCGTTTAATGCACCTTAATTTCGGGTTTATGCTGATTGGCATTATCGTTTTAATTGCCTCTGTGGTGATGCCTTGGCTCGTTGTTTTATTGCAGAGCGGTATCTTATATTACGCAAATCAGCCTGGGAAAATGCCACCATGGACAGCAATTTTGCTTGCTTGGTATCTTCGTCTGAGGACATGGGCGATGGTTGGTGTGTATGTGATTGGACTGTGTGTCGCCTATTCTAAGCTGGTTGATTTGGCAACGGTTACGATTATGCCGACGGGGTGGATGCTCGGTATTCTTATGATTACAATGGCAGCAGCAGATACCACATTCGATGAACGTTTGGTTTGGGAAAAAATTCCCCTTCTGCCTGGGGCGGCTAAAAATATCATCGATGTGGCGCATCAGCCAGTTCCGCCAACTTCTCAGATGCTTTCTTGTTCTTCGTGCCACCTTGTTTTGAAAAATCATCAATATGTTGATTTAGAGCAGGATATGGGGGACTGCCCAAGATGCGGGCAGGTTTTGCGTAAACGTAAATATGATGGGGTTGTGGGTTGTTCAGCTTTTCTGCTCGCAGCTGCTGTTTTTTACTTGCCAGCTAACTTTATTCCTGTGATGGCCTTTTATAAAATGGGTAAAGGTCAATTTAGCACAATTATCGAAGGGGTCATTGAGCTTTGGCAAAATGAGCTTTATTCCCTTTCAATATTGGTTTTGTTTGCATCTGTGACAGTGCCTGTTTTGAAGATTGCTTCATTGGCTTTGATGCTTTCGGTGCAGGAGCGTCAGTCTGCTTGGCAATTAAGAGGGCTGACAAAGCTCTACCGTCTGGTTGAAGCTATTGGACGTTGGTCAATGATTGACCCCTTTATGATTTCAATTTTAACAGGGATGGTACGTTTTGGTTTTCTGGCAAAGGTGATCCCGGGACCTGGAATGGTTTTCTTTGCCTTGGTGGTTATTCTCACAATTTTCTCAGCAATGATGTATGATCCTCGGGGATTGTGGGATGCCGCAGGTAAAAACCGTACGGGACTTGAGAGTATGACAGAGGAAGAGTTCCAGAGCATTGAGAAACGTGTCAGAGGTGTGAAGCGATCGTGGAAAAAGCAGCGCCATCACCAACTATCAAGATGAAGAAGCGATCATGATCATATTACCATGTAGGGGCGATAAAAGGATGAATATGCAGCTTGGAGAAATAAAATGACTGAATTCCCAGATCCAAACAGTTCAAATGAAAATCCTAGGCCTCATCATTCTCGAAGGGCATATGAATCAGGAGAGCAAATTAGCGAGCGCTTTCAGGAAGACGAGGATGAAGATGCTATTTTGCGTCCAACTCGGGTTTCGGTTCTTTGGGTTATTCCCGTTATTGCAATTGGGATTTCACTTTGGATGGCGTGGCATTATTTTTCCAGCCAAGGGCCTGAAATTACGATTTCATTTGAATCTGGGGATGGCTTAAATCCAGGGCAAACGCAGGTAAAGGATTTGGCTGTTCCTATGGGAACGGTTAAAGAGGTTAAGCTTGCAGATGATCTGACCCATGTGCAGGTTCTTGTTAAAATGTCTCGAAATGCAACGCATTTTCTAACAGATAAAACACGTTTTTGGATTGTCCGTCCGCAAGTTAGCGGCGGTACAATTAGCGGTTTAGAAACCATTATGAGCGGTTCTTATATTGCGATGGATCCCGGCCCTCCAAATGCGAAGCATGCGGAAGCAAAAACCAGTTTTGTCGGTTTGGAAACTCCTCCAGGACGCCGTTGGGATCAGCCAGGGACGAATTTCTGGGTTATGACGCCTTCTTTGGGAGCTCTTGGTGGAAGCCCTTCAGGTGCACCAGTATTTTATCGTGATTTGAATGTTGGTGAGGTCTTAGGCTACACAACACCAAATGATGGTATCGGTCCGATGATGGTGCAGATTTTTGTCCGTAAGCCTTATGATCGTTATTTGCGCGTTGGAAGCCGTTGCTGGAATGCTTCTGGTGTTGAAGTTGGCTTTAGTGGGGGCGCTTTTAAATTACAGCTTGAATCTTTACAAGCCTTACTAAGTGGCGGGATCGCCTTTGGCCCTCCTGTTATGGAAGATAGCCTAACAGGGAACGGTGGTGCGCCTGCCGAACCAGACAGTGTTTTTTGGCTTTACAATTCCGAAAGTGATGCAAAAAGCACCCGATATAAAGAGCGGATTAAAGTGGTTACTTACGTCGATAGCTCTGTTGGAAGTCTGGCCAAAGGCAGCGTTGTCAGCATGTTCGGTGTTCAAATTGGTGTTGTCAGTAATGTTGCGCTCGATCTTTGTGCGGATACATGCAAAAACAAAGCGAGGGTTCGTATTGAGATGATGCTTGAGCCAGGACGCGTGGCAAAAGTGGGCGTTCTAAATCAAAGCGATATTGAAAAGCACAAGGCGCATCTGCTTGATTTCTTACGGGATGGTCTTCGTGCTTCTGTGACAAGTGGCAGCATGCTAACGGGAGAGACTGTGATTGCGCTTTCCTTTGGGCCTAAGCCAAAAGATCCTAAATTGGTTTATGAAAATGACGGTGCAATTGTCATTCCGGGAGATCCAGGCGGTGTCAATGCCATTATCGATAATGTCTCTAAAATTTCGGATAAAATTTCGAAAATGCCGTTGGAGCAGATTGCCAATAATTTAAATGGTCTGTTGGGAGGAACGAGCAAAATTGTCAATAATCCAGATACAGAGCAAACCATTAAGGCGTTGCGTGATTCCTTGAGATCTTTGAGTAAGTTGCTGAGTACGACAGATAAAAATCTGCCTGCGTTGACAGCACAAGCCAATAAAACGATGGCAAGCGCTTCAACCTTCCTTGATGCGTTGAGTGGAGATTCTGATTTACATCACAATGTTCAGAATATGGTGGTGCAGATGAATGAAATGGTGACGACCTTGCGTCAACTTCTTTCCTATCTTAGCTATCACCCAAATGCCGTAATCGTTGGCAGACATTAAAGGAGTGCCAAAAATGAATTGGATGAAAACAATCGTTAGAAAACCAGCACTGGGCATTTCCTTTTTAGGGTTTGCCTTGGCGGGCTGTTTTAATTCTACCCCACATTTTTATAGTCTTGTGCAAAAGCCCATGCAGGTTGTTCAAGAATCAGAAAAAATGGGTCCGATTAAAGTCTTTTTGCCTTTTGTACCGGCATCTCTGGATCGGGATGTCATGGTGAAAAATGCTGGGCCTTACCAGCTTACTTTGACAAAGGCTTCTTGGAGTGAACCTCTGCCTGCTCAAATTGCTGAGGCTTTTAAGCGGGATTTAGCGCAGGCTTTGCCAAATGAGCTTGTTTACCGTCAAAATAATATGGTCGCAGAGCAAGCTCGTATCGGGGTTGATTTGAGTATTGACCGTTTTTCTTTGGATGAAAAAGGGTATGCTGTTCTCGATGGGCTAGCTTCTTTCACCCTGCATGATCGTTCTGGTAAACGTTTGTCTGCTAAGACGCATCGGTTTTCATGGAAGTCTGAAAAGACGGCAGGAAGCAGTGTCCAAACTGAAATTGACTTGTTAAGTCAAGGGATTGCAAACTGGGCGCAGGATACTGCGAATTTTATGGCAAAAGACCTTCATCCTAAGGCTGATGTAAAAGTGGCCGAAATTTCAGAAACTGAAAAAGAGGCAGATGAAGCTGAGAAAGAGATGCGGCAGGCACAAATGATTTCTTCAGCTAACCAGAAACTTGCACAAGAACAGAAGAAGATGGAAAAAACAGCGAAAAAGGAATAAGATTGACTTCTTATTTTGTTGGGAGGGAAAAAAGTGACTGAAGAGAAAAAGCTTCCTCCCACCACGCTCAAAACGCTTGAAAAACGTTTTGAGCAGGCTGGAAGCAGGTTTGAAGGTGTATTTCCGACAGATGATGAGGAAATGCTTCCGAGGGAGCGTTTGTTGGCTGAAGAGTTGCCTGTGACGCTTCATTATAATGGTGCTTTTGAACATGGCACGATGATGGTCACGCCTTTGGATTTAGAAGATTTCGCACTAGGGATTTCTTTGTCAGAGCGGATTATTCAAGGAAGGGAAGATCTTAAAAATGTATCTCTTTCCTGTGGGGAAAAGGGGATAGATCTCAATATCGAAATTGCGATTGAGCCATTTCGTAAGCTGTTGCGGGGATCTAGCCGAGCAACAGTTGCAGGAAGCGCATGTGGTTTATGCGGGAGTAAAGAGGAGAGTCTTTTTGATGCCTCTTTGCCAGTTATAGCCTTAGAAGAATCAGAGAAGGGACGTTATTCTCTTTCTATTATTGAGAAAGTGGTTAATGAGATGCGCGATTCTCAGATTTTAAATCAAGAGATAGGCATGTTGCATGCGGCAATTTGGGCTGATAGACAGGGAAATATCCTTTATGTCCGTGAAGATATTGGCCGGCATAATGCGTTGGATAAGTTGATTGGGGCTTTGAAGTACGCCAATATTGCGATGAATGAGGGATTTTGCTGTTTAACCAGTCGTTGTTCATATGAAATGACGCAAAAGGCTGTTCTCGCTGGAATGCATTGTTTGGTCGCTATTTCTGCTCCAAGTGCTTATGCGGTAAGGTTAGCAAGGCAATCAGGCCTTACGTTGCTGGCGCCAGCTCAAGGAAAGCGAAAGATGATTTTTTCTCAGCCAGAACGACTCTCTTTTTAAAAAGTTAGATTTAGGAGTTATCCATCATGACAGAAAGCCCAAAAGTTTTTGATTTTGAAGGTAATTCTGTGAGATCTTTCCATCGTATCTCAATGTCTATGCGTCGTAAGCTTGATTTTGCGCGGATAAAAATGAGCTTGGAACAATGGGGAAAGCTTTCCCAAGAGCAACGTAAAATGCTTTTTAATGCGCCTTGTACAGGGGATGCAGAGAGCAGTCAGCATTATGCAAAACTCGTTCGTGAGGCTGTGAAACAGGCTGCGGGAGAAGAGGTTAAGGCGCTTACTGACCCACGCTTCGATCTTTGGCAAAAGGCTGATGCCATTCCTGAAAAGATTGAAAAGCTAGCTAAAAAAATGGTGAATAAAGAAATTACACTGCCTCAATGGAAGGGATTAGAATCTTTGCAGCGCTTTGCACTGTTGAAACTTTCTCAGTCTCACCGGGAAAGTGAGCATGTGAATTTCCGTTTAGCTTTGAAAGAATTTGGACTGATCTGATCTTCAGGATGTTTTTATTTTTATAAATCTTAAAAACCCCAAATCTTCTCAAGATTTGGGGTTTTGCATTTTAGGCTTATAAGAAAATTATAGCTTATCAACCTGTGTATATTCGAGCTCAACAGGAGTTGCCCGTCCAAAAATGGAGACAGTGACTTTAAGGCGTTGCCGCTCTATATCTACCTCTTCAACCGATCCATTAAAGGAGGCAAAAGGACCGTCAGAGACACGAATTTGCTCACCGACTTCAAAGTTAATAGCAGATTTAGGTGCTTGCTCAATGCCTTCTTGGGCTTGTTGAACAATGCGTTTTGCTTCGGCTGCACTAATGGGGACAGGACGGTTTCGACCACCAAGAAAGCCTGTTACTTTTGGGGTGTCTTTAACCAAATGCCATGCTTCATCCGTGAGATCCATTTTTACCAAAATGTATCCAGGGAAGAACTTACGTTCCGCATTGACCTTTTTACCACGACGGACTTCGGTGACTTGTTCAGAAGGAATAAGAATTTCTTCGAATTGATCAGTTAAACCCTTTTTTGCAGCTTGCTCTGTAATAAATTCTGAAATCTTTTTTTCAAAGCCAGAATAAACATGGACGACATACCAGCGTTTTGCCATGGAGACTATCCTCCGATCTGAAAGAGAGTGTGAAGGCCAAGGCCAATAAGTTGGTCGACCGCGAGAAAGAAAATACAGGTAATAGTGACCATAACCATAACGGCAATCGTCGTCGTAACAGTTGCCCGACGGTTAGGCCATGTCACACGTTTAGCAAGCGTAATCACCTGTTTAAGATAATTAACACAGCGGGTAAGAAAGCCTTCATGCACAGCATTCTGGTTAGAGATTTTATTTTTAGCTGCCAATGTCGCTCCTTAACAAACAACAGTTAATTCGATTGAAAATAGAAGAATAGATTCAGAGAATCTGAAAGTTATTCTTAAATTTTTAGGGTATTTACATAATCCTTTACCCTAAAGCGAAAAGGGAAGGGAAGAGTAATCTCATAAAATTAAAAGAGAACTTAACTTTTTCTAAGAATTTCTCAGATTTCAGAAATTAGAAAGAGATGGCAGGGGTGGAGGGTCTCGAACCCGCAACCTCCGGTTTTGGAGACCGGCACTCTAGCCAATTGAGCTACACCCCTATAACAAACCGAATCGGATTTTTCAACAAAGTAAAATGCTTCGGTCAGTCGAATGCCCCTAAAAGGGACGATTTTAAAAAATAAGTCAAGATGATTTTTAAAAAGATTAAAGAGTTGTTAATTTCATGTAAGGTATTGTCGAGATTTATTTAGCGTTGTTCTTTGTAAAAAGGCTTTAATAAAGCTTTGAAAGATTAGAAGAAATGTTAGATTTTTTTGTGGAAAATACTTTTTTTACAAATATTCTCTTGCCCGAATGGAAGAGGAGCGCTAGAAAGCAAGAAGATAATGAATTTCCTAAGCGGGCGTAGCATAGTGGTAATGCAGTAGCCTTCCAAGCTTCCGATGAGGGTTCGATTCCCTTCGCCCGCTCCATTTTCGTTATAGACTATATTTTTGAGCTTCAGTCTTAATTTTAGGCATATTTTCTATATCTTCAGGCTGAGGTAATTTTAAATCTCATTTTATTACGGTGGAGTATGAGCCTGAAAGACCAGAATGTCATATCTACCTCGACTTTAGAACAAGATTCTAAGGGGCCTATATTTAAGGTTCCTGAAATTTTGCCGCGGCGTTATGCGAAAGCTTTCTATAGCTGTGCGGTAGAGAAAAATCTGCTAAATGAGGTCGTTCCGCAAGTCGTTACTCTGAAGAATCTTCTTGATGAAGAGTCTTCATTGAGAAGTTTTATTGCTGATTTGGCTCTGAAGCTTGAGGCGCGTGAGCGTATCGTTTCGGAGGTTGCGGCGCAGTGTGAGCTCCATCCTGTTTTTACAAATTTTTTAAAATTGATTGTAAGGCGAGGACGTCTTTCAATTCTTCCAGAGATTTTAGAAGCTGTGCTTTATCTTACGGATAAGGTTCAGGGGGTCGTGCCTGTTAAGGTACTGACGCCAGTTAAGATGAGTGAGGCGCAGCAAGATCAATTGTGGGCTTCGCTCAAGGAAATGGGGTATCAGTCCCCTCGTATTTTTGAGGAAATCGATCCTTCCCTCCTTGGAGGTGCTGTTGTGCAGGTCGGTTTTCAGCTTTATGACACGTCTTTGAAAGGGCGGATTAACCGCCTGAAAAACGCCTTTAAGGGAGAAGTTTGATGGGTATCCGTCCAGCGGAGATTTCTGAAATTATTAAAAAGGAAATCGAATCCTTTGATAAGCCGGAACTCGCATCTGAAGCCGGTGTTGTTTTAACCGTCGGTGACGGGATTGCTCGTGTCTACGGTTTGCCTGAAGTTATGGCAAGTGAGCTCGTGGTTTTTGAGCGAACAGGGTTGCGTGGAATGGTCTTTAATTTGGAAGAAGACTGTGTGGGCGTTATTCTTTTTAGTGATGGTCAAGGGCTTTTAGAGGGCGATCGTGTCCTTAGAACCCGTGAGATTGTCAAAGTGCCAGTGGGTAAGGGGCTCTTAGGGCGTGTTGTTGATGCGCTTGGAAATCCAATTGATGGTCGAGGTCCGCTGAAGGATGTGGAATATCGCCCTGCTGAAGTGGCAGCGCCAGGCGTTATGGATCGTAAGTCTGTTGATAGTCCGATGGTAACGGGTATTAAATCCATTGATGCGCTTATTCCGATTGGGCGTGGTCAGCGTGAGTTGGTTCTTGGGGATCGTAACACAGGTAAGACAACTGTTTTGCTTGATTCGATTATTTCTCAAAAATCAGTCAATGCAGAAAATGATCCTAAAAAGTCCATGTATTGCATTTATGTTGCAATTGGTCAGAAGCGTGCTTCTGTTGCGAATATTGTTCGTCAGCTCGAAGAGCAGGGTGCTTTGGAATATACAATTATTGTGGCGGCAACGGGTTCTGATCCTGCTTCCATGCAGTATCTTGCGCCTTATTCAGGTACCGCAATGGGTGAGTATTTCCGCGATAATGGGATGCATGCTTTGATTGGTTATGATGATTTGACCAAGCAAGCTATGGCTTACCGTCAAATGTCCTTGTTGATGCGCCGTCCTCCAGGACGTGAAGCTTATCCAGGGGATGTTTTTTACCTTCACTCACGTTTGTTGGAACGTTCAGCGCAACTTTCCGATGAAAAAGGTGGTGGGTCTTTAACTTCCTTGCCTATCGTTGAAACCTTGGCGAATGATATCTCTGCCTATATTCCGACGAATGTGATTTCTATTACAGATGGACAGATCTTTTTGGAAAGTGAATTGTTTAGTGGGGGCTTCCGTCCTGCTATTAACGTTGGTTTTTCCGTTTCTCGTGTCGGTTCCGCTGCGCAGACAAAAGATATGAAAAAAGTTGCTGGCCCAATGAAGTTAGAGTTGGCGCAGTATCGTGAAATGGCTGCCTTTTCTCAATTTGCATCCGATCTTGATAGTACAACACGTCGTCTTTTGGAGCGTGGTGCTCGTTTAATGGAGCTCTTAAAGCAGAATCCAGATAGCCCTCTGACGACAGCGGAAGAAGTTGTTGTTTTGTATGCAGGAACAAGGGGATTCTTGGATAAAGTTCCATTGGAAAAAGTTGTCGATTTTGAAAAATCTCTTTTGTTGGCTTTAAAATCTGGTGCAGGAAAAGATCTTAAATCTCTTCTCGTCAAAGAAGCTAAGTTAACCCCTGAAATCGAAGAGCAAATGAAAACGCTTCTTGGTGGATTGGTTAAAGAGTTTGAGACCAGTAATTAAGGCGGAGGAGAGACAGAATGTCCTCTTTAAAGGAGCTTAAACTTAAAATTGCGGGTGTTAAATCCACCCGCAAAATTACGGAGGCTATGAGGCTTGTTTCAGCCTCAAAGCTTAATCGTGCTCAGCTTAATATGTCTGGTGCAAGGGCTTACATTGAGAAGATGGCTTCTATGATGAAAGCTGGAGCTTCTACTTCTGTTGAGTCCATTGATCTTCCTCTGCTCACGGGTGGAAAAGGCAACAAGACACTTTTTATTGTTGTTTCCGGAAATCGTGGTTTGGCTGGAGCGTATAATATTAATATTGTACGTCACTTAAAGGCTGAAATTCAACGATCGAAAGCTGAAGGCCAAGAGTCTTCTCTTTATTTGGTTGGTAAAAAAGCTGGTCAGATTCTGAAGGCAGGTTTTGGAAATCTAATTATTGAAACGGAGCTTGCAAAAGAAAAGCTTGAAGAGCAAGAAGAACAAGCTGCTAGAATTGCAGATTTTGTTGTTGAAGAAGTAAATAAAGGTACGTTTTCTCGCGTTTTATTAATTAATAACCGTTTTGTGAATGCAATGTTGCAGATTTCACAGACAGTTTCCCTTGTCCCCCCTCTGGCTTCTGAGTCTGATGCCGATGTTGTTGAAGAGGCGGTGCTTGAGGAGCAGCAGTATGAGCCTTCGCAGGCAGGATGGCTAGAAGCCTTCCTGCCTGTTAATCTAAAGGTAAGAATTTATCATGCCTTGCTTGAAAATGCGGTAGGCGTTCAGGGAGCCAGAATGGTGGCTATGGATGGTGCAAGCCGTAATGCAAACAAGTTGATTGATTCGCTTAGCCTGCAATATAACAGAATGCGTCAAAATAATATTACAAGAGAACTTAGTGAAATTGTGGCGGGTGCCGCGGCTGTTGGGGATAGATAGCTTTATCGAGGCCTAAAAGAGGATAGACTTTATTAAACCTTGCGTTAGAATTCCCGCATAGCTTCAGGAGATAGAATAGGTGTCAGAAATAAATAATAAAGATCAGGCGATTGGACATATTGTCCAGGTTCAGGGGCCTGTTATTGATGTTGAATTTGAAAATGGTTCCGCACCAGAAATTTATACGGCTCTTGAAGTCATTGGCACGGCCGCAGATCTTGGTGGAGATCGTGATTTAACCCTTGAAGTCCTTTTGGGAATTGGTGAGGGGCAGGTACGTACCATTTCTATGGGGCGAACAGATGGTCTTCAGCGTGGAATGAAGGTTCGCAGTTTGGGGCGACCTATTACAGTTCCTGTTGGTCCAGGTATTCTCGGCCGAATGATGAATGTTTTGGGTGACCCAATTGATAAGCGTGGTCCTATTGAATCTGAGGAATATCTTCCGATTCATCGTCAGGCGCCTTCCTTTGAAGAACAAGTTGCTGTTCCTGAGATTATGCCAACAGGTATTAAAGTGATTGACTTGCTTTGCCCCTATTTAAAAGGTGGTAAAACAGGTCTTTTTGGTGGTGCTGGTGTCGGTAAGACGGTTATTATTCAAGAGCTGATTAATAATATTGCGCATGCTTATGACGGTGTTTCTGTTTTTGCAGGGGTTGGCGAGCGTACCCGTGAAGGTAACGATCTGTATCATGAAATGAAGGATGCAGGTGTTATTAAGATTGACGAAAATAACAGCTCTAGAGAATCACGTGTTGCGCTTGTTTATGGTCAGATGGATGACCCATCAGGTCCACGTTCCCGTGTTGCTTTTAGTGCAATGTCTATGGCGGAGTATTTCCGTGATGTTGCAAAGCAAAGCGTACTTTTCTTTGTGGATAATATTTTCCGTTACGTTCAGGCAGGAGCAGAAGTTTCTGCCTTATTAGGTCGTATCCCTTCTGCCGTTGGTTATCAGCCAACATTAGGAAGTGATGTCGGTGGCCTTGAGGAGCGTATTACCTCTACGAAAAATGGTTCTATTACATCTGTTCAGGCCGTTTACGTTCCAGCCGATGACTTTACTGATCCAGCCCCTGTGGCAACATTCTCTTATTTGGATGCCACAACGGTTCTTAACCGTGCATTAACAGAAAAAGGGATTTATCCAGCGGTTGATCCGTTGGCTTCTACATCTCGTGCTTTGACGCCGAGAATCGCCGGCGAAGAACATCATGCGGTAGCATCTGAAGTCCAGCAAACACTCCAGAAATATAAAAGCTTACAAGATATTATTGCTATCCTCGGAATTGATGAGCTTTCTGAAGAAGATAAGGCTGTTGTTGCAAGGGCTCGCCGGATTGAGCTTTTCCTTTCTCAGCCTTTCCATGTGGCGGAGATTTTTACAGGGGCGCCTGGTAAATTTGTTTCAATTGAAGACACAGTTCGTTCTTTTAAAGAAATTTTAACAGGTAAATACGATTCCCTTCCTGAAAATGCCTTTTATATGGTTGGTTCTATTGAAGATGTTGTTGAAAAAGCTGCTAAGCTTCAAAAAGAAGGACATAAATAATGGCCATTCAGCTCGAGCTTCTTTCGCCCCATAAAGAATGGTGTAATGGGGAGTACGATATGGTTGTTGTGCCGGGATCGGAAGGCGATCTCGGTGCCTTGGAAGGGCACGAGAAAACGTGCCTTTTTTTAAGAGCCGGAGTTGTTACCTTGTTTCAGGGTGGTGAAGCGGTAAGAAATATTTTTGTTAGTTCTGGCTTTGCTCAAATTACACCTAAATCAGTGACGGTGCTTGCATCTCAAGTGCAAGAGGTCGCAGATTTGTCAGTTGATGTTGCTCGGCAGAAATTAGAAACTGCAATGTCAGCCCTTACGAATGCAAGCGCTGCCAATCAAGCCGA